>NZ_JBAWDE010000001.1:0-2002 GCF_049590575.1 Pseudomonas sp.
CGCTTTCACTACACCGAACAGGTGCGCACCGCCATGCAGGTGCAGCGCGACTACACCTTCACCCATCCGCGCTACAACCAACAGCACACCGCCACCGGCGATCAGGACCTCAACAACCAGCACAAAGATTACGAACGCTACGACTACCCCGGTCGCTACAAGCGCGATATCGCCGGCAAGCCTTTTACCAAAACGCGTCTGACTGCCCTGCGCAACGACGCCAAGCTGGCCCACTTGGAAGGCGACGATGAGCGCCTGCAACCGGGGCTGGCGTTCGACCTCAACGACCATCCGCGCGAGGACTTCAACGACCGCTGGCGCACCATCGCCATCAGGCACGAAGGCAAGCAACACACCAGCTTGCAGGAGGAAGCGTTCGGCAGTGACCTCGGCACCTCCTATGAACTAAAGGCCAGCGCCATCCGCTGGACCTCCGACTGGAAAGCCCCGCTGCGTGACAAACCCTGCATCGACGGCCCGCAGATCGCCACGGTGGTCGGCCCGCCCGGCGAGGAGATTTATTGCGATGAATGGGGCCGGGTCAAGGTGCAGTTCCCGTGGGATCGCTCGGACAAGAACAACGACCAGAGTTCGTGCTGGATCCGTGTAGCTCAAGGCTGGGCCGGCGCGACCTGGGGCGCCATGGCCGTGCCACGGGTGAATCAGGAACTGATCATAAGCTTTTTGGATGGAGATCCTGACCAGCCGATCGCCACGGGGCGGACCTACCGGCAAACCAATCTGCCGCCCTACGAACTGCCCAAGCTCAACGCTGTGGCGACGACCAAAAGCCGTGAGTTCAAGGGCACTCGGGCCAACGAGTTGCGCATCGACGACACCACCGCGCAAATCAGTGCTGCGCTGATGAGTGATCACGAACATAGCGCGCTGCACCTGGGCTACCTCACTCATCCACGCCACTACGGAGGTGGCCGACCAAGGGGCGAAGGTTTTGAGTTGCGTACCGATGGTCACGGCGCATTGCGCGCAGCGAAAGGGTTGCTGCTGACCGCCGAAGCTCAACTGAAGGCCGGTGCGGGTCAACTGGAACGCCAACAGGTGATTGAGGTGTTACAAGCCGCGCTGACGTTGGCCAGACAGCTGGGCGCATCTGCCGAAAACGCTCAAGGCATTGCCCTGGATTCACAGCCGCAAAAATCCCTGACCGATGCAGTGAATGCGCTGGGGCATGGCGCAAATGATCAAGCCGACGGCTCCGGCAATGGCGCACGACCCATCATCGCGCTGAGCGGGCCTGCCGGGATCGCTGCCGCTACGTCGCGCAGTATCGCCCTGGGCGCAGGTGAACACATTGACAGCGTGGCGCAACACAACCAGCAATTCACCGCCGGCCAAAAAGTGGTGATCAATGCGGGTGACGAAATCGGCCTGTTTGCCCAGGGGGGCGACATGCGGCATATCGCCCACAACGGCCAACTGCTGTTGCAAGCCCAGCACAACAGCATCCATGTGCAAGCGGACCAGAGCGTGGAAATCAGCGCCAGCCAGCAACACGTGCTGGTGGCGGCAGACAAGCACATCACCCTGTTGTGCGGTGGGGCTTATATCAAGATGCAGGGTGGCAATATCGAGCTGGGGATGCCTGGTGATTTTACGGTGAAGGCTGCGAACAAGTACTTCATTGATCCAAGCAATGCCGCCACGGAACTCAATAGCTGGCCCAGCACCTCGTTCAACGAACGCTTTCAAACTTTCTTCAACGACGGCAAACCCATCCGCGACCGCGCCTATGCCTTGGTGCGCAAGGATGGCGCACGTTTCGAAGGCCGCACCGATGCGCAAGGCTTCGTCACCCTGCAACAGGGCATGAGGCTGGAAGGGCTCGTATTGGAATGGCTTGATAATGGAGACCCACTATGACCGATAACCCATCGGCGCCGCGTGTGGCGCCCATGACCTATAACGCTCGGGGTAATCCCGTGCATACCTGGACGATGACCCCCAGCCATATCACCGACCCGGTGCATTGCGTATTGCCGCC
>NZ_JBAWDE010000002.1:0-1516 GCF_049590575.1 Pseudomonas sp.
CCGCCAGCGACACCGACGACGGCGCCGGCAAAATCAGCAATTCGTCCGCCGCCACCTGCCGCGCCAAACTGGCGCCCACGCCATAGAACATCGGGTCGCCGCTGGCCAGCACGCACACCGGCTCGCCGCGCCGCGTCAGCACCGGCTCCAGGGAAAACGGGCTCGGCCACAGCTGGCGTTCACCGCGAATACACACCGGCAACAAGTCCAACTGGCGCTGGCCGCCTATAATCCGAGTGGCGCGCAACAGGGCATGCCGGGCATTTCTGCCGAGCCCCTTGAAGCCGTCTTCACCGATGCCTACAACCGTCAGCCAGGGCGACATATCAATTCCTTGAACGACATCCGACGGGCAGGCTTTTCATGCCGCCGGACAAAGCAGGCATAATACCGCGCCTTTACCCGTCAACCGGTAGCCCCGTGAACCCAACGCCCGCTCTAAATACCTTGCGCCCCTCGGCTTGTCCGGGGTTGCTGCGTATTGTCCAGGCGCTGGACGGCGGCATTTGCCGGATCAAGCTCGCCGGTGGTTCGATCAGCGCTGTCCAGGCCCACGCCGTGGCTGATGCGGCCCAGGCCTATGCGGGCGGGGTGATCGAGGCAACCAACCGCGCCAACCTGCAGATCCGTGGGATCGGCGCCGAGCAGGACGCCCTGATCGCCGCACTGCTCGCCGCCGGCCTTGGCCCGAACAACGCCGCCGGCGACGACGTGCGCAACCTGATGCTCAGCCCCAGCGCCGGTATCGACCCGCAGATGCTGTTCGATACGCGCCCGCTGGCCGAGCAGATCCTCGCCACGCTGCAAAACCATCCGCGGTTTCATCAGCTGTCGGCCAAGTTCGCCGTGCAGCTGGATGGCGGCGAGGCCCTGGCGATGCTCGAACATCACCACGACCTGTGGTTGTCGGCGTTTGAGCGCGACGGCCAAACCCTGCTCGCCTTTGGCCTGGCCGGTTGCCCGGGGCTGGATGCGCCGCTGGCAGCCGTGCCGCTGGAGCAGGGCCACGCGCTGGTCGTTGCAGTGTTGGAGCTGTTTCTCGACCTGGCGACCCCCACGCAAACCCGCATGCGCCATCTGGCTGTGGATAACTTCATGGGGCATCTAACGCTGCCGCTGCTGTCGGTGGACGGCTTCAAACGCCCGGCCAGCGGCGCGTTGCTGCACCTCGGGAGTTATCCACAGCGCCAGCAAGACCAATATTACGTCGCCGCCGTGGCGCCCTTGGGCCGTCTCGATTCGACGATGCTCAACGGCGTCGCGCAGCTCGCCCGCGAGCAGGGTGACGGCACGCTGCGCTTCACGCCCTGGCAGGGCGTGCTGCTGCCCAATGTCAAACACCCTGCGGCGGTCACCGAACGCCTGCAGCAGTTGGGCTTCCTGTGTTCGGCCGACCAACCGCTGGCGCGCTTGATCGCCTGCACCGGTTCCAGTGGTTGCGGCAAAGGCCTGGCCGACACCAAGGCCGATGCCGTGCAACTGGCCGCGCTGCAGCCCGGCGCCGAGGTGCACCTGT
>NZ_JBAWDE010000003.1:0-16212 GCF_049590575.1 Pseudomonas sp.
CCTGCGCCGCCCAGGGCTGCGCCGATGGCCGAACCGGTGTTACCGCCGATCTGCTGGCCCACAACTGAACCGAGTACCCCGCCCAATGCGCCGCCCACACCGGCTTCGGTGGTGCCACCGGCCATGGCTGCGCCACTGACCAGGCCAAGGGACAACAAGAGAATCGAGGAGAACTTCATAGAGAGACCTCAAGAGGATGACGGCGCGATCCTGAGGTTGTATCGGGGGGCTGACAATCGAAAACCGACCAGTGGTACAGGTTGTATACAATTTGCTAAGTTGCTGTTTTGTATGGGGAACTTAAGTGATTTTTACGAGTCTTTAACTACTTCGGAACGGCCGCTTTTATGCAAAAGCGGCCTTTTTTGTGCCTGAAGATTTTATGCCGAGCGCGCCATAATGAGGCCGCTGTCACTCGCCGCTTCCAGGCGAATCGCCACGAACTTCGAGGTTGGCGTGTGGCTGCCATCCCCGGTGCTCTCCAGCGGCACCAGCGGGTTCACTTCCGGGTAGTAAGCGGCGGCCTGCCCTGCTGGAATATCAAACGCCAGCAAGGTAAAGCCCTTCACGCGGCGTTCACGCCCGTCTTCCCACAGCGACACGATGTCGGCCTTTTGCCCTGGCTTGAAGCCCAGGCGAATGATGTCGGCTTCGTTGACGAACAGCACGTCACGTTGGCCTTTGACCCCGCGATAACGGTCGTCCAGGCCATAAATAGTGGTGTTGTACTGATCGTGGGAGCGCATCGACTGCATGATCAGGTCCGGCACGCGCCCGGTGGCGTGGGTGCGTTCGTGGATCAGGTCCTTGGGCAGGATATTCGGGCGGAAGTTGGCGCGGCCCGACGGCGTATTCCAGCGGCGCGCACCGGCGGAGTTGCCCAGGTAGAAACCACCGGGGTGCTTGAGGCGCTCGTTGAAATCCTTGAAACCTGGGATGGTGTCGGCGATCAGGTCGCGAATGCGGCTGTAGTCAGCCACCAGCCAGTTCCAGTCCACCGGTTTGCTGCCCAGGGTTGCGGCCGCGATACCTGCGAGAATCGCCGGTTCGGATTTCATCAGCTTCGACAGTGGCTGCAGCTGGCCGTTGGAGTCGTGGACCATGCTGAACGAGTCTTCCACCGTCACCGCTTGCGGGCCTTCGGCCTGGATGTCGATGTCGGTACGGCCCAGGCACGGCAGGATCAGCGCGTCTTTACCGTGGGTCAGGTGGCTGCGGTTGAGCTTGGTGCTGATCTGTACGGTCAGGTCGCAATTGCGCAGTGCTTCGAAGGTGCGCGGGCTGTCCGGGGTGGCTTGGGCGAAGTTGCCGCCCAGGCCGATAAACACCTTGGAGCGGCCTTCGAGCATGGCGTGAATCGCTTCCACCACGTTGTGCCCGTTGGTGCGCGGCACCTGGAACTGGAAGCGGCGCTCCAGGGCGTCAAGGAACGCTACTGGTGGGCGTTCGTTGATGCCCATGGTGCGGTCGCCCTGCACGTTGCTGTGGCCACGTACCGGGCACAGGCCGGCGCCTGGGCGGCCGATGTTGCCGCGCAGCAGCATCAGGTTGGCGATTTCCTGGATGGTCGGCACCGAGTGACGGTGTTGGGTGATGCCCATCGCCCAGCACATGATCACGTTCTTGCCTTTGGCGTACATGCGCGCCGCTTGCTCGATCTCGACCAGGCTCAGGCCCGACTGCGCGACGATTTCATCCCAGGACGTGTCGTCAATCTGGCCCAAGTAGTCCAGCACATTGGCCGTGTGTTCGTTGAGGAAGTCGTGGTCGAACACGGCTTCCTTGCCTTCGGCCTGGGCCTGGCGCTCCCACAACAACAGGAACTTGGCCATGCCGCGCAGGATGGCCATGTCGCCACCCAGCGCCGGGCGGAAGTACGCGGTGTTGGTCGGCTTGTCGCCGTTGGTGAGCATTTCCAGCGGGTGTTGCGGGTGCTGGAAGCGTTCCAGGCCGCGCTCTTTGAGTGGGTTGATGCACACCACCTGAGCACCGCGCTTGACCGCTTCACGCAGCGGTTCGAGCATGCGCGGGTGGTTGGTGCCGGGGTTCTGGCCCCAGACGAAAATCGCGTCGGCATGCTCGAAGTCATCAAAGGTCACGGTGCCTTTGCCGACGCCCACGCTTTGCGCCAGGGCTACGCCGCTGGCCTCATGGCACATGTTCGAGCAATCCGGGAAGTTGTTGGTGCCGTAGGCGCGCACAAACAGCTGGTACAGATAAGCCGCTTCGTTGCTGGCGCGGCCCGAAGTGTAGAACTCGGCCATGTCCGGGCTGGGCAATGCATTGAGGTGCTTGCCGATCAGCGCGAACGCCGCTTCCCAGCTGATGGGCTTGTAGCGATCGGTTTCGGCGTCATAGCTGACCGGTTCGGTCAGGCGGCCCTGGTATTCCAGCCAATAGTCGCTCTGCTCCAGCAATGCAGTGACGCTGTGCTTGGCGAAAAATGCCGCATCGACACGGCGCTTGGTGGCTTCCCAGTTCACTGCCTTGGCGCCGTTTTCGCAGAACTTGACCATGCCGCTTTCCGGCGAGTCACCCCAGGCGCAACCCGGGCAGTCGAAGCCGCCGTTCTGGTTGGTCTTGAGCATCATGCGGATATTTTTCAGCGCGTTGTCGCTGGTCAGCCATGCCTGCGCCACGCTGATCAGCGCGCCCCAGCCGCCCGCCGGGCCTTTATAAGGCTTGTAGCGCGGGGTTGGGGTTTGGTCGGCTTGGTGGTGATTGCTCATGGCTGGTACTCCATCGCAGGGCTGTAGACCCGCGGCGCGCTTTTCTGCGGCAGGTGGATAAGATTGAGGTTATGCCGGCGCGCCCATTGCAGCGCCAAACCGGTGGGTGACGACAGGCTGACCAGGGTCTGGATGCCGGCACGCAGGACTTTTTGAATCAATTCGAGGCTGCAACGGCTGGTGACGATCGCCAGGCCGCCGTCAGTCGGGATGTTTTGGCGGATCAACGCGCCGATCAACTTGTCGAGCGCGTTGTGCCGGCCAATGTCTTCGCGGCCCAGCAACAGTTCGCCATCTTTATTCATGAACACCGCCGCATGCACTGCGCCGCTGTGCTGGCCCAAGGGCTGAAACGCGCTGATGCGCTGGCGCAGGCCATCGAGCCATTCAGCCGGCGGCAACGGCGCGCCGGGCAGCACTTGAAGGTCCGGCAAGGCCTGCTCCACCGCTTCCACGCCACACAGGCCGCAGCCACTGGTGCCTGCCAATTGGCGGCGCTGCTGCTTGAGGTTCCAGAAGGCGCGGCTGGAGATCTGCACCTGGGCATAGTGGGTAGAACCCGAACCGCTGAGCTTCAGGTCATAAATGTCGCTAACGTCGGTGATAATGCCGCTGCCGATGCTGAAGCCGACGATAAAGTCTTCAAGGTCCGTCGGCGTCACCAACATGACGGCCTGGCTGATGTCGTTGTAGGCAATCGCCAACGCCACTTCCTCCGCCAATGCTGTGCTGGCGACTTCCGTGTGTTCGAGATTACAAAACTGGTAGCTCTGGCTGGCAACGGGCGCGGTCGTTTCAGAGGCGGGCGCCGCGCAGGCTGGGCGCTTGGCGTTCATGAGGCAGTACCACCGACGGATTGATCAGTGATTAGACTAGGCGCGACAAAGCGTCGCGTCTAATTGTCAGTACTGATCTGCCGATAGATGACGTCGATCAAGACGCTTTTTGCGATTTCTGAAACAGCGCGAAACACGCTTCTGCGAGTGCCGACCGTGGAGCGCTGCGCCGCATGATCAGCCCCAGGCGCGCCAAGGTGTGGGCGTCTTCAATGGGTTGCAGACGCAAATGCTCGGTCAGCGCATCGAGGCCACCATCCAGCGGCATCACCGCGCAACACAATCCGCCATGCACAGCTTGTAACAACTGATGCACCGCATCCGTCTGCAACAGTGGCTGCGGGTTCAGGCCGCGGCTGTGGAAGTTATGGTCGATGGACTGGCGAAAGTGCATGCCACTGGTGAGCATGCCCAGTGGCAGTTCGGTCAGCGCCTCCCAGCTCAACGGCGTGTCGCCGAAGCTGAAATAACGCTGGTCGTAGAGCAGACCCATGCGGGTTTCGCCGAGGGCGAGGGAGTCAAAACGTTCGTTATCCAGCCGCTCGAGGTACGACACGCCGAGGTCAAGGCGATTGCTCGCCAGCTGTTCGAGGATTTGTTCGGAGCTGAGCGCCGACAGCTCAAACCGCAGGCTTGGGTGCTCTTTGTGTAATTGCTGCATCAACGCCAATGGATCGAAGCTCGACAGCGGCACCACCCCCAGGCGCAATGTACCCACAAGGTTGCCGCGACAGGCAGCGGCTTCGGCCTGTAGACCGTCGTACGCCGCGAGCACCGTGCGTGCCCAGGCCAGTACCCGTTCGCCGGGCGCTGTGAAGCCTTCGAAGCGCTGGCCGCGATTTACCAGGGGCAGGTCCAACTCTTCTTCCAGGCTACGCAGGCGCATCGACAGGGTCGGCTGGGTGATGTGGCAACGCGCCGCCGCCTGGCCGAAGTGACGCGTCTCGTCGAGGGCGATGAGGAATTTCAGCTGTTTGATGTCCATCTTCGCTCCAGGGCTTATTCCAATGGCGGGGGGATTCTAGCGCGTTTGGGTCTGTGGTCAGGTCGGAACCCAGGTCGGCAGGACTGGTCTAGTCTTGAGCATCTGGACATCCACTACCAAGGAGAGCGCACCATGAGTATTTTTAGCTTTGTTAAGGAAGCCGGCGAGAAGTTGATCGACCTGCTGACGCCGGGGAATGCGAACGCGAGTGAAGAGCTGAAAAAACATATCGAAAAAGTCGGACTGGGCAATCCAGACGTTCACGCCACCGTCGAGGGTGACAAGGTCACCCTTACGGGGACAGTCGCCAGTCAGGAAGAGAAAGAGAAAATCCTTTTGGCGGTCGGCAACATTGAAGGTGTTGCGAGCGTTGATGACCAGATCACTGTATCCGGCCCGGTAGTTGCCGCCGCCCGTTTCGTGGTGGTCAAAAAGGGCGACACGCTCAGCGCTATTTCCCTGGCGGTGTATGGCAATGCCAACCAGTACAACAAGATCTTTGAGGCGAATAAGCCGCAGCTCAAGGATGTGAACAAAATTTATCCAGGCCAGACACTGCGTATTCCTGAGTAATACCTGGGCCGAAAGGCGGGAGGGAGCAGGCTCCCTCCCGCCTTTTATTCGAGTCCGACAATGAGATCCCGATAATCCCCCACCGCCGCAAACTCACCCGTGTCCTTGGGGCCCTTCTTACTGTCCGGCTCTTTCACCGCCAGCAAATGCCCCACGCCAAATTCGCGGGCACTGCGCAGGATCGGCAAGGTGTCGTCGATAAACAGGCTGCGGGCCGGGTCGAAGGCGATATCGGCTTGCAAGGCATCCCAGAACTGTGGGTTTTCCTTGGCGAAGCCGTAGTCGTGGGAACTGATCAATCGCTCGAAATACGGCGCCAGTTCAATGCGTTCCAACTTCAACGACAGCGAATCGCGATGCGCATTGGTGATCAGTATCACCCGCTTGCCGGCCTGTTTGATCGCCGCCAGGAAGGTATCGGCATCCGGGCGCAGGGCGATCAGGTGGGCGGTTTCGAGCTTGAGCTCGCGCACCGGAATCTTCAGCTCGGTGCTCCAGAAATCCAGGCAATACCACTGTAATTGCCCTGCATTACGCTCGAACAGCGGCTGCAATTCCATCTCGGCCATCGCGCGGCTGACCCCGTGCAGCTCGGCATAGCGCTGCGGCAGGTGTTCCATCCAGAAATGGTTGTCGAAGTGCAGGTCAAGCAGGGTGCCGTCCATGTCCAGCAGGACGGTGTCGATGGCGTGCCAGGGCAACGAGGGCATTGGGGCGGTCTCATGTAAGTAAAGATATCCGACACAGACAATCGGAAAAGCCACGGTATAGTAACCCGATCACGCCAAGGAGCCGTTTATGCGCCAGAAACCCACCGTCCTCGCCCGCGAAATAGTCGCCAGTAGCCGTTTGTTCCGCGTGGAGGAAGTGCAATTGCGCTTTTCCAATGGCGTAGAACGGACCTACGAGCGCCTGGTAGGCCGCGGTGCCGGCTACGGCGCGGTGATGATCGTGGCGATGATCGACGAAGATCACGCGTTGCTGGTGGAAGAATACTGCGGCGGTACCGACGAATATGAAGTGTCCTTGCCCAAAGGCTTGATCGAGCCCGGAGAGGATGTACTGGCCGCGGCGAACCGCGAGCTCAAGGAAGAAGCAGGCTACGGCGCACGCCAGCTGGAGCACCTCACCGAGTTGTCGCTGTCTCCCGGTTACATGAGCCAGAAAATCCAGGTGGTGCTGGCTACCGATCTGTATGAAGAGCGCCTGGAAGGCGATGAGCCCGAACCTATGCGTGTGGACCGGGTCAACTTGCGTGAGTTGTCGCAACTGGCGCAAAACGAGCAATTCAGCGAAGGCCGCGCCCTGGCCGCGCTGTACCTGGTGCGAGATTTGTTGATTCAGCGTGGAGCGTTTACTGCATGAGCGAACTGTTTTTAGGCCACCCGTTTATCGCCCCAGTCATTGAGCTGGCTCGCCAGGCGGGTGAGGTGATCCTGCCGTATTGGCGAGCGGATGTGGCGGTGACGTCCAAGGCTGATGATTCGCCGGTTACGGCGGCGGACCTGGCTGCTCACCACTTGATTCTCGCCGGCCTGACCGCGCTGGACCCGAGCATTCCAGTGTTGTCCGAAGAAGACGCCGATATCGACCAGAGTGTGCGCGCCGGTTGGCAGCGCTGGTGGCTGGTGGACCCGCTGGACGGCACCAAGGAATTTATTGCCGGCAGTGAAGAATTTACCGTCAACGTGGCCTTGATCGAACAGGGCCGCGTGGTGTTTGGCGTGGTGTCCATGCCCACCAGCGGCCGTTGCTACTTTGGCGGCGCCGGCCTTGGCGCATGGCGTTCGGACGTGAACGAAGCGCCCAAGCAGATCCAGGTGCGCGAGGCGCCAGCGCTGGGTGAGTCGTTTACCGTCGTGGCGAGCCGGCGGCATAGCAGCCCTGAGCAGGAGCGTTTGCTGGACGGTTTGAGCGAGGGCTTGGGCGCATTGAAGCTGGCGAACATCGGCAGTTCGTTGAAATTCTGCCTGTTGGCCGAGGGCAGTGCGGATTGTTACCCACGCTTGGCGCCGACGTCGCAATGGGACACCGCCGCAGCTCAGGGTGTGCTGGAGGGCGCGGGTGGCGAAGTGTTGGAGTTGAGTGGCGAACCGTTCAGCTATCCGGCGCGGGAATCGCTGTTGAATCCATTTTTCCTGGCGCTGCCGGCCAAGGCTGCGTGGCGTGAACGTTTGCTGACGTTAGCCAGATCCTAAGGCTTCAGCAGATTCAAATGTGGGAGGGGGCTTGCCCCCCCCTCCCACATTTGTCTTGTGTTGTAACGGCTAGCGGTGCAGGACGTATTGCCCGGTAAACGCCACCGCCCGCTCCTCACTGCCCTCATTCACAATCCACGTCTCCAGCGCCAACCGCGCCCGCCCATAACGCTTGTATGTAGCTAAAAAGCGCTTCCAGACTTTTTCATCCGGCGCCGGACACACCGCCGTCGCATCCCGTGTCACCGGCAGCGGATAACTGATCTGCCCTTCCTGAATCACGATATGCCCGTCCTCGATCCCTTCCTCGCGCAGCCGCAAATGCAGCCAACCCCAGCCCGCCAGCACCGCGCCGCAGTAGAGGCTGCCGCCAAACATGGTGCTCTTGTGGTTGATATTGGCTTGCAGCGGCAAGTGCAGCTGCAGTTGGCCGTGTTGCCAGCCGAGCACCTTGAGGCCCATTTCCCGGGTGAGGGGGATGTCGAGGTGCAGGATGGATTCCAGGTAACGGCTGTCGCGGCTCATGGCGGCCTCTTGGTGGATGGGCGGGGTCATTCGTCGTCGGTGCTGTGGTTGCCGCTGTCGGCGAAGTTCAGGCCGTGCTTGCGCAGCTTGTCGTGCAGGGTCTTGCGCGGTACGCCCAGGGCTTCAGCCAGGCTGCGCACCGAGCTGTGGGGGCGGGTGAGTTCGGCGGCGATCAGGCTTTTTTCGAACTGTTCGACTTGTTCGCTCAAGCCTCCGGGGGTGGAGGTCAGCACGCCTGCGGCCGGGTTGTCCTGGGTGTTGTCCAGCGCCAGCTCCAGGCCCAGGGCAAAGCGCTCGGCGGCGTTTTGCAGCTCCCGCACATTGCCCGGCCAACTGTGGCGCAGCAGCAGCGCGCGTTGCCCCGGTTGCAGTTCGTGCAGTGGCAGGCCGTGGCGGCTGCTGGCTTCATCGGCAAAGTGCTGGAACAACATCAGCGCATCCTCGCCGCGTTCGCGCAGCGGTGGAATGCGCAGCGGCGCGACATTGAGGCGGTAATACAAGTCGGCGCGGAAGCGGCCCTGGTCGGCGGACTGGCGCAGGTCTTCCTTGGTGGCGGCGATGATGCGGATATCCAGCGGGATCAGCTGGTTACCCCCCAGGCGTTCGACCACACGCTCCTGCAACAGGCGCAGCAGCTTGACCTGTACGTCGAGGCTCATGCTTTCGATTTCATCGAGGAACAGCGTGCCGCCGTTGGCGAATTCGAACTTGCCGATACGCCGCTTCTGCGCGCCGGTAAAGGCGCCGGGTTCATGGCCGAACAGCTCGCTTTCAACCACCGACTCGGCCAGCGCGCCGGCGTTGATCGCCACGAACGGCCCGCTGCGCCGGCTCGACAGGTCATGCAGCGCACGCGCGACCACTTCTTTACCGGCGCCGGTTTCACCGAGAATCAGCACATCGGCCTTGGTCGCCGCCAATGCACCGATCTGTTCACGCAGGCGCAGCATTTGTGGCGAATGCCCGACCAGGCGCGTGCTCAGTTGTTGGCGATCACTCAGGGCCAGGCGCAGGCTGCGGTTGTCCAACACCAGGCGGCGCAAGGCCAGGGCGCGGCGCACGCTGTCGAGCAAGGCGTCGCTGGCAAAGGGTTTTTCGAGGAAGTCATAGGCGCCGGCGCGCATGGCCTGCACCGCCAGCGGCACGTCGCCGTGGCCGGTAATCAGCAGCACCGGCAGCTCCGGATCCTGGCCGTGCAGTTCGGCAAGCAACTCCAGGCCGTCCATGCCTGGCATGCGAATATCGCTGACCACCACGCCCGGCCAGTCGCGGGACAGGCGCGCGGTGAGGCCGGTGGCTTCGCCCAGGGTCAGGACTTTCAGCCCGGCCAGGTCCAGGGTCTGGCACAGGGCCTGACGCAGGTGTGGATCGTCGTCGATCAACACCACCTGAATCTGGTTATCGATACTCATACACTGCGGTCCTCGGACGGTTGCAGACTGACGCCCGGCGAGCCGGCGCGCAATTTCAAGGTTAACAGCGCGCCGCCTTCCTTGTGGTTGGCGAACAGCAGTTCGCCGCCAAAGGCACGCATCAGGGTGTCACAAATCGCCAGGCCCAACCCCAGGCCCTGGGTGCGGGTCTTGGTGGTGTAGAACGGCTCGCTGGCGCGGCCCAGGGCCTCCATGCAAAACCCCGGGCCGTTGTCGCGAATGTACAGGTTGACGCCCTGATCGGTAGTTTGGGCACTCAGCCAGAGTTTGCGCGGCGGGCCTTTCTCGGTCAGTGCATCAAGGGCGTTGGCCAGCAGGTTGCCCAGCACCTGGCGCAGGCGGGTTTCGCCAGCCTGGACCCACAGGGTTGCTTCGGGCAAGTCACGGATCAGCTCGACCTCCATCGAGCGCCGCCGCTTGGCCAACAAGGCCAGCGCATCATCCAGCGCCGGTTGCAGGGCCACGCTTTCCGGGGCATGGCGGTCGCGGCGGGCGAAGGCGCGCAAGTGCGCGATGATCGAGGCCATGCGCCCGGTCAATTCGCTGATCAGCTTGAGATTGCCCCGCGCATCGCCGGTGCGTTCGTGGTCGAGCAGGATCTCGGCGTTTTCCGCATAGCTGCGAATCGCAGCCAGGGGCTGGTTGAGTTCGTGGCTGATACTCGCCGACATGGTGCCCAGCGCCGACAGCTTGCCGGCTTGCACCAGGTCGTCCTGGGCGCGCACCAGCTCCTGCTGGGCGTGTTCGCGTTCCAGTACTTCCTGTTTGAGGCGGCGGTTGAGGCCTTCCAGGTCGCTGGTCCGCTCGACCACGCGCATTTCCAGCTCGCGGCGTGCCTTGGCTTCAAAGGCGATGCGCTCCAGATAATGTCGACGGCGTTGCATCATCAACCCCAGCAACAGCATCAACACCAGCAACGTCGCGCCGCCGACGGCGACCACCGTGCGTACCGGGCGGTTGATCAGCGAGCGTGGCGCGAGGATTTCCACGTTCCAGCCGGTCTCGGCGATGGCGGTGGACTGGCGCAGCCACGCCGTGGGGCTCAGGGCCAGCGGCTGTGGATCGCGCGTCGGGTAGGGTTGGATCGCAATGATCGCCTGGCGTTCTTCGGCGGTCAGCGGCCGCGTGGCGCGGAAGCGCCATTGCGGGCGCGACGTCAGGATCACCACGCCATTGTGGTCGGTCACCAGCAGTTGTTCCGGGGTATTGCCCCACAGGCTTTCGGTGTGGTCCAGGTCAACCTTGACCACCAGTACGCCGATGATTTTATCGCCATCACGCACGGCGGCAGCGAAGAAGTAGCCGCGCTTGGCCGAGGTGGTGCCCAGGCCGAAGAACCGCCCCAGGCGGCCGGCCATGGCCTCGCTAAAATACGGGCGGAACGAGAAATTGCGGCCGACAAAGCTGTCCTGTTTGTCCCAATTGGAGGCGGCGAGGGTCTTGCCGGTGGTGTCCATCAGGTACATCACTTCCACCCCGGCCTGGGCGGCGACGTCCTTGAGCAGCAGGTTGGCGTTGGTCAGATTGGTGCTGACCTGGGGCGCATCCAGGGCGGTACGCAGGGCCGGCAAGTCGCCGAGGATCTGCGGCAACACCTCATAGCGGTGCAGCGTGCCCAGCAGGTTGGCGACGTACAGGTCGAGGGTCTGGCGGTTCTGCCCGGCCAGCTCGCTGCGGTAATAGCGCTCGGCCAGGTGCTCCAGCGGCCACAGCAGCGGTGCCAGGCACAACGCCAACAGGGCGAGGCTGCGCCAGCGGGGTCTTCGCGGAAGGGGAGGAGTCATGGGAGTCGGGCGCCTGTGGGTACAGGCGCATTATGCCTAGTGCTGCTTCGCAAGACACTCGCGCAATGCGTCTGGCCACTGCGGCAGGCTGACCTGCCACTGTTGCTGCAGGCGGCTGCAGTCCAGGCGTGAGTTCAGCGGGCGCTTGGCCGGCGTCGGGTAAGCGCTGGAAGGGATCGCCTCCAGCTCGGCGCAGGGTTTGCCTTGAGCGCGCAGATGCCCGGCGATCGCCTCGGCAAAGCCGAACCATGAGGTTTGCCCTTGGGCGGTCAGGTGATAGACACCCCATGCCCCGGCCTTGCCCGCATGCCAACGTTCGATCAAGGCGCGCGTGATGCTCGCGAGGGTCCCGGCCCAGGTCGGCGCACCGATCTGGTCGGCGACGATGCGCATCTGCGGCTTTTCTTGCAGCAGGCGCTGCATGGTCAGCAGGAAATTCTTGCCGTGGCTGGAGTAGACCCAGCTGGTGCGCAGGATCAGATATTCGCCGCCGACGGCCGCAATCGCCTCCTCACCGGCCAGCTTGCTTTGGCCATAGACGCCCAACGGGTTCGGCGTGTCGGCTTCGGTGTAGGGCGCGGGTTTGTTGCCGTCGAACACGTAGTCGGTGGAGTAGTGGATCAGCGGAATGCCCAGGGCTTTGGCTTCCTCCGCGAGGATGCCGGGAGCGATGGCGTTGATGGCGAAGGCCGCGTCCGGTTCGCTTTCGGCCTGGTCGACGGCGGTGTGGGCCGCAGCGTTGATGATCAGGTCGGGGCGATGGGCACGGACTTGTTGGCGGATCTGGTCCGGGTTGGCCAGGTCGAGCTGGTCGCGGCCGAGTACGATGAGCTGGCCCAGCTCATGGAGCTGCTGTTGCAGCTCGCGGGCGACTTGGCCGTGTTGGCCGGTGATGAGGATTTTCATGGGAAAAGGTCGGCTTCCATCAACCGCTTGCCAGCCTGATCCTTGGTCGAAAGCTGTGGCGCCTCGTTCAGTTCCCAGTCAATGGCCAGCGTGGGATCACTCCACAGGATGCAGCGCTCGGCGTTTGGCTGGTAGTAATCGGTGGTCTTGTACAAGAACTCGGCATAGTCGCTCAGTACCACGAACCCATGCGCGAATCCTTCCGGCACCCACAGTTGGCGGTGGTTCTGGGCCGATAAACGCACGCCCGTCCACTGCCCGAAGTTCGGTGAGCTGCGGCGAATGTCTACCGCCACGTCCAAGACCTCGCCAGCCGTGACGCGCACCAGTTTGCCCTGGGTATGTTCGAGCTGATAATGCAGGCCGCGCAGCACACCTTTTTGCGAGCGTGAATGGTTGTCCTGGACGAAATTGCGCTTGAGCCCAGTGGCCTCTGCGAAGGCCCGGGCGTTGAAGCTTTCATAGAAAAAACCACGCTCATCACCGAACACTTTAGGTTCGATGATCAGCACGCCGGGCAATGCGGTTTCAATGATGTTCACTGGTTGTCTCCGGCCAGTGAGTACAGGTATTGGCCATAGCCGGTCTTGCCGAAGTACTTCGCACGTTCGAGCAATTGGTCGCGGTCGATCCAGTCATTGCCGTAGGCAATCTCTTCGAGACACGCGACTTTCAAGCCCTGGCGGCGCTCGATGGTCTGCACATACTGCGAGGCGTCCAGCAGGCTGTCGTGGGTGCCGGTATCGAGCCAGGCGAAGCCTCGACCGAAGCGTTCTACCTGCAGGTCTCCCCGGTGCAGGTAGGCGTTGTTGACGTCGGTGATTTCCAATTCGCCACGTGCGGAAGGCTTCACCGCTTTGGCGATGTTGATCACATCGTTATCGTAAAAATACAGGCCGGTGACGGCATAGCTGGATTTGGGCACTGCCGGTTTTTCTTCGATGGACAGGGCGCGGCCTTCGCTGTCGAAGTCGATCACCCCGAAACGCTCGGGGTCCTTGACCCAGTAGCCGAACACTGTCGCGCCTTTGTCGCGTTTTACCGCGGCGTGCAACTGTTCGCTGAAGCGCTGGCCGTGGAAAATGTTATCGCCCAGGATCAAGCACACCGGGTCGTTGCCAATGAACTGCTCGCCGATCAGAAAGGCTTGCGCCAGGCCGTCCGGTTTCGGCTGTTCGGCGTAGCTGAACCGCACGCCGAATTGGCTGCCGTCGCCCAGCAGGTTGCGGTATTGGGGTAGGTCCGCCGGGGTGGAGATCACCAGGATTTCCTTGATGCCCGCCAGCATCAGCACCGAGATCGGGTAATAGATCATCGGCTTGTCATACACGGGTAACAGTTGTTTGGACACGCCCAGCGTGATGGGGTGCAGACGCGTGCCGGAGCCACCGGCCAATACGATTCCTTTCATCATGCGATCAGATCCCTCATGTCGGTGTTGCCCAATCGTTGGCCCTGGTAACTGCCGTCCTGGACCCTGCGGCACCATTCCAGGTTATCGAGATACCACTGCACGGTTTTGCGCAGGCCGGTTTCAAAGGTTTCCAAGGGCACCCAGCCCAATTCGCGCTCGATCTTGCCGGCGTCGATGGCGTAGCGTTGATCGTGGCCCGGGCGATCTTTAACGAAGGTGATCAGGTCAGTGTATTGCTCCACTCCGGCCGGGTGCTGTGGGGCCAGCTCTTCCAGCAGGTTGCAGATACTGCGTACCACGTCGATATTTTTCTGCTCGTTATGCCCGCCGATATTGTAGGTCTCGCCGACCACGCCTTCGGTTACCACCTTGAGCAATGCGCGCGCATGGTCCTCAACGAACAGCCAGTCGCGAACCTGCAAACCATCACCATAGACCGGCAATGGCTTGCCCGCGAGCGCGTTAAGGATCACGAGCGGGATCAGCTTTTCGGGAAAGTGGTACGGCCCGTAGTTGTTCGAGCAATTGGTCAGCAGCACCGGCAAGCCATAGGTGCGTTGCCAGGCGCGCACCAAGTGGTCCGAGGCAGCCTTGCTGGCGGAGTAGGGTGAGCTGGGCGCGTAGGGCGTGGTTTCGGTGAACAAATCGTCCACGCCGTGCAGGTCGCCGTACACCTCGTCGGTGGAAATATGATGGAAGCGGAATGCGCTTTTGGCCGGCCCGGCGAGCGTTTGCCAGTAGCCACGAGCAGCTTCCAGCAAACTGTAGGTGCCGACGATATTGGTCTGGATAAAGTCTGATGGGCCGTCAATCGAACGGTCGACATGCGACTCGGCAGCCAGGTGCATGATCGCCTCGGGCTCGAACCGTGCGAGCACTGCGCTGACGGTGGCCTGGTCGATGATGTCGGCCTGCACGAACTCGTAGCGGCTGTTGGACGCGATGCTGGCCAGCGACTCCAGGTTGCCGGCGTAGGTGAGTTTGTCCAGGTTGAGCACTTCGTGCTCGGTATGCTGGATCAGGTGACGTACCAAAGCAGAACCGATAAAACCGGCACCACCGGTTATGAGAATGCGCATGTCGGGGCCCTTTTCCTTAAGACGTACGTTTAGCGAATGGAGCATAGCCTGTGTTGTGATGCAGGGCAGGGCGGTCTGTATCAGGGGGTTGCGTAAGCCCCCTGAACAATGGCGATATACACCCCTGAAAAAAAACCGAGGCCACCCCATGCTGCTCGCCACGCTGATCCACCGCGCCAGTCTACCTTGCCCGCAAGTCAGCCCCGATCAGGCGGCGCAATTGCTCGAGCAGCATTACGGCCTGACGGGCACTTTGCAGTCACTGGGCAGCCAGCAAGACCTCAACTACAAGGTCGACAGTGCACGCGGCCGATTTGTTCTGAAAATCTGCCGAGGCGACTATGCGGCGGTGGAACTGCAGGCCCAGCACGCGGCCCTGAATGACCTGCAGGCGCAGGCCGGCGTGCATGTGCCCAAGGTCATCCAGGCCTTGAACGGCGAAGAGCTGCTGACCCTGAGCCTCGACGGGCAAACCCTGCATGTGCGCGTGCTGGACTATATCGACGGCCAGCCGCTGACTCACCGGCCTCACCTTGGGCGCGCTGTGATCGCAGGGTTCGGCGACCTGTGCGGTCGGATGAGCCAGGCATTGGCTGCGTTTGAACATCCAGGCCTGGAGCGCACCCTGCAATGGGACCCGCGCCACGCTCGGGAATTGATCACCCATTTACTGGCCACCCTGGAAAATCTGCCGCACCGCGAAGCACTGGAGCAGGTGGCCGCAGCCGTTGAAGAGCGCGTGCTCCCCCTGGCCGATCAATTGCCGTGGCAGGCGGTGCACATGGACATCACCGATGACAATGTCGTGTGGCAGCGTGATGCCCAGCGCCACTGGCAGTTGCAAGGCGTGATTGACTTCGGCGATTTGGTACACACCTGGCGCATTGCCGACCTCTCGGTGACCTGCGCAGCCCTGCTGCACCATGCCGAGGGCGACCCTTTTGTCATCCTGCCGGCGATCCAGGCGTGTCATGCCGTCACGCCGTTACAGCACCAAGAGTTGCAGGCGCTGTGGCCGCTGATCGTCGCGCGTGCGGCGGTACTGGTATTGAGCAGCGAACAACAGCAACGCCTGGACCCGCATAACCGCTACCTGTTGAAAAATGCCGAGCACGAGTGGGAGATTTTCCACGTGGCGACCTCGGTACCATTTGAACTGATGGAAGCGGCGATCCTGAGCCGTGTCGGGCAGGTTCCGGCACCGATTGAAAGCCAAGGCTTCGCGCCTCTGTTACCGGGGTTGGTGGGGCGTGAATTTGCGTTGATCGACCTGGGCGTGCTCAGCCCGCACTTCGAGGCGGGTAACTGGGAGCAGGCAGGCATCGACCAGCGCTTGTTGCAGGATGCGGCAGCGGTGCACGGCCTGGCGGCGAGTCGTTACGGGCAATATCGCCTGTCGCGGACCCAGCCTGACAGCGCCGATGAGCCAGAGACCTTTCCACTGCACGTCGAACTGCATGTGCCCCAGGGCACCTGCGTAGAAGCACCGTTTGCAGGCATCGTGCGACTGGGCACCAACGGCGAGCTGCGGGTGCACAGCCGCGAGGCCAACGTGCGGCTATGGGGCGTCAAATCGCTGTTACAGCCTGGCGCCGCTGTGCTCAAGGGCCAAGTGATCGGCGAAGTCGCAGGTCCGTTGACCGTGCAGCTGTGCCGCACTGACCTGCCGGCGCCGCTGTTCTGCACGCCTTCCCGGGCGCACGCATGGCAGGTGCTGTGCCCTTCGCCGGCCACGCTGCTGGGGCTGGCC
>NZ_JBAWDE010000004.1:0-2339 GCF_049590575.1 Pseudomonas sp.
CCTGATGGCCGCGCTCGGCCAGCCACAGCGACATATGCCCCAGCCCCGCGCCGATATCCAGCACGCGCAACGGGCGCTCCGGCAAGGCTTCGGCCAGGTCGGCCTGGAGCACCGCCAGGCGAATCGCGCCTTTGGCGCCGCCGTAGATTTTCTCGGCGAAGCGCGTGGCCAGTTGGTCGAAATGACGGTCACTCATGGGCAAACCGCCGCTCGCTATCGGCCAGTTTGGCGCGTACCACCTCGTTCATGTCCAAGCCCAGCTCACTGCACAACAACAGCAGGTACAGCACGATATCGCCGACTTCCTGCCCGGCGTGGGCGAGTGTGTCGGCGGGCAACTGGCGGGACTGGTCTTCGGTCAGCCATTGGAAGATTTCCACCAGTTCGGCCATTTCCACGCTGGCGGCCATGGCCAGGTTCTTCGGGCTGTGGAATGGCTTCCAGGCGTTGTTATCGCGGATGCGGTGCAGGCGTTCGGTGAGGTGTTCGAGGTTCATGCGGGGGCTCCTGAAGGTGGGTAGCTTCGGGGGGTTTGGGCTGGAAGGCAAGTGAACCTTTAGGCCATCGGGGGCAAGCCCCCCGCCACATTGTGCCCTGTGAACACTTTCAAAGGTGGGAGGGGGCTTGCCCCCGATGGCGGCCTAATCAACAACACTGAACTCCAGCCTTGCAGTCTGTCCGGCTTCATCGAGGACGCTGAGCTGGTAGCGCCCCAGTCGCTCGAAACTGGCGTTGATAAAGTCCTGGTTGGCGCTGTCGCCCAGCGGCGTACCGTTGAGGAACCACCAGCGCCGACCGCTGCCGCCCAGGGCGGAGATTTTCAGGTGCAGGGCTTGCTGACTGGCGGCCGGCAGGCGCAGTTGGTCGCCTTCACGCACACCGACGATCGACAACGGCGATGAGGCCGCCAGCGCCGGTGGCGGGCAATCGGGGTCAGCGGGTGGAATCCGCGCCTCACGGCGTTCCACCCTGGGCAGCCAAGGCTCCAGCGGCGCAGGCCACAGGGCGATGTTTTTCGGTTCTGCACCAGGACAGTGGGCGTTAACCCGCAAGCCCTTGGCGTTGACCCACACGCTTTCCATCAAGCCCACGCTCAGCGGTTGATCCAAGGCCTGCAAGGTCGGCGGCGTGGTGTTGTCCAGCGTCCAGGCAAACCGCTGGCGACGGCAATTGGGGTCGGTGCGACTCATCGGCTGGCCGAGCGGCCAACAAATCGCCGCCACGCCGACATTCGCCGGCACCGGTTTGACCGGCGCGCTGATGCCGCGCTGGCTGTCGCGGTTGGTCAGCACATCGTGTACCTGCAACATCAAGGGTGCCGCCGAGGCCAGGCCGAACTGCCCTGGCACCGGCGTGCCGTCGGGTCGGCCGATCCACACGCCGATCAAGTAGCGCGGCCCCACGCCAATTGCCCAGGCATCGCGAAAGCCATAGCTGGTGCCGGTTTTCCACGCCAGCACCGGGCGCTGCACCAGCTCGGCGCGCGGGTCGCGATCAGGCCGCGCCTGGCCGCTGAGGATACGCCGCACAATCCAGGCGGACCCTGGCGACAGTAACGGCCGTTCTCTGAGCGTATCGTCCGGCTGCAATCGAATGGTTGCACTCCTGCCGTCGCGGGCGAAGGCACTGTAGCCGCTGACCAGATCTTCCAGGCGGCTGCCCGCGCCGCCCAGGATCAACGCCAGGTTGGGCTCGGCCAGCGCCGGCAACGCCAACGACACACCGCCGATACGCATCTGCGCGGCAAAACGCTTGGGCCCATAGGCTTCCAGCAACTGCACCGCCGGCAAATTCAACGAGCTGGACAGCGCCGTACTCGCCGGCACCGCGCCAGTAAAGCCCATCGAGAAGTTGCCCGGCCGGTAATCGCCATAACGCCGGGGCACGTCCTGCAACAGCGATTCGGAATGAATCAAGCCGTCGTCCAGCGCCAGGCCATACAGGAAGGGTTTGAGCGTGGAGCCCGGCGAGCGCAGCGCGCTGATCATGTCCACATGGCCGAAACGCTTGGCATCGTTGATATCCACCGAGCCGAGGTAGGCGCGCACCGCCATGCTTTCTTCTTCGACCACCAGGATCGCCGCCGAGGTGTGTTCCGGCAGCCTTGCGCGCCAGCCCAGCAGCAGGTCTTCGAGACGGCGTTGCAGGGTGGCGTCCAGGGTGGTGCGAATCAGCGGCGGGCTGTCCGGGCGGTTCAAACGGCGCGCGAGCAAGGGTGCCAGGCTGGGTTCCAGGCGTGGGGCGAGCAGCAGCGGTTCTTCGAGGGCTTCATCGACGGCGGCTTGCGGCCACACCTGGAATTCGGCGAGGCGGCGCAGCACCTTGTCGCGGGCTTGCTG
>NZ_JBAWDE010000005.1:0-7284 GCF_049590575.1 Pseudomonas sp.
GCGGCCCGCTTCGTGCTGCCTGTTTTCGGGCACACCGAGCGTGAGCGAGGTGCCGAGTGGTGGGGCAAGAGCCTTTTGGTTACTTTTGGGCTCCTTTCAAAAGTGACTCGCCGTAAGGGCGAAACCATAAGTAGCCATCACCCAAAAAACGGATATACCCCCATCACAACGACAACACCCCGCTATACAACCCGTAAGCCGCCACCCCCGCCCCCGCAACCACACAGCTGAAAATCCCTTTCTCCACGTGGGTAAACAAAGGCCGCCCCTGCTCCCGCTTGGCCAGCGCAAACAAAACCACACCCGGCGCGTACAACAGCGCCGACAGCAGCAGGTATTTCAAACCACCGGCGTACAGCAGCCACACCGCATAACCAAGGGCAATCAGCCCCACCAGCAAATCCTTGATCCGCTGGCGCTGTGCCCCGGCATAAGTCTCACCGCGCCCACTCAACAGCACGGCATACGCCGCCGACCACAAATACGGCACCAGGATCATCGACGAAGCCAGGTAAATCAGGGTGGTGTAGGTACTATGGGAAAACAGCGTGATCACCAGAAATATCTGGATCATCACATTGGTCAGCCACAGCGCATTGACCGGCACCCGGTTGGCGTTCTCCTTTTTCAGAAAGGCCGGCATGGTCTTGTCATGCGCCGTGGCGTAGAGAATTTCAGCACACAGCAGCGCCCACGACAGCAACGCCCCCAGCAACGAAACCGCCAAACCGATGCTGATGGCCATCGCGCCCCAAGGCCCGACGATATGTTCCAGCACACCCGCCAGCGACGGGTTTTGCAATTGCGCCAACTCCGGCTGGCTCATCACGCCCAGGGACAACACATTCACCAGTACCAACAGCGCCAACACCCCGAGAAAGCCGATCACGGTGGCGCGGCCCACGTCCGAACGCTTTTCGGCGCGCGCCGAATACACGCTGGCGCCCTCGATGCCGATAAACACGAACACGGTGACCAGCATCATATTGCGCACCTGGTCCACCACGCTGCCGAATTGCGGGTTGCCCAGGCCCCAGATATCACGGGTGAAAATATCGGCCTTGAACGCCACCGCCGCGATCACGATAAACATCAACAGCGGCACGATCTTCGCCACCGTGGTGATCTGGTTGATAAACGCCGCCTCCTTGATCCCGCGCATCACCAGAAAATGCACTGCCCACAGCAGCAATGACGCGCAGCCGATGGCCACTGGCGTATTGCCCTGGCCGAACACCGGAAAGAAGTAGCCAAGGGTGCTGAACAGCAACACGAAGTAACCCACATTGCCCATCCACGCACTGATCCAGTAACCCCAGGCTGACGAGAAACCCATGTAGTCGCCGAACCCGGCCTTGGCATAGGCGTACACCCCGGAGTCCAGCTCCGGTTTGCGATTGGCCAGGGTCTGGAACACAAACGCGAGGGTCAGCATGCCGACTGCGGTGATCGCCCAACCGATCAACACAGCCCCTACCTCGGCGCGCGCGGCCATGTTTTGCGGCAACGAAAAAATCCCGCCGCCAATCATCGAGCCCACTACCAGGGCTACCAATGCGCTGAGTCGCAGTTTCTCGGACGGTTGAGCCATGAATACTCCTGATAAATAACAAGTTGAGCTGAAACCGTGCACTCAACTAATTAACTCAGCGAGTGTAGCGCTTATTAAAGACAGCATTAAAACCGCCACGCTCATAACGCAAAGGCATGACAGTTTATAACGTTTAGTCTTATTTAGAATTTAAATATAGATGGCACTTAGCCCATACCGCACTACTTACAGGCGCCCCCGGTAAAAGTTTGCACATTCCGTAAAACGGTCTAGCTTCAAACGTCCACACCCCGGACTAAATGATTAACCACAACGCAGAAACCGCTCTGGAAAGCGCTTTTGCGGGGAACGGTATCGCCCAAGGGTTTTACCCCTAAGTCATTAATTCACAATGGAATGTGCCAATGAAGTGATCTGAGTCAGCTGTTTGATTAGCGCACGGATTTATTCTGTGGTCTCTCTTCTCCTGCATTGGAGTCATGCAATGTCTGATTCTCCCGGAAAACTTCGATTAGGCGCACTGGTTGCGCTGGTCGTGGGCTCGATGATTGGCGGCGGGATCTTCTCACTGCCGCAAAACATGGCGGCCAGCGCCGATGTCGGCGCGGTATTGATCGGCTGGGTGATTACTGCGATCGGCATGCTGACCCTGGCATTTGTGTTCCAGACCCTGGCCAACCGCAAACCTGACCTCGACGGCGGCGTGTATGCCTACGCCAAGGCCGGTTTCGGCGACTACATGGGTTTCTCGTCAGCCTGGGGTTACTGGATCAGTGCCTGGCTGGGCAACGTCGGTTACTTCGTGTTGCTGTTCAGCACCCTCGGTTACTTCTTTCCGATCTTTGGCGAAGGCAATACGCCGGCGGCGGTGATCGGTGCGTCGGTGCTGCTGTGGGCCGTGCATTTCCTGGTGTTGCGCGGGATCAAGGAAGCCGCGTTCATCAACCTGGTGACCACCGTCGCCAAAGTGGTGCCACTGGTGCTGTTTGTGTTGATCGCGCTGTTCGCGTTCAAGCTGGACATCTTCACCGCTGACATCTGGGGCGTGAAAAACCCGGACCTGGGCAGCGTGATGAACCAGGTGCGCAACATGATGTTGGTCACCGTCTGGGTGTTTATCGGCATCGAAGGCGCGAGCATCTTCTCGTCACGCGCCGAAAAACGCTCCGACGTCGGCAAGGCCACCGTGATCGGTTTCATCACTGTGCTGCTGTTCCTGATGCTGGTGAACGTGCTGTCCCTGGGCATCATGACCCAGCCGGAACTGGCCAAGCTGCAGAACCCGTCGATGGCCGCCGTGCTCGAGCATGTGGTGGGCCACTGGGGTGCGGTGCTGATCAGCGTCGGCTTGATCATCTCGTTGCTGGGCGCGCTGCTGTCGTGGGTGCTGCTGTGCGCGGAAATCATGTTCGCCGCCGCCAAGGACCACACCATGCCGGAGTTCCTGCGCCGCGAAAACGCCAACCATGTGCCGGCCAATGCGCTGTGGCTGACCAACGCGATGGTGCAGATTTTCCTGGTAATCACGCTGTTTTCCGCCAGCACTTACCTGTCGCTGATCTACCTCGCCACCTCGATGATCCTGGTGCCTTACCTGTGGTCGGCGGCTTACGCACTGCTGCTGGCGGTGCGCGGCGAAACCTACCAAGGCGCACCGGGCGAACGCCGCAAAGACCTGCTGATCGGTGGTATCGCGCTGATCTACGCGGTCTGGCTGCTCTATGCCGGCGGCACCAAATACCTGCTGCTGTCCGCCCTGCTCTATGCCCCAGGCGTGATCCTGTTCGCCAAGGCCAAGCATGAACTGGGCAAACCGATTTTCACCAACGTCGAGAAGCTGATTTTCGCCGCAGTGGTCATTGGCGCCCTGGTGGCTGCCTATGGGCTCTACGACGGCTTCCTGACTCTGTAACTGATGTTCACTGGAGGATCTGTAATGACCACGGAAAAAGTGAAGTACGGCGTACATTCCGAAGCCGGCAAACTGCGCAAAGTCATGGTGTGCTCCCCAGGTTTGGCCCACCAGCGGCTGACCCCCAACAACTGCGATGAACTGCTGTTCGATGACGTGCTGTGGGTGGCCCAGGCCAAACGCGACCATTTCGATTTCGTGACCAAGATGCGCGAGCGCGACATTGATGTGCTGGAAATGCACAACCTGCTGACCGATATCGTCGCCATTCCCGAAGCGCTGGACTGGATCCTGGAGCGCAAGATCACCTCGAATACGGTGGGCCTGGGCCTGGTCGATGAAGTCAGCTCGTGGCTGCGCAGCCTGGAGCCGCGCAAAATCAGCGAATTCCTGATCGGCGGTGTGTCAGCCGATGACCTGCCGAGCAGTTTTGGCGGCAAGACCATCGAGATGTTCCGCGACTTCCTCGGCCACGCCAGTTTCATTCTGCCGCCGCTGCCGAACACTCAGTTCACCCGCGACACCACCTGCTGGATCTACGGCGGCGTGACGCTGAACCCGATGTACTGGCCGGCACGCCGTCAGGAAACCCTGCTGGCCTCGGCCATCTACAAATTCCACCCCGAGTTCACCAACGCGGACTTCCAGATCTGGTACGGCGACCCCGACCAGGATCACGGCGCCGCCACCCTGGAAGGCGGCGACGTGATGCCGATTGGCAATGGCGTGGTGTTGATCGGCATGGGCGAGCGCTCGTCCCACCAGGCCATCGGCCAGCTGGCGCGCAACCTGTTCAAGAACAAAGCCGTGGAACGCGTGATCGTTGCCGGCCTGCCGAAATCCCGCGCGGCGATGCACCTGGACACCGTGTTCAGCTTCTGCGATCGCGACCTGGTGACCATCTTCCCCGAAGTAGTCAACCAGATCGTGCCCTTCACCCTGCGCCCTGACGAAAGCAAGCCACACGGCATCGACATCCAACGGGAGAAAACCAACTTCCTCGAAACCGTCGCCGCCGCGCTCAACCTCAAGGCGTTGCGCGTGGTCGAGACCGGCGGCAACAGCTTTGCCGCCGAGCGCGAGCAATGGGACGACGGCAACAACGTGGTGGCCGTGGAGCCTGGCGTGGTGATCGGCTACGACCGCAACACCTACACCAACACCCTGCTGCGCAAGGCCGGTGTGGAAGTGATCACCATCAGCGCCGGTGAGCTTGGCCGCGGCCGTGGCGGCGGCCACTGCATGACCTGCCCGATCATCCGCGACCCTATCGACTATTAAGGAGACTTCATCATGGCTTTCAACATGCGCAACCGCAGCCTGCTGTCGCTGATGCACCACACCACCCGCGAGCTGCACTACCTGCTGGACCTGTCCCGCGACCTCAAGCGCGCCAAATACACCGGCACCGAGCGTCCACACCTGAAGGGCAAGAACATCGCGCTGATCTTCGAAAAAACCTCGACCCGCACCCGTTGCGCGTTCGAAGTGGCGGCCCACGACCAGGGCGCCCACGTCACCTATATCGACCCGGTGTCGTCGCAGATCGGCCACAAGGAAAGCATGAAAGACACCGCCCGCGTCCTCGGCCGGATGTTTGATGCCATCGAGTACCGCGGCTTTGAACAGGAAATCGTCGAGGAGCTGGCCAAGTTCGCCGGCGTGCCGGTGTTCAACGGCCTGACCGCCGAATTCCACCCGACCCAAATGATCGCCGACACCCTGACCATGCGCGAACACAGCGACAAGCCGCTGCATGACATCAGCTACGCCTACCTGGGTGACGCCCGTTACAACATGGGCAACTCGCTGCTGATGATCGGCGCCAAGCTGGGCATGGACGTGCGCATCGGCGCGCCGAAAGCCCTGTGGCCACACGACGATTTCATCAAGCAGTGCCAAGCATTCGCCGAAGAAAGCGGCGCACGCATCACCATCACCGAAGACCCTGTCGAGGCGGTCAAGGGCGTGGACTTCATCCACACCGATATCTGGGTGTCGATGGGGGAGCCGGTGGAAGCGTGGGACGAGCGTATCGAGCAACTGCTGCCGTACCAGGTCAACGCCAAGATGATGAAAGCCTCGGGCAACCCGCGCGTGAAATTCATGCACTGCCTGCCGGCGTTTCACAACAGCGAGACCAAGGTCGGCAAGGACATCGCCGCGCGTTATCCGAACCTGGCCAATGGCGTGGAAGTGACCGAGGAGGTGTTCGAGTCGCCGGCCAACATCGCGTTTGAGCAAGCTGAAAACCGCATGCATACCATCAAGGCGATTCTGGTGTCGGCGTTGGCTGATATCTAACGCTCACTGGCCGAACACACTCGATGTGGGAGGGGCAAGCCCCCTCCCACAGCTGTTCTGTGTTCACAACGATGAATTTCAGAAGGATACACGTTATGCGCATCGTCGTAGCCCTGGGCGGCAACGCCCTGCTCCGCCGTGGTGAACCCATGACGGCGGACAACCAACGCGCCAATATCCGCATCGCCACCGAACAGATCGCCAAGATCCATGCCGGCAACGAACTGGTGATCGCCCACGGCAACGGCCCGCAAGTCGGCCTGCTGTCGTTGCAGGCGGCGGCCTACACCAGCGTTTCGCCTTACCCGCTGGACGTGCTGGGTGCCGAGACCGAAGGCATGATCGGCTACATCATCGAACAGGAACTGGGCAACCTGCTGGACTTCGAAGTGCCCTTCGCCACCCTGCTCACCCAGGTCGAAGTGGATGCCAAGGACCCGGCCTTCCAGAACCCCACCAAGCCCATCGGCCCGGTGTACTCCAAAGCCGAAGCCGAAAAACTCGCCGCCGAGAAAGGCTGGGCGATTGCCCCGGACGGCGATAAATACCGGCGCGTAGTCGCCAGCCCGCGCCCGAAACGCATCTTTGAAATTCGCCCGATCAAGTGGCTGCTGGAAAAAAGCGCCATCGTGATCTGCGCCGGCGGTGGCGGTATCCCGACGATGTATGGCGAAGACGGCAAGCTCAAAGGCATTGAAGCGGTGATCGACAAAGACCTGTGTTCGTCGCTGCTGGCCGCGCAACTCGACGCCGACTTGCTGGTGATCGCCACCGACGTCAACGCCGCCTTTATCGACTTCGGCAAGCCCACCCAGAAAGCCATCGGCCAGGCCCACCCCGATGAAATGGAGAAACTCGGCTTTGCCGCCGGCTCCATGGGGCCGAAGGTGCAAGCCGCCTGCGAGTTCGCCCGCCAGACTGGCAAAACCGCCGTCATCGGTTCACTCTCGGACATCGAAGCCATCGTCCAGGGCAACGCCGGTACACGCATCAGCACGGCAAAACCTGGCATCACCTACCTGTGAAGTAGAGGAGATACGCCTATGGCCACCTTTGAACCCGGTCACTTGCACGTCGAACGTCACGCGCTCAACAAGGACGACTACAGCTACAACCTGTGTATCGACTATGAAGTCAGCCAGGACCCAAAGGAAGGCAAGGGGATGCTGTTCAAGCTGCACGGTTCGGTGCAGGGCAAGGACCTCAAGGAAGAATTCTTTTTGCCCAAGGACCAGGCATTCGACTTTGCCCGCCATGCGATGAACATCGCGCAGAAGTACGGTATGCCGAAGATTGCCGTGTTGAATGGCTCGATGCACAAGCAGTACGACTTGATGTTTGAGGATGTGCGGCATCAGTTGGATGTGAAACCCGGCGACCCGGTCAAGCCGGAACACTTGGAGTAAGAACACCGCAAATCCAATGTGGGAGCTGGCTTGCCTGCGATGGCGGACTGACAGTCAATATTTTCAGTGACTGATCCACCGCTATCGCAGGCAAGCCAGCTCCCACATTT
>NZ_JBAWDE010000006.1:0-9412 GCF_049590575.1 Pseudomonas sp.
CTCCAGCGCTGCGCCGCGTCCACCAGGGGCACCTCCAGGGCCTGCAACCCCAACGGGTGCACGGCCGCTTGTTGCAGACTGTCGCGCGTCAACAGGTACCCTTCGTCCAATGCCGCAGCGCCCACCGGCAAGGCATAGGGCGCCGGGTACAGGCCGCGCAGTTTGAGCTGCGCCTGCGTCAATACCTGGCCCAGCCGCTCCACGCCAGCCTTGGGCACCCAGCCCACCTGCACGCGCCCATCGATTTCGCGCGGGCCGTGGGCCACGTGCATGCTGTCCACCGGGCCGAGGATCAGCGCCTGCGCCGCACAGGCCACGGCGGCGGCGGTTTTCGCGGCCGGCAACGGCGGCAGTTCCAGGCTGGTGAGCACGCTGTCGCGGGGATGCAGAAAGCAGTCCACCGCCTGCCGGCTTTTACCCAGTTGCGTCAGGCTGTCGCAGCCTTCTTGAATGACCACGCCGCGCTCCAGCCAGGCAAATTTCACCGGGCTTTCCAGGGTCAACTGGTCGAGCGGCGGCAAGCCGATACGCAAGCGTTTCATACCCCCACCCGCGACCAGATCACACGCGGCTGACGGTCTTCGGGGCGATGCAGCAACGCGTCGAGTGTGACCCGGCGTTGCTCGCGCCGCGCCTGGCCCTGCAGGCGAAACCATTCGCTGGTAATGCCCACCTGCACCGCATCCACATTCACCTGCGGCAGGTGCAGACGGTTGACGAAATCCCCGCGGTTGATAAACCAGTGCCCGCCGTCGCGCTCGGCCACCAGCCCATGGGCCTGGGCCAGGCTGAGCTGCGGCACCACGGCGCTGAGGACTTCGGCGCTGGCGGTATTGCCGTTGACCCAGGTAATACCGGGCAACACGCTGATATACGCCTGCATACGCCGCAACACCGCCGGGTCGAGGCCTTCGACAGTGCTTAAATCGTCGAGGCTGCGCAGCATCGGGTACTTGGCGGGCAGGTCGCTGCGGTCATACGAGCCGATCACCCGCTGGCTGATGCGTCGGCTCACCGCCGGGTCGACGCCGATCAAGCGGCACAGGCGCTCGAAGTTCTGCAATTGTTCGGTGTCGACCTGCTGGCGGTTGACTAGGTTGCGCAGGTTGAACTTGCCTTGCTCATCGTCAATCCGCCCCTCGAACGCCCCCACCTGGGCCCGTGCCCACGGCTGGTCGAGGCGCGTGAGCACGTCCTTCTGGCGCGCCTCCCAGAGCATCTGCCGGCTGCGCTCAAGGCCGCCGAGCGACAACCACTGGCCCTGGACACGCAATTGCTCGGCCTCCAGGCTGCGGGTGAAAACGCTCTGGCGCGTAAGCATCGCCCCAGCGAGCACCGCCACCACCGCCGCAATCAGCAAGGCGCTGATAATCGCCATGCCGCGCTGCTTCGCCGCTGCGGGCGAATACCGTTTCATGGCGCGCCTTACAACTGCCAGGAACCAATGTCGGCATTCACGCCGTCGCCATCCGGTTGACCATCGGCCCCCAGCGAGAACACATCCACCTCACCGTTGGCGCCCGGGTTGAGGTAGTGATAGGGGTTGCCCCAAGGGTCGTTGGGCAGGCGCTCGAGGTAGGCGCGCCAGTTGCCGTTCTTCGCATCGGCCGGGCGTTCCACCAGCACTTTCAGGCCCTGGTTCATGTTCGGGTAAGTGCCGTGGTCCAGGCGATAGAGTTTCAATGCCTGCATCAATCCACCAATGTCCTGTTTTGCCGCCGTGGCCCGCGCCTGGTCCGGCCGGTCGAGCACCTTGGGCACCACCATCGCCGCCAGGATCCCGAGGATGACCACCACCACCATGATCTCGATCAACGTGAAGCCACGCTGGCGGCGAGGCCCTGGCAATGGGGCGGTTTGGGGTGTCAGGCGCGCGATATCCATCTCGACATTCCTTGGCTTGAGTGCATTTCGTGGCGCAGTGTTGCAAGAACATATGTCAGTCGTATTGAAAATCCTCGGGAGTTTCGGTCGCCATTCAGTCAACTGCCGGCGCTAGTCTGCGTGCCTGTTTCGAGGCTTTCGAGAGTGCCATGGACCGCCGTCGCAAGGAGCAAGGCTTTACCCTGATCGAGGTGCTGGTGGCCCTGGCGATCATCGCCGTGGCCATGGCTGCCGCCGTGCGCGTGGCCGGGTTGATGACCCAGAGCAATGGCCTGTTGCGGGACAAGTCCATGGCGATGCTGGCCGCGCAAAGTCGCCTGGCGGAATTGCGCCTGGAGGGGCATTTACGCAACGGCAAAAAGACCTTCGCGTGCGACCAGGGCCGCTTGAAGTTGCGCTGCGAACAGACCATCAACGCCGAGGGCCGGCTGTTTCAGGTCGATGTGCAGGTACTCGACGCCAGCCGCGAGGCGCCGCCCCTCGCGCGCTTGAGCACTCAGGTCATGGCCGAGTGAGACGCGGCAAGGCCGGCCCGTCCGGCAACTTGTCGAGGTTGACGCGCAGTGTCTCGCCGCCGCGCTCGATCTGTACGCCATCGCCTTCGATGGCCGTCAACCGCACACCGGGACCGAGGCGTTCACCCAACAGGAAACTGCGTGGCGGGCCGTCATTGAGACTGAGGATCGCCACCGCGCCGCGTGCACCGGCAAGCACCCCCGTGACCTTGACCTGCAAGGCCGTCGGGGCGTTCGAAAACCATTGCAGCGCCGGGTTATCGCTGCGCGCGGCCAAGGCCTGGGGCGCCGCCTGGGGGGTGTGGGATTCGGCGGTGGTGAGCAGCAGCGGCGTCCATACCGCCACACCGGCCAACGCCGCGAGCACGGCCAATGCCTGCACACCGTGCGCGGGTGAAACACCAAAGGTAAATGCCATGAGCGGGACCTCCTGTTTGTCCGTGGCACCAGCCTACAGCTCAATTCGCACGTTTTTATGTCAACTCCTCTCCAGTGTTCCAGGTGCCTTTCGAGGACAGCAGCCATGAAACAGCAAGGCTTCACCCTGATCGAACTGATGGTGGTGTTGGTGATTATCGGCATCGCCAGCGCCGCCATCAGCCTGACCATCAAGCCCGACCCGCTGCACTTGCTGCGCAAGGATGCCGAGCGCTTGAGCCAATTGCTGCAAATCGCCCAGGCCGAAGCACGCGCCGATGGCCGCCCCATCACGTGGCGCGCGGATGCCAAGGGCTTTCGCTTCAGCCGCCGCAACGATGAGGGTAGCGGCGTCGAGGCGTTCCAGACCGACACTCAACTGCGCCCGCGCCTATGGGAAAGCACACCGATGCAGATCACCATCGAACCTCGCCAAGCCCTGGTGCTCGACGCCGAATGGATCAGCCCGCCGCTGCGCGTGGTGCTGTCCGACGGGCAACACAGCCTGAGCCTGCAGCGCGATGCCGCCGGCTTGATGCGCGTGGTGAGCCAGCCATGAACCGAGCCCAGCAAGGCTTCACCCTGATCGAAGTGATGGTGGCGATCATGCTCATGGCCATCGTCAGCGTGATCGCCTGGCGCGGGCTGGACAGCGTGACCCGCGCCGATCAGCACTTGCAGGCGAGTACCGAACAGACCGAAGTGCTACTGCGCGCGCTGAACCAGATGCAGCGCGACCTCAGCCTGCGCGCCAGTGTTGAGCTGAACGCCGAGGACAACCAGGCCAAGCCCGAGGGGCTGGCGGCGGTGACGGTTCGCAGCTCCGACAGCAAGGGCTTCCGGCTGGAGGTGATCCGCAGCGCACCCGTCGCGGGTGAAGGCCTGCAACGGGTGCGCTGGTGGCTCAAGGGCGACCAACTGTACCGCGCCGCAGCGCCCACGCGGGACCGCTTCCCATTGCCGGCGGCAAAGGACGGAGTGGTGGTGTTGACCGATGTCAGGGACCTGCAGGTACGGGTTTGGGAAGCCGATAAAGGCTGGCGCCAGTTGAGTGGCAACCGGCGTGAAGACCCGTTGGCGATGGAGATCAGCCTGGTGCGGGAAACGCCCCAGGGGCTGGAGCGGTATCGGCAGGTGGTGGGGCCGTTGTGGTGAGGGAGCCGCCTTCACCCTCCCCCGAACAAAACCAGTTATTCAAGCATTAAGGGCTGGAGTGAAGCCCTGCGGCGAGCCCGAGCCCTCGCGGTAAGTCGCGCTCACGCTCTCAGGGAGCCCCCGATTTCCTCGACGGCGAAGCTCACGTCATGACCTGCACGAATCAACGCCGCGAAACGCAGCAAGACGGGAGCCCCGACATCAAGCGCCAAAGCGTTGGTCATCAGCTCGCGTATCGGCGTATACAGTTGGGCTTCGATAGTGGGGACACAGGTCTTGCCCGTGCATGTGGCAATGCGCGCGGCCGCAGCCAAGCCGCTGGTGCTTTCGTCAACTTCAAACAGCTCAGCCAGCAACATGCCCAAGGTTCCCGCTGGTTGGTATTCGGGGCGATTCCAGCACTTGAGCGCCAACGACTCCTTGCGGGCCTTCTCCAGGTGCCGTCGAATCTTTCCGGGAATGGTCGCTGCGGCTTTTTGGCGATTGTAATACTCGCGATTGGCCAAACTGGCGGCGTCCTTGACGACCTTCCAGGCTACGGACCAGAGCTGGGCCACACTGTAGGTTTCCAATGCCGAGCGCAAGGTGCTGTTGATTTCGTTCCATTCCTGCTCATCGAGTACATGGTTATACACATCACATTGGTCGCGCAAATAGCCCATCACATCCGCGACGGAGTAATCGAGCCATAGACTGAAAAGCCCCTCAGCATCGGTGTATTCCCTCTCATTGAGGGACCGTACAACCTCTTCCCCACTCCCATTGGCTGCATCGGGTGACAGGCAATAGACCACCTGCGCACTTTTGAACCAAACCTCGTCGCCCTGCCAGTAGTAAGTACCGGGCTTGGCTTTCTCAGGGTCCATGAAGATCAAGCCCGCCTCACTCAGTTGACTCACAAATTCACTGACATGTCGGGGCGCCAACCCGCGACAGTCCCCTAGCGTGAAACCGCCACTGGCCAGCCTTGGTGTAATGGCGCGATCCAGCGCCAACAGAAGCAGTACCTGTGCATCCGATGCCTGAGTGTAATCCACCGTTCTGGAGAGCTGCCTCTGACGATAGGTTGCGAGTCGCTTTTCGAGTTCTGCCGCTTTGGCTTTTTCAGCCTCCTGGGCCAGGGCAGCTCGATCTTCCTGGCAGCGCGTGCAGAGCCTGATACAGCGCATTGGCACTTTCTTGGCCTCGGACCGATTTCGAATTTCAACCAGCTCACCACATTGAGGGCACACCTGATTCTCATCGAAGGCCCTGCAACGTTGTCGTATCCAGCTGATAAGTGTTACGCCCTGAGCCATTTCCACGACGCCATTCAGCGCACTCACTTTTTCGAGAAATTGCCCTGCCTCGTCCATTGCCCAGTAACGCTCAACCCATTCGATTTCCTTGGGGTCTTCCGTCAGTAGTTGTAGCCTGATTGCCATGCATAGAGTCCTGTGTATTTCGTGGATTGATCTCAGTAGGTCCAGGGGCGGACTGAGTAGCCTTCTTGAACGCCTTTACCGCTGCGTAACGTCTTGGGTAGCGGTCTTGCCCGGTCGCTCTTCGAGCAATGTCCGCGGCAATACAAACCCTTCAAAACTGCGCTGGGTAATCGGATTGCTGGCCTTTTCCGCCCCAATCCGATAACGCATCAGGCCATCGGCGACGGCAAAGGTCAGGTCCACGCTGGTGTCGGTCCTGGCATTGAGATGCCCGCGACTCAGCAGCCGGAACAACGACCACGGCCCGCGATAGCTCATGCTGGCGGTGTTGCCGGTGCTGTGTACCAGAGTGAGCTGGCTGCCATTGGTGTTGCCCAGGCTGTTGGGCCACACCAGCCCGGTGCGTTGCGGCGCGCCATGCTGGTAGGGGATCAGTTGGCCGTCGACGCTGAGCATGCTGCTCAGGCGGGTGGCACTGAGGGCCAGGGGTTCGATGGTGAGTTGCACGGCCAGGTGGCCGCGGTGGTTGAAGAAGGTGTCGCGGATGCGCTCAGCCTTCTTCAGTTGTTCCAGCACGTCACTGCGCACCAGGTAACCGCCGAGGCTGTCGGAGTACAGGGCGTCGAGGTTGTCCTTGAGGAACACATTCAGGTACTGGTCGTGGAACTGCTGCAGGCGGCCTTGTGGGCCGAAGAAGGCTTCGAAGTCTTCCAGCGAGGCGTCTTCGCCGCTGGCCTTGAATGGGTAGCGGCCTGCCAGACGGTCGCGGTAGAAGCTGTAGATTTCACTGTCCCAGCGTTTTTCCAGTTCGCGCAGGGCGGCAATCACCAATACCTGTGAGGTCTGGTCGGCGAGCTTTTTGACCTGCTGGTTCAGTGGTTCGGGCAGGCCCACGGCGACGCGTTGCAGGTTGGCAATCGGGTCGGCACCGCCCAGGGAGAAGCGGCTGAGTACGGTTTTCAGCGCCGCCTTGCCGGGGTCGGGATTGTCGTGCACGGCTTTGGCGTAGTCGTAGACGGCAGTGACCGAGCGCAGGGTTTCCTCATAAAAGGATGGCTGCTCGCCTCGCGCAGTGGTCAGCTCAGCCAGGCTGGAGAACGCGCGGCGGATTCCGGCGGCTTGTTGTTGGCCATCCGATACCTTGTCCAGCGTGAGCGGCACTTGCCCTTCGGCCAACGGCACCGACGGGTAGATCACGCTGTTGTCGCGCAGGGTTTCCAGCAAGCGCCGCAGGGGGGCGGCCGGGCCGGTGACTTGTTCCAGCACCGCCACGCCGTGGCTGAGGTCGTCGAAGTCGGTGACCGCAAACTGATTCAGCGCACGCCGCCAGCTGTCCACGTAATCGGCGCTGTACAGGGCGCGGATGCGTTGGGTCAGCACTTTGCGGTCTTCGTCGGAGTAGTCCAGGCGTTGCCGCTCACCCAGTACCCACTGGTCGATCATCGCCAGTTCGATAATGCCCTCGGTGCCGGGCTCGAAGTAGTCCTTGAAGCCCTTGGCGGTGAGCAGCGGCGTAAGCAGCAAGCCGCTGCCCTCTTGATCGGTGTTCAGCGGGCGGTAGACGATATCGAACGCCGGGCCGACCTCATTGCGCAGGTCCAGCGGGCGATGCAGGCGCTCCAGGGCGTCCTGTTTGAGGCTCATGTAGACCCGCTCAGCCATGGGCAGCTGGCGCAATTGCTGTTGCACTTGGGAGATGCGTTCACGGTAGTGCGGCAGGTCGGCGTCGGCGTATTTAAGCGCGTAGTCCAGGTGCCCCATCAAGTCGGCCTGCAGCTGGCCCTGGCCCGGATAGGCGCGCTGCCACTGTTTGGCGACCCATTCTTCGACAATGGCCGGGCGGCGGTTCTGGCGTTCTTCAAGCATGCGGTAAACGCGCAACGCCGCCAATTGCGGATTGCTGCCGGCGGGCGCGGCGTTGATGGCGTCCAGCACACCGCTGGCAATCGCCGGCAGGAAGCGTTTGGACAGTAGGTTCAGATAGGCCTCATCCACCGTCGGGCCGATCGCCCTGCCCTGGTACAAGCCGATATCCGACAGCAGCGGCCAGGCTTCGCGGTAATCGCCGTACACCAGTACCGCATCGCGGATCTGGTCCAGGGGCACCAACAGGTTGCGACCGGTGGTGTCGACCCTCGCATCGATGTCTCGACCACTGAAATCCTGGCTCTTGGCCAAGACACTGGCTGCCTTGTCGCGGTTAATGTTGAAGTAAAACTGCCAGGTTGCGATGACCACCAAAACGCCCAAAGACGCAACGCTGAACCCGGCGATCAGCAGCCGCTGCTTATTGCGGGCCACCTTGATGTTGTCGCCCGCCAGGCCTGCTTCGGGGTAGATCACCCGCTGGAACAGTTGCTGGGCAAAGTAGATCGCCGTGCCGCCGGCAGGCTTGACCTCAGGGGGCGGTGGCGGCAGTTGATACGCGTGCCCCGCTTCTTTGACGAAGGCGTTGCTCAGGGTGCCTTGCTGCAAGACCGAGGAGAAATACAGCCCGCGCACCAGCGCCGGGGTGGTGAAACGATCGCTGCCGAGCATTTCGCTCAGGAAGCCGAACAATGCCGGGCGTAGGCCCGCCATCTGATGCACCAGCGCCTGTAAACGATCGCGTTCGGTGAGCCCAGATGACATCCTGACGCCGTCGAAAATCTGTTCGCGCAGGCGGGCGACAAAGCGTTGGTATCGGCACGTCAATTCCGCCAGCCAGGCATCGAAATCATCCACCGCGTCCAAGCTGAAGGTGAAGCCCAACAGGTCTTCGCGCCCACTGCGCGACAACCGTGCGAAGAACTCTTCGAAGCCTTCCAACAAGTCGAACTTGCTCAGCGTCACGTACACCGGCAAACGCGTGCCCAATTGCCGCGTCAGCTCAAACAGCCGGGTGCGCAGCAGGTTGGCGTGGGCCTTGCGTTGTTCGGGACGTTGCGCCAATAAGGCCTGCACGTCGATCACCAGCACCACGCCGTTCAATGCACGACGGCTGCGGTTGCGCCCCAGCCAGTCGAGCAGGTGTCGCCATAGACGCGGGTGAGTGCCGGCGGGCAATACCGGTTTGACTTTACCCTCCTGCGCAACGCTATCAGCCGTCGGCTCCGGGTGGCTGAGAAACTCACCCGGCGGGTCGATCAGTACCGCCTCGTCACCGATCCACCAATCCACCGGATAAGCCAGTTGCTCCTCCTGATGCGCCCGGACTCCGGCCCTGGTGACATGGGACAAAGCAAAGCTTTGATTGGAGCGGGTGATCAGGCTGGTCTTGCCGGCATTTTCCTCGCCCAGCACCAGATACCACGGCAGTTGATAGAGCGAACGGCGGCGCTCCATGTTGTTCAGCAGATTGGCCAGGCTGCGGTCCAGCGCCCGCTCCTGCGCCTCGATATAGGGCAGGCTTGGGTCGGCCTTTACGGCGGCCTCATGTTGGCGTTCAAGCTCCAGCCGGTAGTAACGATCACGCACCCGCCAAGCCCAGATCAGCAACGGCACTACCAGCACCACGACGCTGGCCGAGACGCGCATCGCCCACGCACTCAGCGGCTGATGCTCGCGCCAGGCCCACTGCGGGCCCAGCCACCAGATGGCGATCAATAAAAACACCATGCCCAGCAGCACCAGTACTGGCACCGCCTGGTTGAACTGGCGCAGCAGCGGCAGGCTCCAGCGTTTGAGGTAATTCCAGACCGTCTTCATGAATCGCTCCTAGCGTATTTGTTGAGTCTGTTGCCCACAGACAGGATGAACATGATCCCCTTTGCCCTCGCTAACACCCATTCCACGATCATGGCTTGCGCTCCGAAAAACTGGCAATGAACTCATCAAGGATGCGTTTATTTTCGGCCGCTTCTTCAGCGCTGGGGCCGCGGTAGTTGGCCCATGGGTCCGGCTTCGGCGCGACGGCGCCGTAGCGGATGCGTACAGACTTGAGGATCGCGTCCCACACGGCCATGGCTTCGTGGTCGGTGAGCGAGGGGTTGACGGGTTCTGCTCGCGGTGGGCGGTCTGGGCGTTGCCAGAGCGGTA
>NZ_JBAWDE010000007.1:0-3345 GCF_049590575.1 Pseudomonas sp.
ACCGACGACAGGCCCAGGCCCAGGCGCCCACGGTGGTCGTCGGCGAGCAGACCGTGGCTCTTGACCACCATGATGTTCAGCCGGTAGTCGGGGTTGTCCAGCACCCGCGCATCGCGGCCGGCCAGCAGGTCGTCGAGCATGCGCTGGCAGCTGCGACTGACTTCGGCCATGGTCACGCCCTTGGCAAAACGCTGTTCGTTGTACAGGCGGCCAAGGTCGAGCAGGCCTTGCACCGGGTCGGGCAGGCAGGCACTGGCAAACCGCCAGGAACCGATCGACGCGCCGATCAGTGCGCGTTCGCGGGGCGCACGCGGCAGCCAGTCGCCGAACAGTGCCAGGTCCAGGCCCTGGATCCCCAGCGCCTTGGGGCCGCCGGCGGCGCCGGGAAGAATGCCCACATCCGCCGGCGCCAGGCCCTGTTCACGAATGCGCGCAAATGCACGTTTGCCGGCCTTGAGGGTCAGCGCGGGGAATTTGATGTGGATGGCTGTCATACCGGTCTCTGTTGAAGCGAGCGGGGCAGTATAGAAAATCTCGCGCGGTGTGGGAAAAGGGCTTGCCCGAAAATTGCCATGGTGGCAATTCAGTTTCAGTTAAGTTCCGGCAGGTACGGTGGCCACGTAGGAAAAATCTAGTAACGGAGACTTGTCATGAAGCGCCTCACAGCTCTGGTCGCCGCCGCTATCATCGCTTCCACGCCGACCCTTGCCGCAGCTGTGGACCCCGACAAACCACTGATCGTGCCCGCCACTGTTACAATTGTCGCTTTCGATCAACTCGAAGCCACGGCCCTGGCCCTGCACCCCGGTTCGACGCTGCTGGATACGGACCTGGACGAGGCGTACGGCAAGTACGTCTATGAGGTCGAGCTGGAAGATGCCAACGGCATTGAATGGGATATTGAATTGGACGCGCTCTCCGGGCAGGTTCTCAAGAATCATCAGGATACGTAATGAAGGTAAATTTACGCGTCGGCAGTCGGGGGGCGCTGGTGTTGCTGGTTTTTTGCTCTAGCCTGGCAGCCCGCGACCTCAACCAGGATGAAGCCCTGGCGCTGCGCCAGCAGGGCGTGATCCTGCCGCTGGAGCAGCTCTTGCACCAGGCCATGGCACGCTACCCCGGCTCCCGGATGCTGGAAGCCGAGCTTGAGAAAAAGCACGGCCAATATGCCTACGAAGTGGAACTGGTGACCACCGAAGGTGTGGTGCGCGAAATCAAGCTGGACGCGACCACCGGTGCGCTGATCAAAGACGAGGAAGACTGATGCGCCTGCTTCTGGTGGAAGACAATGTACCCCTGGCCGATGAACTGCTGGCCGGCCTGCAGCGCCAGGGTTATGCCGTGGATTGGCTGGCCGATGGCCGCGATGCGGCGTACCAGGGCCGCAGCGAGCCCTATGACTTGATCATCCTCGACCTCGGCCTGCCCGGCTTGCCTGGGCTGGAGGTATTGGCGCAATGGCGCGCGGCCGCGCTGGCCACCCCGGTGCTGGTGCTGACCGCCCGCGATTCCTGGGCTGAGCGCATCGAAGGGCTCAAGGCCGGCGCCGATGATTACTTGAGCAAACCCTTTCACCCCGAAGAACTGCACCTGCGCATCCAGGCGCTGTTGCGCCGTTCCCATGGCCAGGCCAACCAGCCGACCTTGCAAGCCGCTGGCTTGCACCTGGATGAGGGCCGTCAATGCGTGTTGCGCGATGGCGAAGAGATCCAGCTGACCGCCGCCGAATTCCGGTTGCTGCGTTATTTCATGCTGCACCCCGAACAAATCCTCTCGAAAAGCCACCTGGCCGAGCACCTGTACGACGGCGAGACCGAGCGTGATTCGAACGTGCTGGAAGTGCACGTCAACCACCTGCGCCGCAAGCTCGGCCGCAGCGTGATCGAAACCCGTCGCGGCCAGGGTTACCGGTTTGGCGCCAGCCCTGCATGAAGTCGATTCAGCGACGCCTGAGCCTGGGGCTGATCAGCGTGATGGTGATCGTCGGCGTGGTGCTGGCGCAAACCAGCCTGTGGTTGTTCGAGGCGGGTTTGCAGCGCTATCTGGAAGCCGGGTTGCGTAACGACGCCGAGAACCTGCTGGTGGCGCTGGTCCGTGGGCCCAACGGTGTGCAACTCGACGAACAGCGCTTGTCGCCGGCCTATCAGCGGCCGTTTTCCGGGCATTATTTCCGTATCGATTTTGCCGATACCCATTGGCGCTCCCGCTCGCTGTGGGACCAGGAATTGCCGCGGCTGCCCGAGGTCGGGCTCAAGGGCAACCTGCAACTGGGACCGGAAGGCCAGCAACTGCTGGTGCTGCGTTCGGACTACAAGCGTTTTGGCCAGTCGATTTCCATCAGCGTGGCGCAGGACTACACCCCGGTGCGGGAAAGCTTCCGCCTGATGCGCCGGATTGGTCTGGTGCTGGGGCTGGCGGCGTTGCTGCTGGTGCTGATCCTGCAACGGGTGACCGTGCGCCGCGCCTTGCGCCCGCTGGAAACCGCACGCAACCAGATCGCCCAGCTGCAGCAGGGCCAGCGTTCGCAACTTGACACCCAGGTGCCGCAGGAACTCGAGCCGCTGGTGGCGCAGATCAACCACTTGCTGGCCCACACCGAAGACAGCCTGAAACGTTCGCGCAACGCCCTCGGCAACCTTGGCCACGCCTTGAAAACCCCGCTGGCGGTGCTCTTGAGTGCGGCTTCCAGCGAGCCCCTCACACACCATCCCGAACTGAGCAAACTGCTGCGCGACCAGCTGGAACAGGTGCAGCAGCGCCTCAACCGCGAACTCAATCGTGCACGCCTGGCCGGCGAAACCTTGCCCGGTGCATTGTTCGACTGTGACCAGGAATTGCCCGGCCTGCTGGCGACATTGAGGATGATCCACGGCGACCACCTGGACCTCAGCTACCAAGGCGCCCCGGGCCTGCAACTGCCCTGGGACCGCGAAGACCTGCTGGAGCTGCTCGGCAACCTGTTGGACAACGCCTGCAAGTGGGCGGATGCCGACGTGCGTTTGAACGTCACTGAAACGGCGCACAGCTTCCTGTTGGCGGTTGAAGACGACGGCCCCGGCATCCCTGAATCCCAGCGTGACCAAGTGTTCAGCCGAGGCACACGGCTGGATGAACAGATTGACGGCCATGGCCTTGGGCTGGGCATCGTGCGCGATATCGTCGAGGTATGGGGCGGGGTGTTGCAGTTGCAGGAAAGCCAGCTGGGCGGCCTGAAAGTGCTGATCGAGCTGCCCAAACGCTAGCGCTGAAACAATGCAGATCAAAATGTGGGAGCGGGCTTGCTCGCGAAGGCGGGGTGCCAGCCAACTTATCTGGCGACTGACACACTGCATTCGCGAGCAAGCC
>NZ_JBAWDE010000008.1:0-16733 GCF_049590575.1 Pseudomonas sp.
GGGCATTCACGCCGCCTTTGGCCGCGCCATAGGGCACGCGGTTGACCCCGCGCGTCGCCACCGACGACACATTCACAATCGCGCCGCTGCCCTGCTCCAGCATGTACGGCAGCACGCAATGGCAGCACCACAGCGTGGGGAACAGCGAACGGCGCACTTCGGCTTCGATTTCTGTCTCGGCGTAGTGCTCGAAAGGCTTGGCCCAGATCGTCCCGCCGACGTTGTTGATCAGGATGTCGATGCGCCCGAACCGCGCCTTGGCTGCCGCCATCACCCGTGCGCACTCGGCATGCTGTTCCAGGTCGGCCGTCAGCAGCAGCACGCGCTCGTGCTGCAACTCATGCACCAGCTCCGAACGATCGACCGCCACCAGCCAGGCGCCCTCCTCCAGCAAACGCTCGGCAACGCGCCGGCCGATGCCCTGAGCGGCGCCGGTGACCAGCGCAACCTTGTGGTTAAAACGTGAATTCATGCTCAGGTCCTCAGGCGGCATCGCAGTTGGCGATGGCGTTGGGGGTGAATTTCTCGTAATGGAAACTGGCCGGGCTCACGCCCTGCTGCTTGAAGTGCTGGCGCACCGCGTCGACCATCGGCGGCGGGCCGCACAGGTAAACGTCGACATCGCCGCCGTTGAGCACCGCGTTGTCCATGTGTTGGGTGACATACCCCTGGCGCGGGTGGGCGGTGTGCGGGTCGGCCACGCAGGTGAGCACAGTCAAGCCGGGCAACCGCGCGCAGTAAGCTTGCAGCGCCTCGACCAGCACCAGGTCCTGATCGCGCGTGACGCCGTAGATCAGCGTGATCGCGCGGGTTTCCTGGCGTTGCGCGAGCACTTCGAGCATCGACAGAAACGGCGCCAGCCCGGTGCCGCCAGCCAGCAACAGCAGTGGCCGCACCACGTCGCGCAGGTAAAAACTGCCGAGGGGGCCGGTCATCGGTACGCTGTCGCCCGGTTGCGCGCGCTCCAGCCAGCCGCTCATCAAACCGCCCGGGACATGCTTGATCAGGAAGCTTGCATGGGTATCGCCGGGGCGGCTGCTGAAGGAGTACGAGCGGGTCTGCCCGCTGTCCGGCACACCGATGTTCACGTATTGGCCGGGCAGGAACACCGGCGCCTGGTCGAGTTCGAAGCTCACCTCCAGCGCGGCATCGGCGTGGCGAGTGATGCTCGCCAGCGTAGCGGCAAACTGCGCGGTGCCGGTCTTGCAGGCGCTGGACGGCACCGGCACGGCGATCACGCAGTCGGAGTGCGGCACCATCTGGCAGGTCAGCACCTGGCGTTCCTGGGCTTCGTCCTCGCTCAGCGCGTCTTCGATGTAGTCGTCGCCGAGGTCGTAGGTGCCGGTTTCACAGCGGCATTTGCACGTGCCGCAGACGCCGTCCGAGCAGTCCATGGGCAGGTTGATGCGTTGGCGGAAGGCGGCATCCAGCACCTTCTCGCCGGCTTTGCAGTCGATGAAACGGGTGACCCCATCCTCGAAGTTCAGGGCAATGGCGTAGGTCATGGCGGTGTCCTCAGATGTGGTAGATGTCGATGACCTGGTGGATGTAGTCGTTTTTCAGCACGACTTTCTTGCGCGTGATCAGCGGCTGTTCAGCGCGGGTGTCGAGGCGATAAAACGAGGTGCCGAAGTAGCTGTCGGTGGTCTTGTAGCGGTGGCTGAGGGTGTGCCAGTTGAAGCGCAACTCCACCTGCGCGCCGTCGTCTTCCAGCACTTCGAGGTTGCTGATCAGGTGCGCGGTGCGCGGCTCGGGCGTGCTGGCGCTGGAGCGCTCGGTCTTGATCCGGAAAATGCGATCTTCGAGGCCGTCGCGGCTGGGGTAGTAGATCAGCGAGATTTCCCTCTGCGGGTCTTCGGTGAGGGTGTCGTGGTCGTCCCAGGCGGGCATCCAGAATTCGACCTTGGGCGAATAGCACGCCAGCCACTCATCCCACTGGCGGTCGTCGAGCAAGCGTGCTTCGCGGTAGAGAAAGTCCAGCAGGCGGTCACGGGACAGGCTCATGGCTGCACCTCGCGGTCGCTGGCGATCAGGCCTTGTTGTTCGCGCTGGATCGCGCGCTGCAGGCTCTGCGCCCAATGCGCGTGCTGGCGCACGAACAGGCCCTCGTCTTCGGTCTTCAACCCACTGAGTTGCGGGCGCATGCCCATGGCCAGGGCATTCTCGTCGGCGCCTTCAACCCATTGTTTGGCGCCACGGCTGAGGTCATTCCACAGGCTACTCGCGCCCTGGTAGCCCGTCTGACAGGCGCGGAATTCTTCCAGGTCATCCGGGGTGCCCATGCCGCTGACGTTGAAGAAATCTTCGTACTGGCGGATACGCGTGGCGCGCTCCTGGGCGCTTTCACCGATGGGCGCCATGCAATAAATCGTGACTTCGGTTTTGTCGACGGCGATGGGCCGCACCACGCGGATCTGGGTGGAGAACTGGTCCATCAGGTACACATTCGGGTAGAGGCAGAGGTTGCGGGTCTGGTCGACGATAAAGTCGGCGCGCGCCTGGCCCAGGCGCTCGGCCAGCTCGGCGCGGTGCGCGTGCACCGGGCGTACTTCGGGGTTGAGCAGGCGCGTCCACAGCAGGATATGCCCGTGGTCGAAGGCATAGACGCCGCCCAGGCTTTTCGACCAGCCATTGGCGTCGACGGTGCGTGTGCCTTCGGCTTCGTAGTTGCGCCGGCCCATGGTCGCCGAGTAGTTCCAGTGCACCGAGCTGACGTGGTAACCGTCGGCACCGTTTTCGATCTGCAGTTTCCAGTTGCCGTCGTAGACATACGACGAACTGCCGCGCAGCACTTCCAGGCCTTGCGGCGCCTGGTCGACCATCTGGTCGATGATCACGCGGGTTTCGCCCAGGTAATCGCTCAACTCGGGCACCGCGTCGCCGAGGCTGCCGAACAGAAAGCCGCGGTAGTTTTCGAAACGCGCCAGGCGCGTGAGGTCGTGGGAGCCGTCGCAGTCGAAGCTGTCCGGGTAAGCGCCGGTTTTTGCGTCTTTGACCTTGAGCAGCTTGCCGGCGTTGCTGAAAGTCCAGCCATGAAACGGGCAGGTAAACGAGCCCTTGTTGCCTTGCTTGCGTCGGCACAGCATGGCGCCGCGATGCGCGCAGGCGTTGACCAGGCCATGCAGGGTGCCGTGTTTGTCGCGGGTAATGACCACGGGTTGGCGGCCGATCCAGGTGGTGAAGTAGTCGTTGATTTCAGGCACCTGGCTCTCGTGGGCCAGGTAGATCCAACCGCCTTCAAAGATGTGTTTCATTTCCAGGGCGAACAGGTCGGGGTCGGTAAAGATGTCGCGGCGGCAGCGGAACACCCCGGTGGCGGGGTCTTCCTGAACGGACTCGCGCAATTGGCTGGCGAGGCGGTCGAGTGTGCTGATCATGGGGCAGGCCCTCCGTTGTTCTTGTATCAGGCGCCTTCACCGTACGGGTTTGCCCTACTCCTCAATATCCGCTTTCTGCACATCGCTATCCGCCTGGCGCACGCGGCTTATCGATGGCGTTTCCAGGTCTGCGACGGCAGCTCGCCAAAGCATTTGCGATAGGCTTCGGAGAAGCGCCCCAGGTGCACGAAACCATGGTCCAGCGCGACCTCGGTGACGCTGCGCGCGGTGCTCAGTTGCAAACGCGCGTGCACCCGCTCCAGCTTGCGCCGCCGCACGTAGTCACGCGGCGACAGGCCGACCCGGCGCTCGAACAGGCTGTACAGCGAGCGTTCGCTGACCTTGGCAACCGCCGTCAGTTGCTCGACGCTGATGTCCTCGGCCAAATGCTCCTCGATAAACTCGCGCACCGCCTCGAAGCCGCCGCGCTGGGCTGGCTGGGGGATCACCCGCAGCACATTGCTGCCCAGCAGCGCCAGCAGCTTGCTCGCCACAATGCGCTCGTACAGGCCCTGCATCTGCGGCTCGACGGCGTTTTCCGCCTCGTGGCAAATCAGCCCGAGCAGCTGCAGGAAACCGCCCATTTCGCTGAGGGCATGCCGCGCCGTGGCGAAGCGGATGCCTGACGGCGGCAGGCTCCAGTGCTGCTCAAGGCAGGCATTTTCGAGCAGGCGCACCGGCAGTTTGATGATGAATTTTTCGCAGTCGGCGGAATAGGTCAGGTCCACCGGGTCATCGGGGTTGATCAGCAGAATCTCGCCCGCGCCCAAGACTTGTTCTTCGCCACGGGAATTGGAGCGGCAGTGGCCACTGAGCAGAATCTGCAAGTGATAGATGGTTTCCAGCGCCACCGACGTCACCCGCACCGGCGCGCCGTAGCTGATGCGGCACAGGTCCAGGCTGGAAAAGGTGCGGTGGCTGATGCTCGCCTGCGGGCGGCCTTTGGGGGGCAGGCGGATGCAATGGCTGCCGACATGCTGGTTGACGTAATCCGACACGGCGTAGGCATCGGCCCGTCGGAAGATCTGGCTGCGCTCACTCAATAGCACGGTCATGGTTGCGCCTCTTTTATAGTTATTGAGCGCAGGCTGACGCTTGGGTAGGGGTGCGTCCAATATGGATAAGGTCTGAAGGGATACCCAGGAGGTATCGTCAGGCGTTCTGCGGCAGGGTTGCAGCGGAGCGCCGGGCGCGCAGGGCTTGCGGTGACGATGTCGGCCTCAAACTTTGAAACAATACTCTTGGCCGGATTGGACAGGCGCTCGCTATCTAGCGATAACCCCGGGCCTGAACATCGAACAGCTCGGCATAACGCCCACCGGCCGCCATCAGTTGGCTATGGTCGCCGTCCTCCAGGATTCGCCCTGCGTCCAGCACGATGATGTGGTCAGCATTGCGCACGCTGGAGAACCGATGGGAAATCAACAGCGTCATGCGCCCCTTGGCATGTTCGCGAAAGTGCTCGAACACTGCCGCCTCGGCGCCGGCATCCAGCGCGGCTGTTGGCTCGTCAAGAATCAGCAGGTCGGCCTCCTGGCGCATGTACGCGCGGGACAAGGCGACTTTTTGCCACTGCCCCCCCGACAACTCCTGGCCGCCCAGCCAGCGGCCCAATTGCGTGGCGTAGGCCTTGCTCAAACGCTCGATGAATTCGGCGGCCACACCCTGGGCAGCAGCAGTGCGCCAGCGCGCCTCGTCGTTCAACGCCTCGACGTCGCCCACCCCGAGGTTTTCGCCGACGCTCATCTGGTAGCGGATGTAATCCTGGAAAATCACCCCGATGCGCTGGCGCAGTGCCTGTTCATCCCAGTCCTGCAAGTCGCTGCCATCCAGCAGGATGCGCCCTTCGTGCGGGGTATACAGGCGGGTGAGCAGTTTGATCAGGCTGGTTTTGCCCGAGCCATTCTCGCCGACCAGGGCCAGGCTTTGCCCCGGTGCCAGGTGCAGGTTGATGCCGCTCAACGCCGGCCGCTCGGCGCCGGGGTAGCTGAACCCGACGTGCTCGCAGCGCAGGCCGTCGCCGGGGCGCGCGCCCTCGGTCAACCGGCCATGGGGTGTGACCACGGGGGTTAGCAGGTACTCGTACAGGTCCGACAGAAACAAACTGTCATCATAAAGTCCGGCAATCGCGCTGAGGCTGGCGGTGATCGCGCTTTGCCCTTGCTTGAACAGCACGATGTACATGGTCATCTGGCCCAGGCTGGTCTGGCCGCGCACGGTGTCCAGCACCACCCAGGCATACGCCACATAAAACGCCGCGGTGCCCAGCAGGCCCAAGGCAAAGCCCCAGGCATCCCGGCGCACCGTCAATTGGCGGTCTTCGGTGTACAGGCGCCGGGCGTTGTCGCGGTAGCGCTTGAGAAACAACGGCGCCAGGCCGAACAGCTTGACCTCCTTGGCATGGGTCTCGTGGGACAGCAGCGACTCCAGGTAATTCTGCTGGCGGGTCTCGGGCGCACGGCGGTGGAACAAGCGGAACGCATTGCCGGAGAAGTGCGTCTCGGCGAAGAACACCGGCAAAGCACCGACCACCAGGATCACCAGCGCCCACGGCGAAAAGTGCACCAACAGCACGGCAAAGCTGATCAGCGAGATCAAGTTCTGCACCAGGCCCAGGCCCTTGGTGACCAGGCTCAGCGGCCGGGTCGACGCGCCCTGGCGCACGCGCACCAGCTTGTCGTGGAACTCGGCGTCTTCAAACTGCAGGAGTGACAGGGTCTGGGCTTTCTCCAGAATCATCAGGTTGACCTTCACCCCCAACTGCACGCGCAGCAACGATTGCTGCATCGACAACCCACGCTGCGCGGCGGCCAGCAGCGCCAGCACGCCCGCCTCGGCCAGCACGTATTGCATCACCGGCCACACAGGCGCCTGGCTGCCGGCGGCATGAATCTGCATGGCATGCACCACGCCATCGACGATGCGCTGGCCGATCCAGGCGGCCAGCGCCGGTAGCAGACCGGCGACGATCGTGGCCAGCAGCAGGCCCAGGAATAAAGGACGCGACGTTTCCCACACCAGCCCCAGTGCCCTGCGCGCCTGAATGGAAAACGCGCTTAATCGATTGAACAGCAGCATGAATGGCATGGACTCCGCGTGGGGGTTGGGGTGGGACCGATGGATTATGACAGGCGCTGCCCCCTGGCACATCCCACGGCGACTGGCCACGCCGCACCCGCCAGATAATAAAAATAGATGATTTTATAAAATCGCAAGATAACAATTTCTAATAATTAGCTTATTCCAAAAAAGACTTTCCCCGCAGTTTTTTATAGAGATATCTTCACTTCACAGACCGACCCCATGCCTGGCGGAGGACGTATACCCCGACCACCAGGAGCCTTCAGCAGGCTTACATGGACCCTTTCGACATGCCAGACATCGCCTCCTCGCTCCCCCTGAAGAACTTCCATTTGTCACTGTTGACCAGCTCGCTGCTGCTGGCCGCGACGCCCGCCCTCGCCGAGACGGCGACCGAGGACGCCAAGCTCGGCACGGTGACGGTGATCTCTACCGGTTTGCGCGGCCAGGAGCGCACCGTGGCCGACAGCCCGGCGCCGATTGACGTGATCAACAGCGATCAGTTGCTCAAGACCGGGCGCGCCGAGCTGTCCGAGGCCATCGCCAAGCTGCTGCCCTCATTCAACTTCGGCACCAACATCGCCGGCTACAACTCGGTGACCCGGCCCCTGAGCAACCGCAGCCTCGGCCCGGCGTACACGCTGGTGCTGGTCAACGGCAAGCGTCGGCACAACGGCGCCACCGGCCAGCGCGGTTCGATCGATAACAGCGGCGCGAATGCGGTGGACATCGACCTGATCCCGGTCAGCTCGGTCGACCATATCGAAGTGCTCAAAGACAGCGCTGCCGCGCAGTACGGTTCAGATGCGGTGGCCGGGGTGATCAATATCATCCTCAAGTCCGCCAACAACGGCGGGCACCTCGAGACCAGCTACGGGCAGTTGTATTCCGGCCAGGGTGAAACCATCAAGGTCGCGGGCGACCAGGGTTTCAAATTCGGCGACGGCGGCTTTTTTCACCTGTCTGCCGATGCGCGCAAACGCGGCGAAGCCTCGTGGAACGACAAGGCCGACAACAGCGTGCGCGCCTTCAATGACCCAGCCAGGGAAGCCGCCTGGGACCGCGTGGCGATCAAGAACGGCGACCCCGACCTCAAGGCCTTCAACCTGGCCTACAACGCCGAACTGCCGCTGGACGACCTGACGCTGTACTCCTTCTCCACCTATGGCGAGCGCGATGCCGAGGCGGCCAACTACTTCCGCCTGCCGACCGGCACCGCCGCCGTGCCCGAGGTGTTCCCGGACGGCTACTTCCCGCTGAACAACATCAAGGACCGCGACTATCAATTACTGTTCGGCGGCAAGGGCCAAGTGGCGGACTGGAACTGGGACCTGAGCACCACCTACGGGCGCAACAATGTGCACCACTCCAGCGACCTCAATATCAACCCGTCGCTGGGCACCGCGTCACCGACCAAGTTCGACAACCTGGCGACTTTCCGCTTCGAGCAATGGGTCAACAACCTCGACTTCACCCGCCGCTACGACAGTCTGTTCAACCTGACCTCGCCGGTGCAGGTATCGGCCGGCCTTGAGCACCGTTGGGAGCACTTCAGTACCTTTGCCGGCGACCCCGAGGCGTATATCACCGGTACTTACCCCGCCGCGTCGGGCGCGCAGGCAGCGGTCACGATCCGCCCTGAAGACGAAGTCAGCCTGATCCGCAACAACTATGCCGGCTACCTCGACCTGGGTTTCGACCTGACCGAACGCTGGTTCCTCGACCTGGCCGGCCGAGTCGAACATTACGACGACGATTCGGGCAATACCTTCGGCCTGAAGCTGAATTCGCGCTATGAGCTGACCGACACCGTGGCCGTTCGCGGCACCGTCGGCACCGGCTTTCGTGCGCCGTCCCTGACGCAGATCGGCTACACCGTCGCCGACAACCGCGTGGCCGTGGATGCCAACGGCAACGTGGTGCCCGCCGTCACCCGCCTGACGCCTTCGGGCAGCAACCTGGCCAAGGCGCTGGGTGGCGATGACCTCAAGCCGGAAAAATCGCGCAACCTGGGCCTGGGCCTGACCTGGCAACCGGCGCCGCGCACCAGCATCACCGCCGATGCGTACCTGATCGACATCGACGACCGCATCGCCCTGACCAGCAATATCTACGACCGTGGCAATGGCGCGATCAACGCGATCCTCGCCGCCCAGGGCGTGCCCACCGGCACCTGGGTCAACTACTACACCAACGCCTTCGACACCCGCACCCGTGGCCTCGACGTGGTCGCCGACCACACCACGCCGCTGGATGCCTGGGGCGATGTGCGTTGGAGCCTGGGCTTCAACTGGAACAAAACCACCATCGAAGGCGCCCGCGACACGCCAAGTGCGCTGGCAGGTTCGGGCGTGACCCTGGTCGGCCGTGACCGCCAGGGCGACCTCACCGACGCGTCGCCCAAGACCAAGTGGATCCTCGGCGCCAACTGGAAGGTCGAGGACCTTGCGGTCAACCTGCAGACCGCCCGCTACGGCGCGGTCAAGACCCTCGCGGTGAACCCCTCGGGCGACCGCAGCTTCGGCGCCAAATGGATCACAGACCTCGACGTGAGCTACACCTTCGTCGACAGCATCACCGTGAGCATCGGCGGTACCAACATCTTCGACGTACGCCCCGACAAACATGCGGTGTACAGCAACCTCGGCCTCGCGGCCTACGGCAACCCGCCGTTCTACCCGGGCGGCGGCTACTGGTACACCAAGCTCGCCTACGACTTCTGATCCACACCTTGCATGCACACGCATCGCCACATGAGGGCACCCCATTGAATACCTCCAACTTGATGAGCCGTCTGCTGGCCCCATGCGCCCTGGCCTTGAGCCTGGCCGCCTGTTCACCTGCGGGTGACCAGGCCCAGGCGCACAAGACCCTGAACAACGCGTTTTTCGGCGACAACACCACCCTGGTCAGCGTCGATCCGTTCCAGGTCTACTGGCTCGAACACCGCGTGCTGCTGCGCAACGTCGCCGAATCCCTCACCGACCAGGACCCGGACACCGGCAAGATCATTCCCTGGCTGGCCAAAAGCTGGGAGATCAGTGACGACGCGCTGACCTACACCTTCCACTTGCGCGACAACGTGACATTCAGCAACGGCGAGCGCTTTGACGCCAAGGCGGTGAAGGCCGCGTTCGACAGCGACAAGGCGCTGGCCACCGAACTGCCGGCGACCTTTGGCGCGACCTACCTGGCGGGCTTCGACCACGCCGAAGTGGTCGATGACTTCACCGTCAAACTGGTCCTCGCCAAGCCGAACGCGGGATTCCTGCAGGCCACGTCCACCACCAACCTGGCGATCCTCGCGCCGGCTTCCTATGCCCTGACCGCCAAGGAGCGCTCACTCGGCAAGATCATCGGCACCGGGCCATTCGTGCTGGCCAGCTACACGCCGGAAGTCGGCGCGCACCTGACCAAGCGCAAGGGTTACGCCTGGGCGTCGGCCAACATGAAAAACCAGGGCGAAGCCCACCTGGAGGCGGTGGACATCAGCTACATCCCCGAAGAAAGCGTGCGCAACGGCCTGTTCCTGCAAGGCAAGGCCGACATCCTGTGGCCGCGCAATCCGTTCTCGGACGTCGACCTGAAGCTGTTCCAGTCCAAGGGCGCGACCATCCAAAGCCGTTCGCTGCCAGGCCCTGCGCTGAACCTGTACCCCAACACCCGTGGCGAGCGCCCGTTGGCCGACAAACAGGTACGCTTGGCGCTGCAAAAAGCCATCGACCGCAAGAGCTACGCCAGCACCGTGTACAACGCCGAGTTCCCAGTGGTGGACGGCATTTTCGATGTGACCACCCCGTACTTCAAAAGCCAGGGCCACAAGCTGGACTATGACCCGGCAGGCGCCGAACGCTTGCTCGATGCGGCCGGCTGGGCCAAGGGTGCCGACGGCTATCGCCAGAAAAACGGCAAGCGGCTGAGCCTGAGCTACAACATCAGCCCGGCCGAAACCGCCGGCGACGTGCTGCTCCAGGATCAACTGCGCAAGGTCGGTATCGAGGTCAAGCTCAACGTGGTCACCCGCGCCGAATGGGTCGCCAACAACTCGGCCGGCAACTATGACCTGACCATCAACTACATGACCCGCGCCGACCCGATCATCCTGCAAACCATCCTCGATCCACGCACCGCCAACAGCTCGACCCTGGCCACCAACCTCTACGAACCGGCAGTCCTGGACAAGGCCAAAGGTCTGTTCGATGCCGGCATCACCGCCACCCAGAGCCCGCAGCGCGCAGCGGCCTACGGCGCTTTGCAGGATTTGCTGATCGATGAAGGCTCGGCGTTCCCGGTGTATGAGCGCGTGTGGCAGGCGGCGACAGCGCCCAAGGTGAAAAACTTCCGCTGGACCGCCGAGGGCTTCGCGCTGCTGGGCGACATCGAGATCGGCACGCCATGAGCCGCTACCTGATCGGCCGTGTCGGCCAGGCCCTGCTGGTGTTATGGGGGGCGTACAGCATCACTTACTTCATCCTTTATCTGCTGCCGGGCGACACGCTGTCGATCATGCTCAGCGCGTCGGGCATGGAGGCCGACTCGCTGTCGGTCGCGGACCTGGCCAAGGCCCGCGCCTATTACGGCCTGGACAAAGGCTTGTTTGAGCAGTATTTCGACCTGCTGCTGGGCGCGCTGCACGGTGACTTCGGCCAGTCGCTGTCGCTGAACCGCCCGGTGGCCGAGCTGCTTGCCGAACGCCTGCCGCAGACCCTGTCCCTGGCCGGCCTGGCGATTGTGCTGTCGCTGGTCGGCGGCATCGGCCTGGCCTACCTGACCGCCTACATCCGCTGGCAACCGTTGAAAAAAGCCCTGGCACGCCTACCATCCTTGGGGTTTTCGGTGCCGGTGTTCTGGATGGGCCTGCTGTTGATCCAGGTATTTGCCTTCGGCCTGGGCTGGTTTCCCGCGACCGGCAGCCGGGGGTTTGAAAGCCTGGTTCTACCGGCGATCACCCTGGCGATTCCGAGTGCGGCAGTGTACGCCCAGGTGCTGCAGCGCAGCTTCCAGGGCGTCTGGCGGGAGTCGTATATCGTCACCGCCTACGCCAAGGGCCTGAGCCGTGGCCAGGTGCAGGCGCGCCACGGCTTCAAGAACGCCGCGTTGCCGATCCTCACGCTGATCGGCTTGCAAGTCGGCAACACGGTGTCCGGTGCGGTGTTGGTGGAGACCATCTTCGCACGCTCCGGCATCGGCCGCCTGGCCCAGGAAGCGGTGCTGCGCCAGGACATCCCGGTGGTGCTGGCGATCGTCGCGGTGTCAGCGGCGGCGTTTGTGCAGGTCAACCTGCTGGTCGACCTGCTCTACCCCTGGCTCGACCCGCGCATTTCCCATACGCCAAAGGTGTCCTGAACCATGACCGTCCTGGAGCGCAACCTCAATATTCCCACGCACCGCAGCGAACCGCTGTGGCGCCGTCGCAGCCGCCTGCAACGCGCGACGGCGGTGGTGTTGCCACTGCTGCGGCGGCCGGGCTTCAGCCTGGCGCTGCTGATCGTGGTGTTTTCCTTGCTGGCGGCCGTGGCGCCGCAGCTGCTGACGGGCTTCGACCCTTATGCCACGTCGCCCGCGGTCAAGCTCAGCGCACCCAACCTGACGCACTGGTTCGGCACCGATGAGCTGGGGCGTGACCTGTACACCCGCGTGGTCTATGGCTCGAGCCTGTCGGTGCTGGCGGCGTTTCTGGCGGTGGGCATCGCGCTGCTGGGCGGGCTCGGCCTGGGCATTTTGTCGGGCTTTGCCGGTGGCCGCATCGACGCGGTGATCATGCGCTTTGTCGACGTGTTGCTGGCCCTGCCCGGCCTGTTACTGGCGCTGGCCATCGTCACCGCCATCGGCTTCGGCACCGTGCCGGTGGCCATTGCGGTGGGCGTGGGGATTATCCCCGGGTTCGCCCGCACCACCCGCGCCGAGGTGCTGCGGGTCAAGACCTTGCCTTACGTCGAAGCCGCGCGCCTGGGCGGCGCCAGTTGGGGCCGGACCTTGTTGCGGCACATTCTGCCGAACGCCTGGGGCCCGGTGGCGGTACTCGCCACCCTGGACTTCGGCGCGGCAATTCTGGCCACCGCCGGCCTGAGTTTTCTCGGCTTCGGCGCCGCACCGCCGGCGGCGGAATGGGGCACGTTGATTGCCAACGGTCGGCATTTCCTGATCACCGCACCCTGGGTGTCGTTGCTGCCGGGCCTGTTCCTGGTCGCGGTGGTGTTCAGCCTTAACCATATCGCCCGCACGTTCGAGGAGATCCAGCGATGAGCACCAGACACCCTTTGGTTGATGTTCGCCAACTCAGCGTCAGTTACGGCCAAGGCCCGCTGGCGGTGGACCGTCTGTCATTGAGCATCGCCCAGGGCGAGACGCTGGCGATTGTCGGTGAGTCCGGCTCGGGCAAATCGACCCTGGCCAACGCGATCCTCGGCCTGTTGCCCGACAACGCGCAGCTCAGCGCCGGCGAACTGTGGGTCGACGGCAACAACCTGACCCACGCCAGCGAACGCCAGAAACGCAGCCTGCGCGGGCGCACCATTGGCCTGGTGCCCCAGGACCCGATGGTCAGCCTCAACCCCACCCTGCGCGTCGGCCAGCAGATTGCCGAGGCGCTGGTATTGGCCAAGGGCAAACGCTACCCCGGCGTCGACGCCGACATTGTCGAGCTGCTGCAACAGGTGGGCATCGACAAACCGGTACTGCGCGCACGCCAGTATCCGCACGAACTCTCCGGCGGCATGCGCCAACGCGTATTGATCGCCATCGCGCTGGCCGGCAACCCACGGCTGATCATCGCCGACGAACCCACCAGCGCCCTGGACGTGACGGTGCAGCGCAAGATCCTCGACCACTTGCAGCGCCTGGTCAGCGAGCGCGGGATTTCGTTGCTGATCATCACCCATGACCTCGGCGTGGCGCTTGACCGCGCCGACCGTATCCTGGTGATGCAGCAAGGCCAAGTGGTCGAACAAGGCCCGCCACGCCAGATCCTGGTAGCGCCGCAGCACGACTACACACGCGCACTGATCGCCGCGGCACCGGCGTTCGCCAAACGTCGCGAGCCATTGACTTGGATCGACCCGACGCAACAGCCGATCCTGCAGTTGCAAAACGTCGGCAAGACATTCGCGTTGCCCAAGGTCAAGGGTGAGGAGCCGACGTTTGTGGCATTGGAGGATCTCAGCCTGGAGGTCTACCCTGGCCAGACCCTGGCGATTGTCGGCGAGTCCGGCTCGGGCAAAAGCACCGCGCTGCGGATCGCCCTGGGCCTGGAAAAACCGACACAGGGGCGGATCTGGTTCGAGCAACAGGACGTCACCGACCTGAGCTGGCGCGACTTCCGCCCGCTGCGCCAGCGCCTGCAACTGGTGCAACAGAATCCGTTCGCCGCGCTGGACCCACGTTTCACGGTGTTCGACAGCATCGTCGAGCCGCTGGTGTCGTTCGGTTTACTCAAAGGCCCCGCCCTCGAGCAGGCCGCGCGGGAATTGATCAGCCGGGTGCATTTGCCGGTGAGCTACCTCGACCGGCTGCCCCGTGAGCTGTCCGGCGGCCAGTGCCAACGCGTCGCGATTGCGCGCGCCCTGGCCTTGAAGCCTGACCTGTTGCTGCTGGACGAACCGGTCAGCGCCCTGGACGTGTCGGTGCAGGCGCACATTCTTGAGCTGCTGCAAGAGCTGCAACGGGAGATGGGGATTGCCTACGTGCTGGTGTCCCACGACCTGTCGGTGGTCGCCAACTTTGCCCATCAGGTGCTGGTATTGCGCAATGGCCGAGTGATCGAACAGGGCTCGGTCGAGCGGATTTTCAACCAGCCGTCCAGCGACTACACGCGTGAACTGATTGCGGCCATCCCTGGCCGGCATGTCACGGCAAGTGCTGCGTAAGCGTTACGGCGCGGAACAGTCACGCGCCACGATGCCCTTCTCCTGGGCATAAGCGGCGGACTTGGCCTCGATCAACGGGCGCAAGGTGGCGCGGTCGGCCTGCAGCCAGTCCGTCACCAGCACCCACTTTTGCCCATCCCATTGCTGCACCCGCGCTGAGCCGCCGCCTTCGTGGTCGGCGCAGGACAGCTTCAAGGGTGCCAGCAGCCCTTCAAAGCCCATGGCCTTGAGGCGCGCGGCGTCGATGTCCAGATGCTCGAATGCCCAGCGCGTTTCCTCACCGTTCAACGCACGGTTACCGAACCTGGCCTGGCCGGTGCGCAATGCTTCGACGGCAATCGCGGCGTTGATCAGGCCGATGTTGTAATAGACCTTGCCGAAGTAGCTGGCGTCCTTGAGGTTGCTTTTGCCAGGGTCAAGGATGAACTGCTTGAGCCGTTTATGGATTTCAAAGCTGTCGCCCCCCGGGAAGGGTGCCAGCGCCTGGTAGCCTTTGGCGGCGGTGCCGGCGGGTATTACATCGGCTTCTGAGCCGGCCCACACGTCACCGATCAGGCGGTCCACCGGCACGCCGAAACGCACGGCGGTCTTGATCGCCACCGGCGTGGACACGCCCCAGGTGCGCAGAAATACCCAGTCCGGGTTGAGCTGGCGGACTTGCCGCCACTGAGTGGATTGCTCGCTGCCGGGGTCCGCCACGGGGATCTGGATGTTCTCGAAGCCATACTTTTCGGCCAGCAATTGCATGGCTGCCTGGGTTTCACGACCGTAGGCGGAGTCGTGGTAAACGGTGACGATTTTCTTGCCCTTGAGCTTGTCCAGCCCACCTTCGCGCGCAGCGATGTAGTTGATGCCCACCGACGCCTGCCCGTAGTAGTTGAGCAACAGCGGGAATGCATAGGGGAACACGCGGCCATCCGTCGATTCGGTGCGCCCGCCGGCGCCGTCGATCAATGGGATGTGGTCGAGGGCGGCACGGTCCATCAAGGCGTACGAACCCGGCGTGCTGTGGGTGAAGAAAAACCCGGTGGGCGCGCCGTCCAGGCCATTTTTGTAGCGCTCATAGCATTCGATGATGCGGTCGGTCTTCCACTCGGTCTCGCATTCTTGCCAGACCAGCTTGACGCCATTCACCCCGCCTTCGACTTCGTTGATGTAGCGAAAGTAATCGATCTCTCCGGCCCACCACGGGATACCGCTGGAGGCATAGGCGCCGACGCGGTAGGTGGCCAGCGGGATGAACTGTTGATCATTGGCGGCCTGGGCGAGCGTGGGCAACAAGCTGCCGATTGCCAGCAGGCTGGCGATTAACGTGCGTTGCAAGGGGTTGTGCATGGGTATGGGTTCTTATGAAGGGTTGGGGTTTCCCTCCCGTTGTCGGGTCAGCGCCACCTGACTGACAACACGATTCATGCCAAGCCTCTACGCCCTGCCTTTCAATGAATTACCCCGGCCATCGGCACCCCCATGGCCGGGGTAATCGCACAGTTTATTGAACCGCTGTTGCGCCACCAACACCTCAGGACTGCTTGGCGTGCTTGACCTGCGCCTCGGGCATTGCCGAGGAATGGTGGTTGAGGATCTTCCACTGGCCGCCGACCTGCTCGTAGACAAAGGTGTAGCGTGCCTGCACATGGCGCACTTCGCCGTTCTTCTCGGTCAGGGTAAAGGTGTAGACCCCGCTGTCCATCGCCACGTTACTGCCCAGTTGGCGGATCTCACGGTAATTGATCTGGCCTACCGGCTTGAGCGCCAGGAAGTGATCAAAGTAGTTGGCGATCAACTCAGGCGTGTTGCGCACCTGGTTGGACACCGTCGGCTGCAACACCGCGCCCGGTGCGTACAAGTCGACCACTGCCTTGACGTTGCCGCTCTGCAACGCGCTGTTCCAGCGGTCAAACAACCCGGCAATCTCGCGGTCTTGCACATTGGCAGGCGCCTGGGCTACTTCACGGTAAACGTAGGGGGCCGTGTCGGCAGCCTGCACAAACGGTACGCTCATGGCGAAGAACAGGGCGATTGCGGTGGCTTTGAATTTCATTGCGATGCTCCAGTGGTGTTGGTTGTGGCCACTTTGCCAATCCGCCCGTCCCCCGACATCGGCCAACCGGAGTCATTCAGCTATGCCATTTGGCAGATGGCGCCCGACCCACTGCGCAAGGTTTAATGGCCTGCCTCGCGCCCGCGAGCCTGGGTGGCCTGTGTAATCGATACTGGAGTTCAAGCATGCAACGTACGCCACACGATCCCGGCAGTGCCTTGGCGATCCGCGCGCATTATCGACAATCCGAAAGCCGCACCGCGCGTTTACGCTTGCTGGTCGACACCGGCCAGGCCTTGGCGCAGCTGACGCCCGACGCCATGCGCGAACGCGTGCTGGCGCGGGCCTGTGCGTTCCTCGCAATGGACC
>NZ_JBAWDE010000009.1:0-69091 GCF_049590575.1 Pseudomonas sp.
CCACACGGGCTTTGAAAACTTGATAGTCGCGCTCGATGATGCTGACCAGCGAAGTAGGCACCTTAAAATAGCTGGAGACCATCGCCACAATGCTGTTTAGCACAGGGTCCGAGCCGCTTTCCAAGTCGGAGGTCAAACGGTCTACGTCGACTAGCCGAGCGCGTTCGTCTTCGGGCGATGAGTTACTAGTGGTCATGTCGGTTACTATTCAGTAATAAGTCGGGTGAAAACACAAATTTTAAGTGTTAACTCTGCGCCTTGAGATTATCACGGCGCCAAAATCCCACAATTATGGATAGCCATTACGCTGTTAGTCAGAAACAATAGACGCTGGTTGTGAACTGCTTAAAGCTGAAGGCCTTGTTGCCGATAATTATCTGCGGTGGCGAACCGTGGCCGTATCGACTGCCGACAATTCGCACCTCAGCTCTCCGACCCGGCCCCGACGGAGCAACATTTGATTAGTATTCTATCTCGCACTCTTGAGGTGGTGCGCCGATTGGTGCGCTATCAGCCAAGCCCTTCGGTTAGCTACGCGGGCACCGTCACGGTGATTGCGCTTTGTGCCGCCGTGCGCGTTCAGCTTCCATTCACGGCATTACCGTACCTATTTTTCATACCGGGCCTGATGTTCATCGGTTTCGTCTTCGGTGTTGGCCCGTCGTTCCTGGGCTGCGTGTTAGCAGTGATCACCGCACACTATTTCTTCATTGGCGAGATTGGCTTCAGTGATGGCTTTACCGCCTGGGCGAGTAGTGCAAGTTTCGCCCTTGTGACTTTCGGCATGGCGGTTGTTTGCGCTTTGTTCCGAAGAACCTTGAGTGCCCTCTACTCAGTCAACGATCTTCTGGAGTATGAGGTCGAGCGTCGTACACTGGAGCGAGATGGTATCTGGAATGTTTCTCCTGACCTAATCTGCACACTGTCCGAGGGCGGGGACGTCGTGGCGATGAACCCGGCCTGGCAAACCGAAACCGGGCTTTCAGATCTGGAACTTAAGGGCGGTGCATTTTTCTGCTTCATCTCCCCCTCACAACTGTCAGATGCCCTACGCACCCTGGGCAGAGGGGATATCGCAGAGCTCGATACCCAAGGCTCTCGCGCCAATGGCAAGCCGCTGCACCTGAACTGGCGAATAGCACGTCGAGAGGGGGTGTACTTTGCGGTCGCGCGAGACGTTACTCTCTACAAAGAACGTCAAGAAGCTCTCGAACAAGTGAGCTCGCAATTGCAGCAGAGCCAGAAGATGGAAGCAGTGGGCCAGCTAACAGGTGGATTGGCCCATGACTTCAATAACTTGCTGACCGTGATCACTGGCAGCTTAGATATGCTTGATCGACGTATCGCCCAGGGCAAGCAAGAGGATCTACCACTATATGTAGGGCTCGCACGAAATGCTTCTGCCCGAGCAGCCTCTCTGACGCATCGGCTGCTGGCCTACGCCCGACGTAAGCCTCTGGCTAGCTCAGTGGTCAACCTGGCGTTGCTAGTTCATGAAATGAGGGAACTCATCAGCAGGAGCCTCACGCCGCGGATCGAACTGGAGCTAGTGGTGCCAGAAGAATCCTTGCTGTGCTTATGTGATGCCCACCAATTGGAAAACGCGATACTAAACCTGTGCATCAATGCGCGCGACGCTATGCCTAATGGAGGTCGACTACAGATCGAAATTAGCCAGACCCGCGTTGATACCACGGATGGCGCTACAGCGCTGAACGCAGGGCAATACGCACTTCTCCGGATATCCGACACCGGGACGGGTATGCCACAGAGCGTGCTTGAGCGAGCTTTCGACCCATTCTTTACCACCAAACCCTTGGGCTCTGGAACCGGCCTGGGCCTCTCGATGGTATATGGCTTTGCCCAGCAATCTTCGGGTGAAGCCCGGATCGAATCAGTTATGGGGAAAGGCACTACGGTGAGCCTTCTCCTGCCATTGCACCACAGCGAGGCCGCAACTGTTGATTTCTGCGCCCCCAGCAGTATGGAACACGATTTCCAGGCAGATAACGCCAGAATAATCGTGGTCGACGACGAGGTCGCTATTCGTGACCTTATTGGTGAGGCGCTGGAAGAGGTCGGCTATCAGGTCACCAAAGCTGGAACCGCCGCACAAGCGCTGCGGGAGGTGGAAACACAAGTAGAGGCAGCGTTACTGATCACGGACATCGGCCTGCCCGGCAGTATGAGTGGCGATGAATTGGCGGTGATCGCGCTCGAAAAATGCCCTACGCTCAAAGTTCTTTTCATTTCCGGCTTCTTGGAAAATGCTGTCCCGGCGATTGCACTTAAAAGCGGCCAGACCGAACTCCTGCTGAAACCCTTTGCCCTAAAAGAGCTCAAAGCAATTGTGCAGCGTTTAATCTCTCAACGATGAGCAGGCTCGACAACTCAGGCACACGCCAAGCAATTCGCAACCTTCATGCCTTGCCGCCCGCGAAGCCAATTAATGCATCTTTTAAAGTTGGCGAACTACCGCTAGCCAATCACGTTGCTCACATTGCGTTCTGCCGAGCGCTATTTCTTGATCGAATAGCCCACAGCCGCATCGACGTAAGATTACGTCAAACGTGCAGATGCATCCTGTAGGCGCCGGAAAGCGATGGGGTGATATGTTTCAGGTAGCCATGTAAGCGAAGGATGGGCTTCTTGCTTGCAGAGTTTGAGCTTCAGTTCGGAAAGCGTCCGCCTTTGGCCGAACACTGCCGATCACTAAAGGTAGAAACCGACCACAAGCGACCTTTAAACGAGGTCTGTTGACACATTTGCTCATTCAGGGGCAATTCATACAAAAAGAACGTGTACAAACTTAAATTTGTGTACAGCTTTTTTCTTCAGTGACGATATAGGTGGCGAGGTGCCATGGATAGGGCCCGCAACAATTATGAGTCCAATTACCATGACTACCTTCTTTGGAATGCGCCGTGATCGTCGCGCGATAAAACAATTGGTGACTGCGATTACTCGCGGTGTACCGCCAAAAGTAGACGGATGCGCTGAAGCAGTTGCAGTCCTTGATGCCTGGAGGGCGTTTGATTCACTCGATCGCAGTTCCAGATCCCGTATACAGGAGCTTGAGCAGGAATTGGAAGCAGCTCGTGAGCTACTTCGCGACGCAGCATCGTCCGCTTCTGCACACGAGATCAGATTCGACCTTGTGAACCGCGCTTCCAGCGAAGGGCTGTGGGATATGGAGGTAGTCGCCGGCGACCCCGTGAATCTTAAAAATCGTTTTTGGTGGTCTCAGCAACTACGCAACCTTCTGGGGTTCAGCGATGAGCGCGACTTCCCAAATGTTCTAGCGAGTTGGGCTGATCGCCTGCATCCGCAGGATAAGCAAGCCACTCTTGACGCTTTCACCCGCCATCTGAACGATAAATCCGGGCACACCCCTTACAAGGTGAAAAATCGGCTTGCGATGAAGGACGGCTCATACCGCTGGTTCTATGCACAAGGAGAAACGCTGCGGGATGACCGAGGTATGCCTATACGCGTAGCGGGTTCTCTGCGTGACATCCATGATCAGCTTGAGCGAGACGAAGAGCACGATGTGATCATCACCAGGTTCGAACTGGCCAGGGAAATGCTCTCGGATGGTTTGTGGGATATGGAAGTTATCGCGGGTGACCCGGTAAATCCAAAGAACCCATTCTGGTGGTCTCCTCAATTCAGACGATTGCTTGGATTTGAAACCGTGGAGGAGTTCCCTGATGTCTTGGATAGCTGGGCATCCAGGCTGCACCCGGATGATAAGGAGCAAAGCCTAAAAGCCTTTGGAGCTCACCTGAACGACCGGTCTGGGAGGACGCCCTTTGATATCGAGTATCGGCTAAAGATGAAGAGCGGTGAATATCGATGGTTCAGAGCTCGAGGTCAGACTCGGCGCGACGCCTCCGGCTCGCCGCTTCGGGTGGTAGGGGCCCTTGTGGATGTCCATCTGCAGCACGAGCAGGAAGCGCTAAGACAGGCAGAGGTCGCGCATCAGCAGACGCTTGAGGAAAACATCGCTCAATTGTCTCAGATAGTTGGGACTATACAGAGCATTGCGAACCAGACAAATCTCCTGGCACTGAACGCGGCGATCGAGGCCGCGCGCGCTGGCGAAGCGGGTCGTGGCTTCGCGGTCGTTGCCGACGAGGTTCGCAAGCTCGCGACTCGCACTACAGAAGCAACCGAACAAGCTGCCGGAATGATCGCCCGCTAACTACTGCTCTGTTTAATCCAAGCTGGGGCGATATTCGCCCATCTGCTCGCTGCCTCGGTACGTACTAAGTAAATTACAGTAGACAACCAACGGCAGTGAGCTCGAGCATCCATTACCCATCCAGATATGAACCATCTGTTGGGAATTTATTCAGGGCGCTCTGTATCGTTGCTGATTATTGTAGAGCCCTGAATGACCTCCGGGAGGTGACATGTCATCAGCGTCCGCTTCTGGCCGATTACTGCCTGTCGCGACCGACTGAAAACGACCCAAAGCGGTCTTTCGCTTACCACAGGCATTGCTTCAATCGACTGGATCGCCGAACAGATGGGACGCACCAATGGCAATATGATCCGTCAGCACTATGGGACCTGGATCAACGAGGACGGGCCGGACGTGGTAGGGATGCTACAGCTGGCATTGAAGCTATCGCCGGTTACAGCTCCACACAGAATCCGCGCAACCCCACCGCATCGGCAAATTGTCCTACCGCCGTCAGGCTGGCCCAGATGCGTAGCGTTTCGCGGCGCGAGCGTACCGCCAACCAGCGGCTGCCAGCGGCTGCCAGCGCCGCCCAGGCGGATGGCCAGTGTCCACTTGTCCTCCTGGTGACTGACCAGCGTATCGCGCACCGCGCCGCCCTCCACTAGGGCGCGCAGGGCTTCTTCATGAATGCCTTGGGGCATGATTAAGCGTGCCTTCTGACTTGAACGATAAAGTCACTAACCTGCGCCGGTGTCAGGCAATTCAGTTTCCCGAAGGTCGCCAGGTGCTGAATCATTGCTTCATGACTGCCGGGTTGCCGGGCGATCATGCGACGGCAGGTCTTTTCCAGGATCAATCGCGCCATCTGCGGGTTCTCGACCTTCGTCGCATCGAAGGCCAGCGCGATGGCGGTGGCCAGCTCGCCCAGGTCCGGGTCCTTGTGTTGCAGCGCCCTGAGCGCATTCATCTGCCGTGCGGTGATGGGTAGCGACACGTCTCTCGTCCTTAGCGATCATGCTCAGCCGTTATCAAGGGTAATGGTAGACCAGGCTCCGGGGGTCTGGTTTCCGTCAAGCGCAAAAAAGCCCGCCGGAGCGGGCCTTGATGTGGGAGGCCATTGAACATAGGGCGCGTTATTGGAAGCGCTCTATAACAGCCAAAGGCTAATGGCGCTTCGGTCCGTCGAGCGTTCCAGCAGGCTGTGGAGGCCTCCGGAAAGGTTCCATTTCAGCCGAAGCCCTATACCCTCCGCTACCCGAATATGTGCGCAAAACAAATAGCTCACATTTACTTTTTCGCTGACTCTATTGTTTTCGATGTCCCGCCAGTATGCACATTTTCTGTAAGCGGATGGCGAACACACCTTCGGAACTCACACATTCATGAATGAAAATTGCGCCCACGTTTAAGCGGACACAATACAAACTTATATTGTGCTGACCTACAATCGGAATTGCCTTACCAATGTATTAAACGAAATTGCTAACTGCGATAGCTCGTGACTAGAAGCGCTGGTTTGGTTGGCACCCGCCGCCGTCTGCGTCGATAGATCCTGAATGTTAACCAGGTTGCGATCCACCTCTCGCGCTACTTGAGCCTGCTCCTCTGCTGCGCTTGCTATCACCAGGTTTTGCTCATTGATCTGGCTAACGCCTTTACTGATCCGCTCTAGTGCCAGGCCGGCTTCAGTGGCAAGTAATTGAGTGCTGCGCACGAGGTTTTGACTTTTCTCCATCGCCTGCACCGCATCGTCAGCACCGCCACGAACCCTGCTGATCATAGCCTCGATCTCGCCAGTGGATGTCTGGGTACGGTGTGCCAAAGCACGTACTTCGTCGGCCACTACAGCAAAACCACGACCTTGCTCACCAGCACGTGCGGCCTCAATCGCAGCATTAAGAGCGAGCAGATTGGTCTGCTCAGCGATACCACGGATGACGTCCAATACCTTGGTAATGTCGTGGATCTGTCCGGCCAATGCCTCGACTCGCTGTGTGGAGTCAGTAATTTCCTCTGTCACAGTATTGATAGCCGTTACAGCCTGCTGTACCTGCTTCTGCCCTTTCAATGCGTCTTCAGCAGTCTGGCTGGAGATCTGAGATGTGCTGGCTGCGTTGCGCGCCACTTCTTCCACTGCAGCCGTCATCTCGTTGACCGCAGTAGCAGCTTGTAGGATTTCGTCGTTTTGTCGCACCAGTCCACGCGCGCTGTCCTCTGTAACCGCAGTCAATTCTTCAGCTGCGGAAGCCAGTTGGTTCGAGGCGTCGGCAATTTGCTGCACGGTGCCTTTGAGGTTGCTTTGCATAACGGACAGAGACTGCAACAACTGGCCAGTTTCATCGGTGCCCCGAACCTCGATGGCCTGGGTCAGATCGCCTTTAGCTACGCGCTCTGCACCTTCGACCGATAGGTAAATCGGACGGGTAATCATGCGAGTGACGATCATTCCAAGTACGCCGGCACACAGCATGGCGATCAGGCAGCCCACGATCAGCACCCAAGTCACTTGGTTGTTAGTGCTTTCGCCTGCTTTCGCGACATCGAGAGCCTGGCGACTGTTGGACTCGATCATGATCTTGATCTCAGCAATGAGTTTGAGGTAAGGCGGTGTAACGTTGTTTGTAGCGAGCCTTCGAGCCTGTTCAATATCGCCACTTTTTAGCGCAGCGAAACCCAAATCCACAGCAGCAATGTAGGCCGGCCAGTCACGTTCGAAATCGTCGCCCGCAGCCCGTTCGTCTGCCTCTAGCGGGGTGGCACGGTAAGTTTTGAATGCATCTTGAGCCTCGGACTGATTATCGCGGTACGACTGGATAACGGCGTTGATATCGTCATCGCTGGCGTTCGCAGCTGTCAGCACAATGGCCTTAAAAAAGTCACGGTTGGTGGCAATGGCGTTTGCCATGATTGCGTCGGTTTTCTGGATCGATACCATGTTGTTGGTCACAGTATCTTGCAGTTGGCCATACAGCTTGGCGATGCCGGACTGACCCAGTGCTGCCACAACAACAGTGATCAACGCGCATAGACCAAATGCAGTTAGTAGCTTGGACTTCAGTTTCAGACTTCTCAGCCAAGACATAGGGATTACTCATTAGGAGATCAAAGGGAGTTAGAAGCGTCGTTTCCTTGAAGAGAATAGCGGCAGGGGCGAAGTAAACTTTAATACTCACAAAGTCATGCACCTTGCTACGATGCACGACGAGGGTAAGCGTACTGGGGATACGCCTTGCGTAGGTCAGCTAAGCACCCACTAATGCGGCAGCAGTTGCTCGATCTCGCTGGCTTTCTGCGTCGGCAACCGCATCAGAACATCTTTGAGATACGCATACGGATCATGCCCGTTCATGCGCGCCGACTGGATCAGGCTCATGATCGCCGCCGCCCGTTTACCGCTGCGCGGCGATCCAGCGAAAAGCCAGTTCGACCTACCGAGCGCCCACGGCCTGATCTGGTTTTCCACGGCATTGTTATCGATGGGCACAGCACCATCATCCAGGTAGCGCGTCAGCGCTACCCAGCGTTTCAAGCTGTAATCCAGTGCCTTGGCTATGGCCGATCCCTCGGGTACAAGCGCGCGTTGAGCGATCATCCACTCATGCAACTTTTCCGCGATGGGCACCGCCATTTCCTGGCGTAATCGCCAGCGATCTTCATCGCTCATGTCCTTGGCCTGCCGTTCGACTTCGTACAAGCCGCCAATGGAGTGCAGCGCCTGTTCGGCCAACTGGCTTTTGTTCGCCACATGCAGGTCGAAAAACTTGCGCCGAGCATGGGCCATGCAGCCGATTTCGGTGATGCCCTGCTCGAAGCCAGCTTTGTAGCCTGCGAAGTCATCGCAGACCAGCTTGCCGTTCCAGGTGCCCAAGAAGTTGCGTGCGTGTTCACCCGCACGGCTGGGGCTGAAGTCGTACACCACGGCTTTGAGGGCCGAGAACGGCGTGCTGCTGTAGGCCCAAACGTAGGCGCGGTGGGTTTTCTTCTCGCCGGGCGCCAGCATTTGTACCGGCGTTTCATCGGCGTGAACCACGCGCTGGGCCAGCACCACTTCGCGCAGCGCATCGACCAGCGGTTGCAGTTGTACGCCGGTTTGGCCGACCCACTGAGCCAGCGTCGAGCGCGGGATCGCCAGGCCGGCACGGCCGAAGATCTTTTCCTGCCGGTACAGCGGAAGATGGTCGGCGAACTTGGCCACCATCACGTGGGCCAACAAGCCGGCAGTGGGGATGCCCTTGTCGATCACCTGTGCCGGTACCGGCGCTTGAATCAGTGTTTCGCACTGACGGCAGGCCCATTTGCCACGTACATGTTGCTCAACAGTGAACACGCCCGGCGTGTAATCCAGCTTCTCACTGACGTCTTCGCCGATGCGCTGAAGTTGGCAGCCGCAGGAGCACTGAGTGCTCTCTGGCTCGTGATGAATCACGGTACGAGGAAACTGCGGTGGCAACGCTGCAAGCTTGGGTTGTTGGCGTGGCTCGTCCAGTGCCGGGGCGGGACGAAGTGCTTTCAACTCGGCATCAATGGCTTCGAGATCGGTGCTGAGCAAGTCATCCAGCAAACTGCCTTGCGCCGGGCTGATCTGCTCACTGCGCTTGGCAAACTTGTGGCGTTTAAGGATGGCGATCTCGTGAGAGAGCTGCTCGATGACGGTCTTGTCGCGGCGGCTCTCTCGGCCCATGGTGTCGACCTTCGACAACAACTGCGCAGCGAGTGCGCGCAGTTGATCGGACGTCATTTGGTCGAGATTGGGCGAGAAGGTCATGCCGTGGATTTTACCAAAGCCGCCCACCAGACACAGCTAAAAGACCCGATTCAGAGCAACGTAATTACGCCGTTAGCACCGACCCGCTGCCAAGGCAGGCCCAGCAACAGCGCCTGAAGTTGCTCTGCGTCGAGTTCAACTTCGTGGCCTCGATGCGTGCCGGGCCAATGAAACTTACCTCGGTTCAGGCGGCGCGCTGCCAGCCAGATACCCACGCCATCGTGCACCAGTACTTTCATCCGATTGGCGCGGCGATTGGCGAACAGATAAGCGCAGTGCGGCTTCGCCGCACCGAACACCGCGACCACGCGGGCCAGCGCTGTGTCTGTGCCGGCGCGCATGTCCATTGGCTCGGTGGCAAGCCAGATGGTGTCGATGCGGATCATTGCGAAAGGCTGCGGATGAAGCGTGCGCAGCCATCCGGGTCGGAGACGGGCCATTTGACCGTGATGGTTTGAGCGCCCAGCGGCAATGCGATCACCACCGCCTCGTCAGCATGCCGCTTGGGCATGGTTTGCAGTGGTACGAATGCTGGAAGTGGCGCAACCGCCTTGTAGCGGTATATCGGCAGCCACTTGCGGATGACGTTGGCGTTGATACTGTGGCTGATGGCGACACTGGAAACTGAGGCTCCGGGTTGCAGGCATTCCTGCACGACCTGGGCTTTGAAGGGCTTCGGGTAAGAGCTTCGTTGGCGCATGGAAATCCTGGCGATAAGGGTGATCGCGTCCGCAAAAATAGACGGACACCATCGTCCTTAATGCTGGAGTTCGGTAGGTGTGTTCACCGCACGCTTACGCGGCATCGCTGTGATGATGCTCTTTCCGACATCTTCCTGCCTAAGTTGAGTGCTTTTGGTACAGCGGTGGTGCTCAGGGTGAGATCGTAAGTCCCGAGTGCCTGCCTTTGGCCGAGAGCGGGAATTAGGAATAGCCCGCATCCGGCCAATAGCTGCCTGTCGGGACCGGCTGAAATCGACCCGAAGCGGCTGTTCATGAGTGAGTTCTGTCGTCCAAAAACGGAAGCCAAGAATGTCTACGAAAACCAGGGTGATTCAAATTGCCTTGAGCGGCTGGGAGCTACTCGGAACCTAAGAGCTTTCTAACCTCGGCGATGATCAAATCGATATTGAATGGCTTTGCCAATACTGCATCAAACAGATCCGATCTCTGCATACCGATGTGTGCCTGAGCACCGCTCATCAAGATGATCGGCAAATCGTTAGCGGAAGGAAGTGCTCGCACAGATGTAGCGAATTCTAGACCGTCCATGACCGGCATCATAAAGTCGGTAATGATTAGGGCAGGCCTTTCCCTATCCAGTACCTCGAGCCCTTTTCGACCATTGCTGGCGGTTACCACCATGAACCCCTCATCCTCCAGCGCGAAACTGAGAATGTCAGCGATCAAATACTCGTCGTCGACGACCAGGATGGTGGTCATTTCAGTTCAACCCACTCAAAAGCTTAAGAAATCGAACCTGGAGGTGACTCAGTGGGGACTGACGGTTCATGTCTTGAAGCCTTTGTCAGAAAAACATCTTTATCATGGATGACTATCTCAAAGCGCGAGGGGTCATAAGAGCTGTCTCGTACTTTAAGAATGGAAAGCGTCCTGCTTAGTTCAGAGTGATTCTCAGAGAAACGCATAAGCATCAGGTTGTCTACGATGCTGGACAGGTCAGAGTTTGGCGCGCTTACCTCGGAGCCAAATAGATCACGCATTTCCCAGGATGCGAATACGGTTACGCCCCTGGATCGCAGCTCATTCATGAGCGCACTGAAGAAGTCAGTAATTCGCGCCGAATTTGTGGAGACTCGTGTCATACCGCTAAGGCTATCTATGAACAGGCGCTTGATACTCTTTTCTTCAACGATACTCAGCAGTCGTGCGCCCAGCCCATCCAGCAGGCCTTCCGTGGTGGGCTGCCAGGCAATGCTCAAGGCGCCGCAGCCCTCCATACCCTTGATATCGATACCAAGTGATTGGCCTTTGAGTCGCAACCGTTGTGGGCTTTCGTAAAAGCCAAAATGCAGCCCTGGAGCATCGACCGTCGACTCTGCAAGAAATTTGAGACCCAGAGTCGTTTTACCAATGCCGGAGGGGCCCATGACCAGAGACACACTGGAACTGTACAGGCCTCCACCCAATATGCCGTCCAGCGAACCTATGCCACTAGGAATTCGCGTCATATCGGCGTTATCGGGAGAAGACGGGTGGCTGTAGAGACTTTCGAGTCGCGGATAAACCACCAAGCCATTATCGGTAATTTCACACTCGTGAAGACCGGTCATGGCTCCGCTGCCGCGAGTTTTACGTAGCTGAATGCGACGCACTGAGCGAGTGCCATATAACTCTTCGCCCATTTCTATGACGCCATCAACCATGGTGTGCTCAGGACTGCCGTCGTCGAGGCGGGAGCTGGTAAGGAATAGCACCGTGCAACCAGCAAAAGCGGCGTGCCCCTGCAGTTCAGAAATGAATTTCTTGGTATCGATATGCGAATCGGCTTTTGAACGCGCATTGAGCAGGCCGTCTACCACCATCACTGTGGCTTTCTGACGGCTTATCTCGCGTCGGAGCAGCTTTACTACCTCGTCCAGTCCTTCGTTTTCCAGAGTGTCAAACGCGCTGACAAACTGAATTTCGGCGCCTACCTTGGAAGAGTCGAAAAAGCTCAGTGTAGAAAGGAACTGAAAGAGACGGTCGTGCGATTCGGCCAGCAGCGTGGCGACTAGAACACGACCTCCATTGCTCGCATGATGAAACCCAAGCTGGTTGGCCAGAATCGTTTTTCCAGACCCTGGGCGCCCTTGGATTATGTAAGAAGAGCCTGCGACCAGCCCGCCCTTGAGCAGAGCGTCGAGTCCTTCGATTCCACTTTCGAGGCGTTTTAGCTTTTCCACAATGCGACCCTGATCTGAAAACAGGCTGTTTAAGCCGAGTGGACGGAATGCTAACGCCAATTTTGCTTCGGAGCCATTCTGGTTGAGTATAAAGGTGGAGCGATATCACCCTCTGGGGTCATAAAAGTTGCCCACGAGCGGCTGCTTTTGGCCGTTTTCTGCCCGTCGTAGACCGAGGTCAGCGGGGGAGGCTGGTAGTTCCGTTATGCCTTGAAACGTTAGATTGACCGTTAGCTTTGAAGCCTGCGAACGGCTACGGTAATCGAGGTTAAGACCCTCACTTCACATGAACTTGTCGGCCGGGCGGGCCGCAGGGATGAAATGCCCTTTAATCGGACGTTAGCGTGCCCGCTTACATCGACTTGACCGAGATAACTTCCACAAATCTGAATTTTTTCTTGGCTAACTTTGTAGCTTCTTGCTCTGCAACTAGAGAACTGAGCGTATCGGCTTCATGTACGATCTCGTGCATCTTGCCTTCGAATTCATTCCCCACCCTCAGTGTGACTTTCAATCTGGGAGTAAAGGATTTTGAGAGTTTCTTTTTCTTCACTACCTTTGTCTGCTCCGCGATCACGATTTCTGGTGCAGTGTCTTGCTCATGGGTGTCGATCACTGATGCAGGGGCCTCTGGCGCACCGAATAGCGCCCGACGCATTTCTTCTTCCGTCAGCTCTGTAGTCATACCATTTCTCAAGAGGGGGTCGTGTATAGCGTTTTCGATTCTATCACTGCGGACAGCGTCGGAAATAAGAAGGCTTGACGTGGTATCTGACTTGCCATAGCCACTAAATCCGAACGTGCGTGAGTTTCTGCTCAGAGCGCTTGTTCGAATGCAGCCTTATTGACACTCATGCTTGTGTTGTCGCCGCTTCACATTTACGCTTTGCTCGGTCGCGGTCAATCCCGCGACCGGGTGTCGCAACCTGAATCGAAACCAAGGCGCGGTATGTGCCATATCGCACAGTCAGCACTTCAAGTGCTAGCTGCTGCTTTTCTATGGCGCACCGTGCAGGGCAGGCTTCGGCCTGGCCGGGTTCCTTGGTTTCCGGTTTGCGACCCCTGTACGGTGTGCCACCCATTCGTGTCGCAACGGTGGATGGCATTCCTTAATCAAACCAAGGAGATAAGGAAAATGGCATGTCCCCCTTTTAAGCTCGTGCGCCACCCCGGCCAAATGGTTCAGGCTGCAAACTATCTCGGAGGACTCCGTGATGTTTGATCTTTCGCTTCTCATCGGACTCCCCAAACCCAACAGCATCGATACTTCAGTGCTTACCCCTGAAGATGCTGCGATTAAACTGCGGCAGGCTGCCACTCTCCGGCTTAACGGAGCCCAGAGTATTCTGCTTCATTTTCCGCAAGACGTTGAGCTGGCAGTAGAGCTGTTGGATGACGCCGCGGTGTTGTACGACAGGGCGTTCCGGAATCTGACTGGCATCCCAGCTCAAAGCGTCCATCAACAGATTCATGAATATGTCTCTGTCCCGTCAGTTGAAGGGGCTCCCGCGATCCAAACTCCGTGGGGCGATGAGTTCGCTCCGGTAATCAAGGAGGGCGTTCGTTGCGCAGAGACTTGGCTTGAGGGCTCATCATTACCGTTATGGTGGGCGCTGTCTCAGAACCGAAAACGTCATCGTCCAGGTGATCCACAAGAGGCATTTGAAGCAGGTTTTTTGCTGCGGTTGCAGCAGACGCTGATCATGCGACGTGAGGCCGTCACCTCCCAATCAACCCGCTTCGATGCCTGAGTTTGTAATTGACGTTTGAGATTTGCTTTTCCCGCCAAACCCTCCGATCAAGCGATCTTTGATCGTGCCGATCGGAGGGTTCACTCGCTTTTTCTGGAAGCCGCCGCGTTCCACCCTTCATGCTCAAATTTAATTCACACCACGCCTACTTTCACCATCAGTATTTCCCCCTGATTTCCATCGAGCGCAACGTTATTCAGTGTATGTGTCCGAATCTTTTCGTTGGGCATGGATGTAGGTGTGGCGACAGCGGCGACGGCGGCGACAACCCACGTATAACGTGGTCTGGGGCATGGCGACAGAAGTGGCGACAGTCGCCACTTTCTCAGCGCGTTGGCTGTGACGCTTGACCACCTTTTCGAGTGGGTATAAAAAGTGGTGCACGGATCGCTGTCGTTGACAGCACCTGCCCAGGTAGCCAGAACCTTTAAGGCTACGCCCCTCGCGTGGTGGTTCTTCCCCAAGTGCGATTAGTGTCCGGCGGCTCGCACGGTCACTCCCCAAGAGTGATGGATGCCTACTCGACCAATCTGCCCCCTGCGGCCGACGATGGACCTACCTCGCTGCATTGCAGCAACCTCACCTCTTGGCACACTTCGCTGCGCCAGACCTTGCCCGTCTCTTTCTGCTGGAAAGAGACGGGCGCTCGTACCATTGCTGCAAGCCACGTCGTACAGCGCATTGCCGCAACTCTCCTCGTGACAATCGACCTGACAAATCCGATTCGTCGCCATCCGCAACGACACAGGCACCGGTGCCGCAGCCAATGGAAAGGCTGCATCTGACTGACAGTCAGGCATGCCCCAGGTGTCCATGTCATTGCCTTCTCCTACTCCGGATCTCCTGGTGCCGAACTCGTCAGTCGGCACAGCCTCCACCCGCCCGCATCTTCGGATGCGTCTGAGGAGGCCAGATTCATGGGGTCATGCCCTTGCTCCCGGTCGTAAGGAGCCGTTCGTTCCGCGTCAGTGAACACCTCACAGGCCGCAGGGGCCTTGATCCCTGATAACACTCAACAGCCGTGGCGGGACTACGTGAGGACAACCAGCAATGATCGAGGAGAGGGCCCATGCAGCAGTTAGATCCGAAGCTTGAACTACCACGACCACCTCGACTGCTGATTGAGTCGAATCCCGTGGCCCCGCCTTATCCGGTGCAGGCACTGGGTGGGATTCTTGGGCCTGCAGTCGAACGCATGGCCGAGGTCATCGGGGTGCCCCAGGCATTGGCTGCACAATCGGTGTTGGCTGCTTCGGCGCTGGCCACTCAAGGTCATGCGGGCTTACAGCTCGATGGGAGACATTATCCCCTGTCGTTGTACCTGATCACGGTGGCCGCGTCAGGGGATCGTAAAACGGCGGTGGATCGATGTGCATTGCTCCCAGCACGGCAATGGGAGCGTGAACAGTGGCAGCGCTATCGCGAACAACTTGTCCGGTACCGTGCCGCACAGCGACAGGCGCAGCGTATCAAGCCTGGCGATTCTGAGCCCGCAAACGGAATGTCGCTCGAAGCGGAGCCCTCAGCACCTAGGCTGATCACCACGGATCCCACTATCGAGGCCCTGATCAAGGGACTCTGCCATGACTTGCCGAGCATGGGTCTGTTCTGTGATGAAGGCGGACAATTCCTCGGCAGCAGTACCATGAGTCGGGACAACCGTTTGAAAGCGGTCACGACGTTGTCGTCACTCTGGGACGGTAGCCCGATTGATCGTGCTCGCTCTATGGCAGGCGAAAGCCTACGAGCCTATGACCGACGCTTAAGCCTGCACCTGATGCTGCAACCGTATCTAGCCATGCAGTTACTCAGTGACCCATTGCTGCAGGGGCAAGGCATTCTCGGTCGCTGCCTCATCACCTGGCCCACCAGCCTGGCCGGACAACGCAGTTACCAGTCTGTCGACTTGTCCAAAGACGCCGCCCTAAAGCGATATCACCACCGTCTTTCGGCCCTGTTTTATCAGCCTTGGTCACTTTCCGCTGACGGTGCCTTGCGGCTATCACCGCTGACACTGAGTCCGTTAGCCCGCCGTCGCTGGATTGATTTGCATGATGCCATCGAAGCTCAACTGGGTGAGTTTGGTGAGCTGGCCAGCGTGCGGCCCAGCGGTTCGAAGGCCGCCGACAACCTGTTGCGCGTCGCCGGCATTTTGGCCGTTGTGGAGGAGAGCAGTGTTGTGGAGGTCGATCACATCCAGCGGGCCTCAACCTTAGTTGGCTATTACCTCACCGAGATCCAGCGCTTGACCGAACAGGAGCCGGTGTGCCGAGTAAAAGAGGAGGCAGACCGGCTGCTGCGCTGGCTGCAGGTCAAGAATTGGAAACGCTTCAGTATTCGAGAGCTGAATCGCAACGGTCCTCGCTTTGCCCGCAAGAGCAGCCGTCATGCGGCCAAGCTGCTGGTCGAGTTGATTGATCATCAGTGGTTGATCACCGATGGCCACACCTTCGAGGTGCGTCATGTTCAATCTTGATGAAGCGCTGCGTAACCATCTGGCTCAGCGCCAAAATGAACCGAAAGTGCGGTTTGTCGCCGCGAGTGTCGCCACTTTGTCGCCACGCTCAAAGCCAGACAAGGCAAGGGTTGTCGCCGGTGTCGCCGGTGTCGCCATCACCCGTAAAGCTAGCACCTCGACGACAGCCATAATCCAATGGTTGAAAAAGGAGGGCGCGCAACTATACGTCGCCGGCAACACGCTGTGCTTTCGCCCGACTGATTGGGCCCAGTTCGCTATTGTGAATGCACACTGGCGAGCCCTTTTTTATGAGCTCGCGGCAGTCGATCAGGAATAGAAGAATGGCTCGGGTCGGTAAGCGATCGGGGCGCAATTTCGGCTTCGGTCGCCAGCTTAGCTATGCTGGACCCCAAGCCCTGAAAGACCTGTTTGGCGACGGCCATTTTGCTACCGTCAAAGCCCATAGTGATCGCTGGCAGGCGTTCGTGCATTGGTGTCGATCCGATGAAGGACCGAGGGTCAACGACGCGCGCCAGATAGACCGCGAGATCCTCATGCGGTACGCCGTCCACGTGCGGGAGCAGGTTGATCAGGGCAACGTGGGCATTGCCACCGCGCAGAACCGACTGTCCAGCGTGAACCGAACGATGGCCGCGCTGCGCGGTGATCAGTACGTCAAAATCCCGAGTCCGAGTAAGGCGCTTGGCTTGCAGCGCTCAAGCGTGCGCAGTGAGGCACCGCAAGGACAAGACCGTGTGCAGGTCGAGCAGATCGCACTGGCGTTGTCAGAGCGCGGTCAGCAACGAGTAAGCGCAATTGTGCACCTGGCCCGGGAGACCGGCATGCGTCTGCGTGAAGCTATCCTGGCGGACCTGCCCCGACTGCAACGAGAGGCCAGGCAACTGGGCAAGTTCAACATCCAGGACGGCACCAAAGGCGGTCGATCAGGCACGTCAGCACCGCGCTGGATCGCGGTTACTGATCAAATTCGTGGCGCCTTGGATAGGGCCTCGGAGGCTTCACCCAGTCGCAGTCGGAACCTGTTGGCCCCCAACGAGAGCTACAAAGAGTTTATGCAGTCAGTTGTGCGATCGGCACGTGACATCTTGCATGAGCATGGATTGAAAGGCTTTCATGAGCTGCGTGCGGCTTATGCCTGTGAGCGTTATGAACAACTGACGGGCTTCTCGGCACCCGTCAATGGCGGTCGTGGCCATCGAGAAGATCGAGAGCTTGATCGGCAAGCCCGCCAGCAAATCAGCCATGAGTTGGGACATAACCGCATCGATGTGGTGAGTGCCTACATCGGAGGTCGGCGATGACATCCGCGTTCGACATGGCGTTGTTTCTGAGTCCAGTGCTCAAAGGTGCGCATGCCACGCGGCAGCGGCACATCAGGCAAGCGGAAAGGATGCAAGAGGCAATTGGTCGGCGCTGGGGTTGCGCGACTCCATACTCCTGGAAAGAAAAACATGTGAGGTGGTTTCTGCAGCACCACCTGCGTTGCTCAGCTCCAGCTACCGTCTACTATTATGAGTTAACAACAGCTCTAATTCGTAGGCGGCGTGAAAGTATCAAAGCTGACATTCAGCTCAATTTGGATAAGTGCTCACCAAGCTGTGGCATCCCGCAACCTAAATGGTCGACTTCAAGCTAAGCCTATCACTACGCTCTGCGGACGCACTTCACTGGGCAAGAAGCTAAGAGGCCGTAGTTTTACACGGCTCTGGTATTTCCTGTCTCAAGCCCGTCAAGATGATCGGCGTACCACTGCATCATTGTCGTACGTTGCTCCAGATACTGAGCCTTGTTATAGATCCCTCGGACACCTGACGGCTTGTGACTGAGCTGTGCTTCAATGTGGTCCGCTGGAAAGCCGTGCTCGTTGAGGACAGTGCTTGCAATATGACGGAAGCCATGTCCGGTCTGTCGTCCTTCGTAACCAAGGCGCCTTAGCGCCATCAGAAAAACGGTATCGCAGCGAGGCTTGGTTCGATCACTTCGACCAGGGAACAGCAATGGGTACGCTCCCGTGATTTTCCGTAGTTCAGTAAGAGCGCTTAATGCCTGCTTACAGAGTGGCACAAGGTGTTCACGCCCCTTTTTACGGCCTTTGCGTTCAACGGGGATGGTCCAAAGCCGTTTGTCAAAGTCGAACTCAGCCCAGTATGCCTCTCGAAGCTCGCTGGGCCGGACAGCCATGAGAGTAAGCAGTTGGAGGCCAAGCTGAACATCTTTGGCGTGAGGGTATGATCGTATTGCTCTGAGCAGTGTGGGAAGTTCTTCCAAGGAGACATGGGCGTAGTTCTCAGCCTTTCCTGATGACAGAAATTTATGAACCCCCTCTAAAGGATTGTTCATAGCCCTGCCGGTTACGCGAGCCAGGTCGTAGATGTCTTTGCAGTAAGCCCTCACGCGACTCATCTGCTCGAGGATGCCCTGACGTTCGAGCCCTCTCAAAAGCTCCATCCATTCCATCGACATGATGGAAACATAGGGACGTTTTCCGACAAGAGGGAATACGTGACGGTCCAAGGCTCCAAGGACTCTTTTTGCTGTGCCGACATCCCAGCCACCCAAGCGAGATGTATGCCATTCACGAGCGAGGGCTTCAAAGGTTTCGTTTGTTGCTGCTACTTCCGCAGCTTTTCTAGCTTTCTTGGCGGTTATCGGATTTTTGCCTTCTGCTGCATCTGATCTCAATTCGGCAGCCTTTTGCCGGGCAAGGGCGCCGCTGACTTCTGGATAACCGCCTAGCCCGAGCCACGACCATTTGCCGTCGGGCTTCTTATAGCGCAACTCCCACGATTTCTGCCCGTTAGGCTTTACTCTAAAATACAGCCCCGAGCTGTCTAGCTCACGGTAGGCCACCACTTCAGGGGCGAGGTTGACTAGTGCAGTATCGGAGAGAGGACGGCGTTTAATATCGCTGCGTTTCATGCGTGTATGCCTCCAGTTCAATTTTTATTGAAGCATACACAGGGGCATACAGGATGTGAAGGTTGTGGATGGATTAGCTTGGACGTCCAGATACAAGAAAGCCCGCACGAGGCGGGCTTCTTGAGGTGATTCATAGACATCCTTGGATCTCTATAAATCGGTACTTGGTGGCTACACAGGGACTTGAACCCCGGACCCCAGCATTATGAATGCTATGCTCTAACCAACTGAGCTATGTAGCCAAGTGGCGCGCATTATTCGCGTAGAACAGGAATGCGTCAAGCGTTTATTTTGAATTTTTATCTACGCTTTCAACTGTTTAACCGGAATCACCGGTTCGGGCGACGAGCGGCTGGTGATTTACTTGTGCTGTGAGGGGCGCTTCGGGGGGAGGTGCTGGCGATCTTTTTGCGTCTTACCAAAAATCCCTGTTCGAGTTGGGCAGATATCCCTGCCGCCCAACACGGGGTGTGTCTTACGGGTATATCGACTTCTGGGTGGCGCGTTTGAGCTGTTCACGCGCCCGTGACAGGCGCGAGCGGACGGTGCCGATCGGAATGTCCAGTACGTCGGCAGTGTCCTGGTAGCTGCCGTCGGTTTCCAGTGAGGCGTACAGCGTTTTGCGCATTTCCGTGGGCAAGTGGTCAATCGCGCTCAGGGTATTTTCCAGGCGGCGGTTGACCTCGAACTCCCAGTCGAGGTTTTTGTTTTCTTCATGACCATGCCATAGCGACTCATCGAATTCGCAATGCACCGGTTTGGCATACAGGCGCCTGAAGTGATTGCGGATCAGGTTTTGCGCGATGCCGCACATCCAGGTGCTGAGCGTGGCCTGGCCACTGAAACGCTCCCTGTTGCGCCACGCCTCCAGGTACGTCAGTTGCAGGATGTCGTCCGCATCTTCGTGGTTGAGTACGCGCTTATGAATGAAACGACGCAGTTTTTTTTGCTGGTCTTCCGTCAGTTGGAGCATGAATTGAGGTGAGCCGCCAACCAGGTGTGCTAAAGCATCAATAGGGATATTCACAAATTTTTCCTCAGGGTGGACGCTGTCGAATTGGTTTCGACGAGAACCCCATAGCACCAGCTATGCCAAAGAAAAAAATTGATCAAGCTACTGATTTATATAGATAAATATCTTGGCTTGGATGGTTTTTGCGCAAGTTTTTGCAAAAGGCGCTGAGGATTTGTGCCGGTCTTTTCATTAACGCCGATCGATGAGTTTTTATGGAACCGTAGAGGCGGGTCTCGCCACATAGGGGCACATACTTCCTGTCTTGGCCTGCTCATGAAAATTGAATCTCATCAAGATGTGTCTCCTGCCCAGCGTCAGGTTCAACCCGCCGTTGCGCCTGTTCACACGCCCGACAAGGCCGGTGAGCTTGCTCATCATTTTCATCCGGGAGGGGTTGCCCCTAATCAAGCCCAGCATGCGACATCGATACACGTCCCACCTGCCGAGCAGCTGCCGCAGCTGTACGAGCTGTTGGGCCATCCGGCCCAAGAGTCCATGGCGACGGTCTCTCGGCGTTTCAGGCATGTGTTGCAGCACAATACGAGTGTCGACAAGTTGATGCATCTTGCTGAAGGGGACCCCGCGCGCGCGTACGTACTGCTCAAGCACTTGGAGGTCCAGGCGAACAATGAGGGGCGCCCGTCCGATGCAGCCAAGGCGCGGGATGCGATTGCCATGCTGTCGGTTGCTTACAAAGGCGAAATCCAGGCGGGTCTCAAAGTCGCCACGGCGCTGCTGGAGGCCGGTGGCGAGCCTAAAGAACGCGAAGCGCTGCGTGCGCTCTACTACGCCAGCGTGGCCGCGCGCCAATCGCTGTCGACGATGATGCAGGCGCTGCTCGGCGTATACGGTGTGGATACGTTTTCCTCCAGGCTCAGCAGCATGCGTAAAGCCTTGGCTGACGACATTGCGCACCTGGTTTCAGAAATGGCCACGCCTCGTTTGCGCACCTTGTTGCTGGCCTTGCAAAGTTGCGGGCAGTTGGGCGCCGTGCTGTCGGGTTGCCTGGCGCTGAACCAGCGCCTGGGTAACGACTATGATGCCGTGGCTCTGTTGCAGCGAATGCTGGGGTACGCCAGCAGTGGTCTCGATGCGAGTGAAATCCTGCGGCTTGGGAGTGATCTGGCGGGTGGCCTGACCACCCGGCAAGTGGTCATCCTCAACGCGCTTTACCCGCTCATTCGGGATTTGCCCATTGCGTTGTGGCCGGACAGTCGCATGCGCCAGTCCACACTGGACACGTTTTTGGCGGTGATGAGCGAACTGGACCGAGCCGACCGCGGGCATAAACACGTTATCGGTGGCCTGGGGGCGCGGGTGTGACCGCACTGTCGGCCATCAACAATGTATTGCTCAAAGTGGCGCAGCGTGCCGAAGTGCTGGGTGCCGTGGTGGTCCTGGGCATTGTGTTTATCTTTATCGTGCCGCTGCCCACCTGGCTGGTGGACATCCTGATTGCGGTCAACATTTGCATATCGTGTCTGTTGATCGTGCTGGCGTTGTACCTGCCGGGGCCGTTGGCGTTTTCGTCGTTCCCGTCGATTTTGTTGCTGACGACCATGTTTCGTCTGGCGCTGTCGATCGCCACCACGCGCCTGATCCTGTTGGAGCAGGATGCCGGGCATATCGTCGAGGCGTTCGGCAATTTCGTGGTGGGTGGCAACCTGGCGGTGGGTCTGGTGATCTTCCTTATCCTGACCTTGGTCAACTTCCTGGTGATCACCAAAGGCTCCGAGCGCGTGGCAGAAGTGGCGGCGCGCTTTAGCCTGGACGCGATGCCCGGTAAGCAGATGTCCATCGACAGCGACCTGCGCGCCGGTCTGATCGACGGCACGCAAGCGCGGGACAAGCGCGAGCAGTTGTCCCGCGAGAGTCAGCTGTTTGGTGCCATGGACGGGGCCATGAAGTTCGTCAAGGGTGACGCCGTTGCGGGCTTGATCATCGTTGTGGTCAACCTGTTGGGCGGTTTCACCACAGGGATGTTCCAGCACGACTTGAGCGCGGCGGAATCGATAGCGCTGTATTCGGTACTGACCATCGGCGATGGCCTGATTGCGCAGATTCCGGCGCTGTTGATCTCCCTCACGGCGGGCATGATCATCACCCGTGTAGCACCTGATGGAAGCAAGGGCATCAGTAACATGGGCGCCGAGATCGCCCGGCAAATGACCAGTGAGCCCAAGAGCTGGATGATTGCCTCGGTTGGGATGCTGGTCTTTGCGTTGGTGCCCGGTATGCCTACCCTGGTGTTTATCGCCATCGCGCTGATGACGGGCGGCCTGGGCTACTACCTCGCGCGTAAGCGTGAACAGCAAAATGTACCCGCGGTCCAAGCCACCGAAGCCGTTCGCCCGGAAGAAAACGGCAGCGAAGACTTGCGTGGGTTCGACCCCTCGCGGCCCTACCTTTTACAGTTTTCGCCGGTGCTGCGCGGCACGCCCGAGGTGACCGACCTGATTCATGCGATTCGCCAGGCGCGAAACGCAATGGTCGCCAACATTGGCCTGACACTGCCGCCATTCGAAGTCGAGCTCGATGACACGCTGGCCGATGATGAGATGCGTTTTTGCGTGCATGAAGTGCCGATGCTCAAGGCGTCGGTTGTCAACCTGGTGGCGGTGGAGCGTGCAGCGCTGAAGCTCGAGCCTGAGCATGGCGTGCCGGGGCTGGCCGAGCGCGATGAACAGAATTGGGTGTGGCTGGCTGCCAATGATCCGCTGCTGGATGATCCGGCGATAGAGCGGTTCAGCGCAGCGAGCCTGATCGTCGAGCGTATGAAGCAGGCCATGTTACTCAGCGGGCCGCAATTCCTCGGCATCCAGGAAAGCAAGGCCATCCTCGGCTGGCTGGAGCATAACCAGCCGGACCTGGTGCAGGAGCTGCAACGCATCATGCCGCTCGCGCGGTTTTCGGCGGTTTTGCAGCGTCTGGCCAGTGAGGGGGTGCCTTTGCGCGCCGTGCGGTTGATTGTCGAGTCGCTGATCGAGTACGGCCAGCATGAACGTGAGCCTGACGCGTTGGCCGACTATGCGCGCATTGCCCTCAAATCGCAGATCTTCCATCAGTACAGTGAATCCGACGGCCTGCATGCGTGGCTGCTCGCCCCGCAGACCGAAAACATTTTGCGTGAGGCGCTGCGCCAGACTCAGACGGGGGTGTTTTTTGCGCTCGACAACGACAGCAGCGCCGCACTGGTCAGCTTGCTCAACCAAGCGTTTCCACAACGTCCCAAGACTAAGTGCGTGATGCTCGTCGCCCAGGACTTGCGCAGCCCTTTGCGGACCTTGTTGCTGGAAGAGTTCAACCACGTGCCGGTGCTGTCCTTCGCCGAATTGGGCAGCACGTCCAAGGTGAAAGTGCTGGGGCGTTTCGATCTTGGCCAGGACGAGTTGATGCGTGGTGCAGTGGCATGAGTAATCGACACGCGCGGAGTGCCCGTTGATGTTTGAGCTGCGGGTACTTGATGGGCGGCATGAAGGTGCAGCGTTGCCGTTGTTCGGCGAGCAATGGAGCATTGGTTGCCACCCTGACGCCGACCTTGTCCTGAGCGATCCGGGCGTTGCCGAGCAGCATGCGCGGCTGAGGCTGATTGACGCCAACTGGTCGGTGCAGGCCGAGGCGGGTCTGCTGCACAGCGCTGAGGGTCAGGTGCTGGCACATATCGCCAACCTGCCACTCAACGCGGTGTTTTTGATCGGGGTCGTGCGCCTGTGTGTCGCCTTGGCCGATCAGCCCTGGCCCCAGGCTCCAGTTCCACCACCACTACTACCACCGCCCGTCAGTCAGCCTGTGCCGGTATTGAAGTTATCGTCCATCTCGCACTCGCAGCAAAAGCGCCTGATCAGCCTGGTATTGCTGGTGGCGGTAATCGTTGCGCTAGTGAGCATGTTCTCCACGGGGGAGCGCGAGGCGCAGGCGTCTTTGATGCCGCCCGAGGTCCGCAAGCAAGCCCTGGACTCGCCGTTTGAAGTTCGCCAGCAGTTATTGAAGATGCTCGGCGAGCGTGAGTTGAGCAAGCGGGTCAGCTTGCAAGTGATCAATGGCCAGGTCGCGCTCAACGGCGATGTCTCGCAGGACGAGGTGGAGCTGGTAGCGCGCATGCTCAGCCGTTTCGGCGAGCAGTTCGACAGCGCGGTGCCGGTGATCAGTCGTGTGCGCGTACGCGACGGGGCATTGCCATTCAAGATTGTGCAGATCGTCGGTGGACCGAACGGCCATGTCGTTCTGGAAGATGGCAGCCGACTGTTCGTGGGTGACGAAGTGGATGAGCTGCGCCTGGTGCTTATCGATAACAGCAAGGTGGTCTTTGACGGCGTGCAGCGCTACGAGGTGCGGTGGTGAACGAGCAAGTGCAAGCACGTCTCGACGTCTGGCAAAAGCGCCAGGCCCAGTCGCTGGCCACCTTTGCGCCGGTGACGATGCGCGGTCGGATCCAGCGCGTCAACGGCATGCTGTTGCAATGCCGGTTGCCCAACGCGCGCATCGGTGACTTGTGCCAGGTTGAAAAAAACACTGACGAATACATGTTGGCCGAGATCATCGGGTTTGATCAGCAGGATGCCGTGCTCAGCGCCCTGGGCAACCTCGAAGGTGTGCGTGTGGGGGCGAGTGTGCAGCGCCTGGGGGTGCCGCATCGGGTGCGGGTCAGTGATGAACTGCTGGGCCAGGTGCTGGATGGTTTCGGGCGGCCGATTGCGGGCGATGGCCCCAGTGCCTTTGTCGACGCCGACGACCCAGAAGCGAGCACGGTGCTGTGCGAGGCACCTTTGCCTACCGAACGGCCGAGGATCAATCGGGCGCTGGCGACAGGAGTGCGTTCAATCGATGGTCTGTTGACCCTGGGTGAAGGCCAGCGCGTAGGCCTGTTTGCCGGTGCCGGTTGTGGCAAGACCACCTTGTTGGCGGAAATCGCCCGTAACGTCGAGTGCGATGTGATCGTGTTCGGCCTGATCGGCGAGCGCGGCCGGGAGTTGCGCGAGTTCCTTGACCACGAGCTGGATGATCAATTGCGCGCCAAGGCCGTCCTGGTGTGCGCGACGTCCGATCGCTCAAGCATGGAGCGTGCGCGCGCGGCGTTTACGGCGACAGCGTTGGCTGAAGGCTATCGACGCAAGGGCAAGCGGGTGCTGCTGCTGATCGACTCCCTGACGCGTTTTGCGCGGGCCCAGCGCGAAATCGGCCTGGCGGCGGGTGAACCCCTGGGCCGCGGCGGTTTGCCGCCTTCGGTGTACAGCTTACTGCCGCGCCTGGTGGAACGCGCCGGGTTGACCCGTGACGGTGTGATCACGGCGATCTACACGGTACTGATCGAGCAGGACTCCATGAACGACCCGGTCGCCGACGAAGTCCGCTCGTTGCTCGACGGCCACATTGTGCTGTCGCGCAAGCTGGCCGAGCGAGGTCACTACCCAGCGGTAGATGTACTGGCCAGCCTTTCACGAATTTTGAGCAACGTCGCCGCGCCCGAGCATATTCAGGCGGGTACGGCACTGCGCCGGTTGTTGTCGGCGTACCAGCAGATCGAGCTGATGCTCAAGTTGGGTGAATACCAGCCTGGCAGTGATGCCCTGACCGACCTGGCGGTGGACAGCCGCCAGGCGGTGGACGGGTTTCTGCGCCAGGACTTGCGTGAACCTTCACCGATGGCTGAAACCCTGGATCAACTGACGGAGCTGACCGGCGATGTTCCTTTCTGAATTGGAGACCCTGCGGCGTCTGCGCAAACATCGGGCGGATCGTGCCGAGCGCGCGCTGAGTGAAGCTAAAAGGCAGCAGCGTGTGTTGCAAGTGAAGGTTGAACAGGCCCATCAGGTCCTGGAGCAAACCCGGCTGCAGGAAGCCGAGGAAGCCGCGGCGCTCTTGAGCCAGCATCAAGGGCAAGTGCTCTCGTTTCAGCAACTCAAATCCTGGGGCACCCAGGAGCGCTCGTTGTCTGCCAGTACGCAGCGCGAGCAAGCGCAATTGCATGCATTGCACGGGCAGCAAGCGCAGCAAGTGATCCACATCGACAGCGCGCAGAAGCAGGCTACCCGCTGTTTGCGCGAGGTTGAAAAACTTCGGGAATTATCCCAGTTACTGGTGCAGGAAGAGAATGAAGCAAGAACCTGTGAGCAAACCTGATGCACCCCGCGTGCGCCAGCCCCGCGAGGACCGTGAGCCCAATGCGGCAGGGGTGGTGCCTTGGGAACATGGACGTTTGTTCGCCCAACTGTTCGCCCCTGACGATGATGGCGGAGGCGGTTTCGCTTCTGGCTTGTCGGGACCAAAGGCCTCGGCTGATGTAGCGATGATCGAAGCATTGACTCAGCAGTTGGCGCCTCGCATACAGGTCAGCGTGCAGTTGCCCCTGAACGCGGTGCTTTACCTGCCGCGGCTGGGTCGCATCAATGCCCGTGTCGAGAAGGGGGCGAGCGCCTGGAACGTTGAGCTGGATGCCGAAGAGGAGCGCACCGCGCACTGGCTCGGCGGCGTCAGGAAACGCTGCCAGGACGGGCTGGCCGAAGCGTTGGGCCAGCCTGTGGATATCCATCTCGTGGGCCGCACATGATCACGCCTTTGAAACTGCCGTTGGTGGCGGCGGACAGGGTGGCGGCGTTGCAGCGCCTGGGCCGCGGCTTGCGTTTGCCGTTTCGGGTCGCTGATCAGGAGGGCGTATTGTTGCTCGAGCCCGGCCGCGCGCCCGCGGGTATTCGCCCTTTGTTTTTCGAGAGCGCTTGCGGAGTGCTGGCATTCGCCGAGCCCGGGCCGCTGTTCAGCCTGATGGGCGAATGCCCGGTGCCCCTGGCAGAGGCTGGCAATGACCCGCAGTCGTGGATCTGGGAGCTGTTCCAGCATCATTTAAGCCCGCAGCTGCAGGCAATTTTCGGGTACCTGCGGTTGCTGCCTGCGCCTCAGAAACTGAACTTCGGTTGCCGTTTCACGGTGATGCTGGGCCCCTCCAGAGTCGCGGGCTATGTGTGGCTGACTCCGCAAAGCCTGCTGGCGTTGTGCGCGGCGGGCCCCTGGCGGGCCACAGCCGACCCGTTACCAGCGACGTTTGCGGTGTTCATGGTCGTGACCCTGGGGCGCTTGAGCCTGCCTATTACGCAATTGCGCGACCTGCGTGAAGGCGATGTGCTGATGCTCGAGCAGGCTTTTTTCGATGCGCGCGGCGACGGCTACCTGCCTGCCGCCAGGCGTCGTTTGCGAGGGCGTATTGACGATGAATCCGGGCCGTTATGCCTGAACCTTATTTCGATCGAGGAAGCGTCCGTGGACGAAGATTTCATGATGGAAGAGTACGCGGGGGCCGAGTCGGACCACCCGGTAGCAGATGTATTCGGGCGCGAACCCTTCGATGAGTTGAGCATGGCGCTGACTGTGCGCTGTGGTGCGCTGAACCTGACTTTGGGTGAATTGCGCAACCTAGCTCCGGGGGCAGTGCTGGGGATCACCGGGTATGCACCCGGCATGGCCGGCCTGTATTACGGCGACCGTTCAATAGGCCAAGGGCAACTGGTGGAAGTGGATGGACGACTCGGCCTGCAGTTGTCTCGCGTGGTTCTTTCCCGATGATATTCCAGGGCGTTGACCCCACTGCTCTGGCGCTGTTTTTTGGCGCGTTGTCTGTATTGCCGATGCTGTTGATCGTATGCACGGCATTCTTGAAGATCGTCATTGTGCTGATGATCACGCGCAACGCCATTGGCGTTCAGCAGGTGCCGCCGAGTATGGCGATCAATGGCGTCGCGCTGGCTGCCACGCTGTTCGTCATGGCCCCGGTGGGTTACGAGGTCGCCCAGACCCTCAAGCAATCGCCTCTGGACATGAGCAGCGTGCAGACGCTTCAAACGTCGGGGCTTGTTGCCATAGAGCCGCTACGTGCGTTTATGAAGCGCAACACTGACCCGGATGTGCTGACACACATGCTTGAAAACACTGCGCGTATGTGGCCGCCTGAAATGGCACAAAGCACCCAGCGCGATGACCTGATCCTGTTGGTTCCCTCCTTTGTGCTGTCGCAGTTGCAGGCGGGATTCGAGATCGGCTTCCTGATCTACATTCCGTTCATCGTCATCGATTTGATCGTGTCGAACCTGCTGCTTGCCTTGGGCATGCAAATGGTCTCGCCCATGACCATTTCCCTGCCACTCAAACTGTTGTTGTTCGTGATGGTCTCGGGGTGGTCGCGACTGCTCGACAGCCTGTTCCTTTCTTACCTCTGAGTGCCCTATGGAACCGATCGTACTGTTCAAGCAGGGCATGCTGCTGGTGGTGGTGTTGTCGGCACCGCCACTGATCGTGGCAGTCATCGTCGGCGTGCTGACGTCGCTGATACAAGCCTTGATGCAGGTCCAGGACCAGACGTTGCCCTTTGGCGTCAAACTGGTTGCGGTAGGTATCACGCTGATTTTGACCGGTCGTTGGATCGGTGTGGAGTTGATCCAACTGATCAACCTGATGTTCGAAATGATCGCCCGCTCGGCATTGAACTGAGGGAATACGCGTGGTGATTTATCTTGAGTATTTATCCAGCCTGGTGGTGGGCATGGCGCGTATTTATCCCTGTGCCATTTTGGTGCCTGCGTTCCTGTTCCAACATATACGCGGCATGCTGCGCCACATCGTGGTGATGGTCATGGCGTTGATTCCGGCGCCAGGCATCCATGCTGTACTGATGGCTGAGAACTACTCGGCGCTGATGATCACCGGGCTGATATTCAAGGAGGCGGCCCTGGGCATTTTACTGGGCGTCTTGCTGGCCATGCCGTTCTGGATGTTCGAGTCGGTCGGCGCGCTGTTGGACAACCAGCGAGGCGCGCTGGCGGGCGGGCAACTCAACCCGTCGCTGGGGCCGGACGCGACGCCGATCGGGCATCTGTTCAAACAGCTGGTGATTTACCTGTTGATCGCCGTATTGGGGCTTAGCGTGCTCACCCAAGTGATCTGGGACAGTTACCTGATCTGGCCCGCAACCGCCTGGGTGCCGCTGCCGGCAGTCAATGGTTTCAGTACGTTCCTGGGCATACTCGGCGATACCTTTACGCACATGATGCTCTACGCGGCGCCGTTTATTGCGGTGCTGTTGTTCCTGGAGTTCGGCATTGCGCTGCTGGGGGTCTACAGCCAGCAACTGCAAGTAAGTTCGCTGGCGCCTCCAGTCAAGTCCCTGGCGGGCCTTGGTATTCTGCTGTTGTATTTCGCGTTGTTCCAGGACCTGATCGTCGAGCGCTTGGGCCTGCTGGATGACCTTAAACACTCACTCGGGTTGATGTTCAAGGACTCGACGCCATGAGTGACTCAGGTGAAAAAAAGCACCCCGCGTCAGCCAAGAAGCTGCGCGATCAGCGCAAGAAAGGCCAGGTCTCCCAAAGCCAGGATGTGGGCAAGTTACTGGTGCTGACGGCCATCAGTGAGATCGCTTTGTTTGCCGCCGACAGCAGTATGCAACGTTTCCAGCAACTGATGGTGTTGCCCATGTCGAGCATGAGTCAGCCCTTCGTACGCGCGGTGGAGGAAGTGCTGTTTTCGGGGCTGGTGATGTTTTTCGCGTTTGCCCTGTTGATGGTCGGCGTGGCGATTATCATGAAGCTGATCGCCAGTTGGATGCAGATAGGGTTTCTGTTTGCGCCGGAGACCTTGAAGCTCGATTTCAACCGCATCAACCCCCTCAATCAGCTCAAGCAGATGTTTTCTGCCCAGTCGATCATTAACCTGCTGATGAGCATTGCCAAGGCGGTGCTCCTGGGCCTGGTGCTGTACGTGGTGATCAGGCCCTCATTGGGCACGTTGATCAACCTGGCCACCACTGATCTGCAGACTTACATCGTTGCGCTGATCAGCCTGTTCCGCCACTTGCTGCATGCCTGCCTGGGGCTTCTGCTGGTGCTGGCGCTGATAGACCTGGCGATGCAGAAGCACTTCTTTGCCAAGCGCATGCGCATGACCCAGGTCGAGGTCACCCAGGAATACAAGAACATGGAAGGCGACCCCCATGTGAAGGGGCAGCGTCGCTCGTTGGCCTATCAATTGGCCAACGAGGAGCCCAAGGTCAAGCTGCCCAAGCTGGAAGAAGCCGACATGCTGGTGGTCAACCCGACGCACTTTGCTGTTGCCCTGTATTACCGCGCCGGTGTGACGCCGCTGCCCCTGCTGGTCAGCAAAGGTACGGACGCCGACGCCCGCCAATTAATTCAGCGGGCGAAGGCCGCCGAGGTGCCGGTGATCCAGTGTGTGTGGCTGGCCCGCACGCTCTACACTCACAAACTCGGGGCGAGTATCCCGCGCGAAACCTTGCAGGCCGTGGCGCTGATCTACCGCACGTTGCGTGAACTCGATGATGAAACCAAGCGTGAAACCCTGCAGCTGCCAGAGCTAGAGTTGCGCTGACCAGTGCACAGCGCTGCGAATGCCTGGCGCTGATCACCAGGCATTTTGTCGGGGCTTATCGTTCCAGCGATATCGTCTGGTAGTCCGCCCGTTCCCCGGAAGGGCCAGGCTCGACGCGCATCTGCGGCGGCCACCAGATCACCATTTGATCCTTGGTCGCTTGTGGGCGTGAGCAGGAGTCGCCCTTGCACGTTGGGGTGCAGCCGGCGATGAACAGCACGGTGCCGATCAGGGTGACGCACAACAAGGGGTGTTTCATGGCGTAGTCTTCTTAGCTGGAGTGATCAAGGAGGGGCGAGGCACGCCGATGTGTTCATCTTTCACCACCGGGCGCATGGCGATAAAGACTTCGGCCTCTTCACCCGGTTTAAGCCAGGCGCGCGGCCACACGGTGACGGCCAGGGTTTGCGAATTGCTGCATTCCTTTTCATCGATACGCACATTGCGCTTGAACTGGTTCCGCAGCACCACCACCGCCACATTGAACTCCGGGCCGGCATACCACTGGCTGCGCTCGGTGTTCATGGCCAGCAGTTCACGGGTGTTGCACAGAGTGCCGAGGCCCAGTGGCATTGGGGCCGCCTTGAATGCCAGAGGCACTTCGCCGGACACCAGGCGCGCCAGCGTGCCCGTGATGTCACTGCGTTTAATGACCGGCTCGTGGGCGGCATACCGCCTTGCCAGTGGCTTGAGCGCGGCTTGCAGCTCGACCTGATCGTCCTGCGGCAAATAGCGTGACGGGTCAGCTTGATCGCCCATGACCCGTGGGGTCAGGATAAACAGGCGCTCGCGGCGATTGTTCTGGCGTTCGGAGGAAGAGAACAGCGCCTTGCCCAGCAGTGGAATATCACCCAGCAGCGGGACCTTGCTGCGTTTGTCAGTGCTTTCGGTGACATGGAAGCCACCCACCACCAATGAGCGTTTTTCCGCGATGACCGCTTGGGTGCTGACCTTGCCGCGGCGTACGTCGGGCCCGATGCGATCGGGGTTTGATTCGTCGAAATTACCGTCTTCGATATCGATGGCCAGGTGAACCTGATGCGTGCCACCCGAGGTCGTCACCCTGGGCACCACCTGGAAACTGGTGCCGACGGTGATGGGCAGGATGGTCGCAATCTCGGTGCCTGCCTGGAGGTACTGGGTACGGTTGAAATCAATCACCGCCGGCTGGTTTTCCAGGGTAAGGACCGAGGGGTTGGACACCATGGTCGCCAGGCCGCGTTGCTCGAGGGCGCGTATTTCGGCAAAGAAGTGGTCCCGACTTCCGATGGACACTTGTGAGGTACCGCCCGGTGCCATGTTTGCGCGGCCACCGAAGCGGCTGTTCTGAAAGCCCCAGGTGACCCCGAATTCGCGCAATTGAGTGCGATCTATGTCCAGGATGATTGCGTCGATTTCCACCAGCCTGCGTGCTATGTCGAGCTGGGTAATCAGTTCGCGGTACATCGCCTGGCGCTCCGGCAGATCGTAGATCAGCACGGCGTTGTTGCGTACATCGGCTTCGACACGGATTCTGCCCCTGGATACCGGCGCCCGGGGGCTGAGCGTTGCACCGGTTTCCAGCTGTCCTACGCTTCCTGTTTGACCTAGCATTTGCCCCAGCAAAGGGTTATTCAACCGGGGAATGTTAGGCATTATCGGTGAGGGCTGCGATGACCCGGAGCGCGCATTAATCGCCGAAAGAGCGGACGCATCCCGCGGCTCCAATAACCCCTTCAGCATGCTGGCGACACCTGGAATAGTCAGCTTTTCGCCGCGGTAGTCAATTTGGCGATCCGCTGCGTTGGCGAACTTCAGCGGGTAGCTGAGTACGCTTTGCTTTTCGTCGGGGGTTTTACGCTGGCTGCTGAATTGCTTGATCTGGTCGATATATCGCTTCGGGCCAGACACCAGCACCACGCCATCATCCGGCAGTTCACCCCAGCCGAAACGGCTGTCGAGCAGGCCGATATCGGTCAGGGCCCCCTTGAGGTCGGCGACGGTCTCGGAAGAGACTTCCAGGCGCGCGGACTCTTGCAGGTCCAGGGTGCTGATATAGAGGGTATTGTTGTACAAGTACCACTGGAAACGGTGCTCTACCGCCAGTCTGTCGAGCATTGACTGGGGGGTATTCGCACGTATCTTGCCGTTTACGATCCCGTCCAGAAGGCCGTCAATTTGCAGTTGGGTGCCAAACGTCTGAGCGAAATCCTCCAGTACATCGCGCAGGGGTTTATGCTCGGCCTCATAAGCATAGGCGGTGTTTTTCCATTCAGGAGGAATGGCGGCAAGGGTGCTCTGCAGTGGCGCCAACAGCAGGGGCAGGGCGAACAGACAGCGCCAGTGAACGCGCTTTGCCAGAGTAGCGGGCGAGTTTAAACGCAAGCCGGTGTGCTTGTTGATCTTGCTAGACATGACAGGTTCTCTGTTTCAGCGCGGTAGCTTACGTAATGAAGTGGGCCGCAATGGGCGCCCAGGCTTGGTCAGGCGCGCGGTTACGCTGCGCCCGGTGTCACGTTGGTTCAGAAGTGCTTCAAGTGATATCAACAGGTGTTCCTGCCGGCAATGTCGCGGCGAGCATTGCACCAACCAGCGGTGGGCTTGCAGCCAAGGCAAGTGCGCCAGGCTGGAATGACCCAGATGGCACACGCGCCGCAATGGGGTATGGAGTTCGCGTCCATTCAAGCAATCCGTCAGCTTTTGTTGCCAATCACTAGACGACATTGATGGCCGATTTAAGCGTTTCATGCTTATAGCCAAGGAAGGTTGTGCTCACTGCTAAGTTGTTAACCAGAAGGGATTTCTGCTCTATGAGCTGATCGAAGAGCTGTGAGATTTCTTCGGTCCCTTGGCTGTATTGAGCCTCGACCCCAATTTGCTCGGTTATTCTCTCGGAACGCATTTGCTGCCTGTAGAGATTACTGAGTACGCGTGAATCATTATTCATCACAATATCTCCAGTGGGGTTGTATCGCTGTGTGGCGCCGAATTGATGGCCAGTTCCAGCAACCGATTATTTTTTTTGAGAAAGAAAAGCTTTTTATCCGGAAAGGTTGTTACTGGGTTTTGGCCAAGGGTGGAATGACCACCAGGTTGTCGACGGCATCAGCCCAATTAATTTGAAATCCGCCGTCCTCCGTCTCCAGAAGCAGCGACTGGGCGGCAAGGCGGTCTTCGACTCGAAGCGTCCATGGCACATCACAGTGCAGATCGAGCCAGTGCTCAACGTGTTCGCGGTCCGCCGGGTTGCACAGTAAGCTTGCCTCCACTGTCGGTAGCTGGGCGTCCAGCAGTTTATTGAGCAGGGCGGTGAGGCGTTGAGCGGGTACGGTCTCGCCCAGGAGACTTCGAATAGCTGCGTTAATGACGCAAGTGGCGGCCTGTTCCAAACTGTCAAACATCGCTTGGCGCTCCGCGTCCCAGCGGGACAGTTGGGCATTGGCGCGCTGCCAGAACTCATCACTAGCGCTTTCGAGTAGTTTTTCGCACTGGGCTTGAGCCTGTTGTATGAGCGCCTGTGCTTGGGCTTCGGCGTGTTCGATGATTTGACGGGCCTGGGCGTAGTCAGAAAGCATTTCCCGGGGTATCAGGGCTGCCGGTTGATCTTGGGTGTTCAGCTCAATCTTGTGGGCGCAAAACATGTTCGGATTTCTCGCGGGGGGCGCGCGCAGCATCATCGACGCTGTTAGCGGTTGCACGCCAGATGGTGGCTTTCCACAGGGTATCCAGCCGGCTATGAGCATCCGCCAGCGTAGGATGCTGCTCCAACTCAAGTACCCTCTGGCGAGGGAAGATCAATCGTAGGCGTTTCCAGAGAGTGGGGACGACCCACGCGCGCAGATAGTGTAATGGGTCGTCGAGGCTCACCGGTATTGAGTCGGGTGGCAGTGCCTTGCTCAAACGCTGGCACCAAAGAAGCTGGTCTTGATTCAACCGGCTGTCGTGGGGGGCGTTGTACACCTCATTGACGAGTATCAGTACGAGATCTCGTTTTAGCTTGTTGCTCAGTATCAGTTGCAATATGGCCGCAGAGGGGGGTGGGGGTAGCTCTGGTTCGATGCCGAAAAGGTTGCTCACTTGGCGATGATGGCAGCGTGAAAGCGCCGCTGTCTCTACAAAGCCGGTGTGTGTGAGCCAATCGATGTGGGCATTCTCCCAGGGGAAGGCCCACCATCTTGCCCAACTGAGACCATCACTCATGGCTGTATGCTATGGAAGGCTCAGGTACAGGGGCGGGCCTTTTCCTACGACGCCAGAGCAACCAGGCAATGCCTCCCAGCAACAGGGCGACTACAGGCACAGTCAGGGTGGCATGCCAGAATCCCAGGTCGTGCTCCGGTACCAGAAAAGGACCGAGATATGTAAGCTGCTGCTGCTCCTTATAAGCGGTGGCGGGTACAAAAATGACGGTCAGTTTTGTGGTGTTGTCTATGGCTGAAGCCATCCCGGGGATGCTGCTGGCCACCATCCTGCGAACGCGAGGATTGATATTGTCAGGGTCCAGTCGCGGATCGTGCTTGATGAATACAGACGCTGAGGCCGGCTGTACCGGCTCGCCTGGCGCTACTCGCTCAGGCAGCACCACATGCACCCGTGCGACGATCACACCGTCTATGTTTGACAAGGTCGATTCCAGTTCCTGCGACAGCGCATAGATGTAGCGCGCGCGCTCCTCCAGCGGGGTGGAAATCACACCTTCTTTGCGGAAGATATCTCCCAGTGTCGAGCGAGCAGTTTTGGGCAATCCGGCTGCGTCCAGAGTGCGAACAGCTCGACTGATGTCACTTGCCTTGACGCGAACGGCGACGCCATCTTTTCCAGGGATTTTCTGGGCACGAATCTGTTTGTCTGCGAGCTCCGCGATGACCTCGTTGGCTTCCTGCTCTGAAATATTGCGATGAAGCTCTACGCTGTCACCGCAGCCGGATAGCATCAACACCGATGAAAAAAACACTAGGGCAATTAGATGGCGAGACATGCATCTATCCCATGTTGCAAACTTTGTCGGTGCATTTTGCGACTGCGCCAATCACCTTGATGCGCGACGTCAAGTCGACGTGTGCTTCGGCCAGCGCCTGGGCGAACTCATTCGCATCCTTGGATTCCTTGTTCATGCTCGCCTCCCGGAACGCTTTGGAGACGCGTCTGGATAACTTAGCCGACTCAGGGGATTCCCAGGAAATAGGCGGAGATGCCATGACGGGGGCGATTGCTCTACCAGACTGTTCGTTGGTGACCGGCCGGGCGTTGAATAAATGGATGTCAGACGCTCTGTTGACCGCATCAGGTGCATCGTTCTGACCCGTGATGTTTCTATCTTCTGGGAGCCCTGAGGTGGTGGTGTACATATGAATCTCCAGCGAATGAATCGACTATTGCGCCCGTCGTGACGGTAAAAACCTCCCCGGCTTGATGGGCAGGGAAGGTCGGTGTCACTTAGGCGAATCGCAAGGTTTTGGTGCGGCCCGCTTTTGCTGTGAGCAGTTCCTGATCGGCACTCTTCTTGGCCTCGCTGACGATCTCCTTTTCTTTGTTGGCATTGATTGCTTCCAGCTGTGCTTGGTTGGCAGCGTTACTTACGTTTGGAATTGCCATAGATCACCTATGTGATTTCTGAATGAATACTGATAGCGGAGATTGGCTACCAGCGTGTATTGAGAAACTTAAGTCGCTCGACTTATACGTGGTCTGCAGCCGATCAGGGGTTCCATGCTTATTTGGAGGATTTGTATAAAATTATTTCTTGCAGGGGGTGAAAGTTGTTTTTCAGTCGCCTTCCTGCTGTTTTATTGTCTTGAAACGTTGCTGGCTATATCTCGAGTTGTTTCATACGGTAGTAAAGTGTGCGCTTGGGGATCCCTAGCTCAATCGACACTTTATCTACGCAATGGTCGTTACGATAAAGCGACTCTTCAATCAGTGCCTTTTCAATTTGTTGCAGACGATCTTTCAGGCACATCGGGCTGTCCGGCTGATTGCTACTGGGGCTTGAGAGCGGTGGCAGGCCCAGCACGAACCGCTTGGCCGTTGAGCGTAATTCGCGAATATTGCCTAGCCAGGAGTGGCACAGTAATTCCTGCAGGAGCTGATGAGGCAGGGACGGCATGTCGCATTTGAAATGGTCGGCTTCTTGCCGGATCATCTTCAGGAACAATGGAATGATCCGTTCTCGCTGGTGCCGCAGGGCAGGAAGCTGGAAGCTGACGACATTCAAGCGAAAGTACAGGTCGCGTCGGAAGGTGCCTTGCTCGACCATTGCCAATAGCGACTGCTGGGCCGACGCAATAACGCGCATATCCACGGGGATGAATCGGGTTGAGCCCAGGCGCTCCACGCCACGCGTCTCCAGTACGCGCAACAACTTGGCTTGCATGCTCAGTGGCATGCTGTCGATCTCATCGAGATACAGGGTGCCCAGGTGAGCGGCCTCTACAACGCCGGCCCGCGATTGCAGTGCTCCCGTAAACGCGCCGCTGTTGACACCGAATAATTGGCTCTCTGCGAGACTTTCCGGGATGGCGGCGCAGTTCACGGCAACAAAGTTGCCTCGACGCCCCGATAGACTGTGGATCCGTTGGGCCAAGGTATCCTTGCCCGTGCCGGTTTCGCCCAATAACAGTATGTCAATACTGAGAGAGGCGGTGCTAGCGAGCGTACTTTCAAGATCCGGGCTTTCGATCAATGAGATGACTGTTTCATTTTCCACGAGAGGCACGGCCGACATCGAAAGGGTGCTCCATTATTACTTCGCGCTGGTTGAGGAAGAGTTAGCACGCGCGGTTCAGTAGAATGGAAAGCATAAGTTTTTTCTTCCTGCATTAAAGTAGGAACTTGCGCAGGCGGTGTAGGATAAGTTAGACGGTTGCAGGTTTATTTCTTTTGATGGGGTAGTCAGTAGGGGGAATCTTAAAATGGAAGGTATATATATGAGTTTGTTAACAGGGTGTGTGGTTCTCGCCCACAAAAAAGCCGATGCATTGCATCGGCTTTTCATTGTGCGAGGTAAACCGCAGGTAGTGCTTACACGTTAAACCGGAAGTGCATTACATCACCATCCTTGACGATGTATTCCTTGCCTTCCAGGCGCCATTTACCGGCTTCCTTGGTGCCGGCCTCACCCTTGTACTGAATGAAGTCGTTGTAGGCGATCACTTCGGCGCGGATAAAGCCTTTTTCGAAGTCGGTATGGATCACGCCGGCAGCCTGTGGGGCGGTGGCGCCGACCTTGACGGTCCAGGCACGCACTTCTTCGACACCGGCGGTGAAGTAGGTCTGCAGGTGCAGCATTTCATAGCCAGCGCGGATCACACGGTTCAAGCCAGGCTCTTCCAGGCCCAGGGCCTCGAGGAACATGTCTTTTTCTTCGCCGTCATCCAACTCGGCAATTTCCGCTTCGATCTTGTTGCACACCGGCACCACGATCGCGCCTTCTTCGTCGGCGATGGCCTTGACCACGTCGAGCAGCGGGTTGTTCTCGAAGCCGTCTTCAGCGACGTTGGCGATGTACATCACCGGCTTGGTGGTCAGCAGGTGGAAGCCCTTGATCACCGCTTTTTCGTCGGCATTCATGCTCTTCATCAGGCTGCGTGCGGGTTTGCCCAGGGTGAAGTGAGCGATTAACTGCTCCAGCAGACCTTTCTGGACTACGGCATCCTTGTCGCCGCCCTTGGCGTTGCGTGCAACTTTCTGCAGCTGCTTTTCGCAGCTGTCGAGGTCGGCGAAGATCAGTTCCAGGTCGATGATCTCGATGTCGCGTTTCGGGTCAACGCTGTTGGAGACGTGAATCACGTTCTCGTCTTCAAAGCAGCGGACCACGTGGGCAATCGCATCGGTTTCACGGATGTTGGCCAGGAACTTGTTACCCAGGCCTTCACCTTTCGACGCGCCGGCGACCAGGCCCGCGATGTCGACGAATTCCATGGTGGTCGGCAGGATGCGCTTCGGGTTGACGATAGCCGCCAGTTCCTGCAAGCGCGGGTCCGGCATGGCCACGATGCCGCTGTTGGGTTCGATGGTGCAGAAGGGGAAGTTCTCCGCCGCAATACCGGATTTGGTCAGCGCGTTGAACAGGGTGGATTTGCCGACGTTGGGCAGGCCGACGATGCCGCAATTGAATCCCATGGTGTTTCCCCTCGGTAAGAGTCAGGCCTTCTGGCTGTGCAGGTTTTTCATCGCACGGTTCCATTCACCGGCGAAGATATCCGGCAGCACGCCGAGGGCAAAGTCGATGCTGGCATCGAGTTTTTCCTGTTCGGCGCGTGGCGCACGACCCAGGACGAAATTTGAAACCATACTGGCAACGCCTGGGTGGCCAATGCCGAGCCGCAGACGGTAAAAATTATTCTGATTGCCCAGCTGCGCAATGATGTCGCGCAGGCCATTGTGCCCACCATGCCCGCCGCCCAGCTTGAGCTTGGCAACCCCGGGTGGCAGGTCCAGTTCGTCATGGGCCACCAGGATTTCCTCGGGTTTGATCCGGAAGAAGCCCGCAAGCGCCGCGACAGCCTGGCCGCTGCGGTTCATGTAGGTGGTGGGAATCAGCAGACGAACATCCTGACCCTGATGCGAAAAGCGCCCGGTCAGGCCGAAATATTTGCGATCGGCCACAAGGTTCACACCTTGAGCGTGGGCGATGCGCTCAACAAAAAGGGCCCCCGCGTTATGCCGGGTCTGTTCGTATTCGGCGCCTGGATTTCCCAGGCCAACGATCAGTTTAATGGCAGTCACGACAGGGGCCCTTCCTTTGGAGTTGTGGATAACATCGCCGCAATCAGTGTGCGGCGAAAGTGGACGACGGGAGCTAACTTATCCAGAGATAAACTTCGCGTTGTCGCCCGCTTTCTCGCTACGTTCCGGTCCGCGATGTTTCCTCAAGCTCCGACGTTACAGAGCAAATTACTCTGCAGCGGTTTCGCCTTCTTCATCTTCTGCTACAACACGTGGCGCGTGGACGTTGGCAACAGCCTTGTCGTCGTCGTGAGCCAGTGCTACGAACTCAACGCCTTTAGGGGCTTTGAGGTCGGACAGGTGGATGATGGTGCCGATTTCAGCAGCCGACAGGTCGACTTCGATGAACTCAGGCAGGTCTTTCGGCAGGCAGGTTACTTCCAGCTCGGTAGCGGTGTGGGAAACAACGCCGCCTTTCTTGACTGGAGCTTCTTCACCAATGAAGTGCACAGGCACGATAGCGGTCAGTTTTTGACCGGCTACAACGCGAATGAAGTCGGCGTGCAGTACGTGGCCCTTGGCTGGGTGACGTTGCAGTGCCTTGATGATGACGTTCTGCTTCTTGCCGCCAACGTTCAGCTCGATGATGTGGCTGTAGGCCGCATCGTTTTCCAGCAGTTTGGCGATTTCTTTGGCCAGCATGCTGATGGATTCAGGGGCTTTTTCGCCACCGTAAACTACAGCTGGAACCAGACTTGCGAGACGACGCAGGCGGCGGCTCGCACCTTTCCCCAGGTCGGAACGCGCTTCAGCATTCAGAGTAAAATCGTTCATGTTGTATCTCCAAAATAACCACATTCGCCCTAGCGTTTGCGACCAGCGCTAAAGGCGATATGGGCAAAAAAGCCCCGCCCCGGCAGTATGCTGGGGCGGGGCGCTTTTCGTCAGTGAGGTGTTCCGAAGGGTTGAGCCTTAACGGAACATCGCGCTGATCGATTCTTCGTTGCTGATGCGGCGAACCGCTTCGGCAACTACCGGTGCGATATCCAATTGACGGATACGCGAACAGGCTTGAGCAGCTGCGGACAACGGGATGGTGTTAGTCACCACCAATTCGTCCAGCATGGAATTCTCGATGTTCTCGATCGCTCGGCCCGACAGCACAGGGTGTGTGCAGTAGGCGAAGACTTTAGCCGCACCGTGCTCTTTCAAGGCTTTCGCCGCGTGGCACAGGGTGCCGGCGGTGTCGACCATGTCATCAACCAGAATACAGGTACGCCCTTCGACATCACCGATGATATGCATCACTTCAGAGTGATTGGCTTTCTCACGGCGTTTGTCGATGATCCCGAGGTCCACGCCCAGGGATTTGGCAACAGCCCGTGCACGCACGACGCCACCAATGTCCGGGGACACGATCATCAGGTTTTCAAAGCGCTGGTCTTCGATGTCGTCCACCAATACTGGCGAACCGTAGATGTTATCTACCGGAATATCGAAGAACCCCTGGATTTGGTCAGCGTGCAGGTCAACCGTGAGAACACGGTCGATGCCTACCACGGTCAGCATGTCAGCCACGACTTTCGCGCTGATAGCCACACGTGCGGAACGCGGACGGCGATCCTGACGGGCATAACCAAAGTAAGGGATTACAGCTGTGATTCGAGTCGCTGAGGAGCGGCGGAAGGCATCAGCCATCACGACGAGTTCCATCAGGTTATCGTTGGTCGGAGCGCAGGTCGGCTGAATAATGAAGACGTCTTTACCGCGGACGTTTTCATTGATCTCGGCTGTAATTTCGCCGTCGGAGAACTTACCGACAGAGATGTCACCGAGAGGGATATGCAGCTGACGTACGACACGTCGAGCCAGATCGGGGTTGGCGTTCCCCGTAAAGACCATCATCTTGGACACGCGCAGTACCTAGAGGCTGAGGGTAACCTGGATGAGTATAGGAAAATGGCAGGGGCGGCTGGATTCGAACCAACGCATGGCAGGATCAAAACCTGCTGCCTTACCGCTTGGCGACGCCCCTGTATCTGTTGCAACGAGTACCCAGTACTCGATTCCTTTTAGAGCAGACTTTGCAGCTTGCGATGCAACATCGAAACGTTGCTTCCCTTTGCTACAAACCCTGTAAGGGTCTCTGTAAGAAGGGCCGAGACTTTATCAGCTTCAGCTTTGCTTGGGAAGCCCCCAAACACACAACTTCCAGTTCCGGTTAATTTTGCTTCGGTAAATTTACCTAACAAATTCAAAGCGTTACGTACCTCTGGATAACGCCTTGCTACAACCGGTAAGCAGTCATTTCGACTGTTTCCCTTGGGAACGGGGCGCACTTTAATGGGAGGAGAGTTACGTGTCAACAGTGGATCTGAAAAAATTTCTGCTGTACTTACAGATACTTGCGGAACAAGCACGACATACCACGGCTCTTCGGGGTATTCGGGGCTGAGTTTCTCGCCCACACCCTCGGCAAAAGCCGCGTGCCCACGCACGAAAACCGGGACGTCCGCGCCCAGTGTCAGGCCCAGCGCGGCCAGGCGATCGTGGTCCCAACCGAGCTGCCACAAGTGGTTCAGGCCCAGCAGTGTGGTCGCGGCATTTGAGCTGCCACCACCGATACCGCCGCCCATGGGCAAGATTTTATCGATCCAGATGTCGATGCCGAGCGCGCAGCCGGATTGCGCCTGAAGTTTTTGTGCGGCCTTCACGATCAGGTTGCTGTCGTGGGGCACGCCTTCGAATTCGGTGTGCAGTCGGATCACGCCATCGTCGCGCACGGCGAAGGTCAGCTCATCGCCATAGTCGAGAAATTGAAACAGCGTCTGCAGCTCGTGGTAGCCGTCTTCACGGCGCCCGAGAATGTGCAGCATCAGATTGAGTTTGGCCGGGGAGGGCAGGGTCAACGTTTGTACAGACACGTTTATTGCCCCAGCTTGCGTGGTTGCCAGTCCTTGATCACCAGCGTGACGTCAAGGTCGGTGCCGTGCAGCTTGATACGCTCGGGCAGCCAGTAGCCGCCCTGTTGCACGTAGCTCAGGTACTCGACCTGCCAGCCATCCTGCTCCAGGGTGGCCAAGCGGCTGTCGCCGTTAAGACTCAAGCGACTTTTGCTGTCGGGCGCCGGCAGGCCGCGCACCCACCACACCAAGTGCGAGACGGGCAGCTTCCAGCCCATCTGCTGTTCGAGCAATTCTTCCGGCGATGTCGCCTCATAACGGCCCTGGTTGGCCACTTCGAGGCTGACTTGCCCCGGTCGGCCGGTCAGACGGGCTGCGCCTCGGCCCAGCGGACCGGACAGGCGAATGTCGTAGTAATCCTGGCGTTGCAGCCAGAACAAAGTGCCGCTGCCGGAATCCTTCGGCGCGCGAACCCCGACTTTGCCCTCGATCTGCCAGCCATCAATGCTGCTGAGCTGGTCCTTGTGCTGTTGCCATTGCGCCGGGTTGCCCTGGCCTTCAACGGATTCACGGGAACCGAAGCCCGCGCAACCGGCGAGCAGGGCGATCAAACTGAAAACGATAACGTGGCGCAAGAACATAAGTTTAAAGGGTCTCGGATCCGGTCAGGCGCTTGATGGTGCCGCGCAGGATAGGGCTTTCGGGTTGTTCCTTGAGGAATTTTTCCCAGACTTGTCGGGCTTCGCGTTGTTTGCCGTTGGCCCAGAGCACTTCGCCCAGGTGGGCGGCGACTTCCTGGTCGGGGAAGCGTTCCAGCGCCTGGCGCAGCAGACGTTCGGCCTCGTCCAGGTTGCCCAGGCGGTAATTCACCCAACCGAGGCTGTCGAGTACGGCCGGGTCTTCCGGGTTGAGCTTGTGGGCTTGCTCGATCAGTACCTTGGCTTCGTCATAACGCGTGGTGCGGTCGGACAAGGTGTAACCCAAGGCATTCAGGGCCATGGCGTTGTCCGGGTCGCGCTTGATGATCAGGCGCAGGTCTTTTTCCATCTGCGTCAGGTCGTTGCGTTTTTCCGCCTGCATGGCGCGGGTATACAGCAAATTCAAATCGTCGGGGAATTGCAGCAACGCTTGCTGCAAGACTTTCCAGGCGCGCTCGCCCTGATTATTGGCCGACAAGGTCTCGGCCTGGATCAGGTAGAGCTGGATCGCGTAATCCGGTTCGGCGTCGCGGGCTGCGGCCAGGCGTTTTTCCGCCTCGTCGGTGCGGCCGTTGCTCATCAGAATGTCAGCCTGGCGCAACTGGGCCGGCAGGTAGTCATTGCCGGGGCCGACTTGGGCGTATTCGAGCAGGGCAGCCTGCGGGTCGTTGCGTTCTTCGGCAATGCGGCCGAGGTTCAGGTGCGCCGAGTCCACATGGCTTTCACGCTGGATCAGTTCTTCCAGGTAACCCTTGGCCTCGTCCCACGCCTTGGCTTCCAGGCATACCAGCGCCAGGGAGTAACGCAGTTCGTCGTCGTCCGGGTATTGCTGGACCAGGTTGGCGAACTGCACTTTGGCGTCCCCCATACGGTCCTGCTCCACCAGCGTACGCGCGTACGTCAGGCGCAGGCGCTTGTCTTCCGGGTACTTCTTGATGCTTTTTTCCAGCAGCGGAATCGCTTCCTTGCCGCGATTGAGATTTTGCAGCAGACGGGCACGCAACAGGATCGGCGCGATCTCGCCGTCTTCCGGCGGGTTCTGCTCCAGCAGCTTGAGGGCGGCTTCGGCTTCATCGTCCTGTTGCAGCAGCAAGGCCTTGCCGAAAATCAGCTGGCTGTTCTTTGGGTGTTTTTGCAGCAGGCGGTCGAAACTTTTCATCAAGCCATTGCGCGTGTCCTGGTCGGTGTCGGCCGCCGACAGCGCGAGAAAGTCGAAATGCGTGTCGCCCTTGCCCTGCAGGACTTTCTCCATATAGATCATGGAGTCGTCATAGCGCCCGGCGCGCGCCAGTTGAATGGCCGCTGCGCGTTGGGCTTCCAGGTCATCCGGGGCGTTTTTGGCCCAGATCAGCGAGGTGTCCAGCGCGGCCTGATCGGCGCCCAGGTACTCGGCGATGCGGAACGCGCGCTCGGAAATGCCCGGGTCCTGCGTGTTGATGGCCTGGGTCACGTAGTTATCCAGCGCAATGTCGAAGCGATTGCGCTGGCCGGCCAGCTCCGCGCTCAGCAGGCTGAACACCGTTTCTTCACTGAACGAGGAATAAACCTTGGGCTTTTCAGGGGCGGGGGTGCTGTCTTCTACCGGCGGCGTACCGTCCGGCGGCACGGGTGCCATGGCCTGGCAGCCGCTGAGGAAGACTAAAGCAAGGAGCAACGCGGAAGATCTATTCATATAGGAAGAGGACGACTAACCTGCGGTCGGATCATCATGACACAAGCCTTCGGCCAAACATAACCGAGTCTCAGTTGGCGCCTTTATAGACACAAGGCATTAGGACAATAGACGACGGTGGTTGTTCTGGATCTTTCGAAGTAGGACAATTGTCGGCTTCCCGACATCATCAGCGATATTGAATGGCCTTCCTTGCACTCGGTATTAACCACAAGACTGCTACTGTAGACGTCCGCGAGCGCGTGGCGTTTACTCCGGAGCAGTTGGTTGAGGCCTTGCAGCAGCTCTGCCGGCTCACCGACAGTCGCGAAGCTGCGATCCTTTCGACCTGCAATCGCAGCGAGCTTTATATAGAGCAGGAACATCTTTCAGCGGATGTGGTGCTGCGCTGGCTGGCCGATTATCACCATTTGGATCTGGATGACCTGCGCGCGAGTGCCTATGTGCACGAAGACGATGCGGCAGTTCGTCACATGATGCGCGTCGCCGCCGGGCTCGACTCGCTGGTGCTTGGCGAGCCGCAGATTCTGGGCCAGATGAAGTCCGCCTACGCCGTGGCCCGCGAGGCCGGCACCGTCGGGCCGCTGCTGGGGCGCCTGTTCCAGGCCACCTTCAACTCCGCCAAGCAGGTCCGTACCGACACCGCCATCGGCGAGAACCCGGTGTCCGTGGCCTTTGCCGCCGTCAGCCTGGCCAAACAGATTTTCAGTGACTTGCAGCGCAGCCAGGCCTTGCTGATCGGCGCCGGCGAGACCATCACCCTGGTCGCCCGCCACCTGCACGACCTCGGCGTGAAGCGTATCGTGGTCGCCAACCGCACCCTGGAACGCGCCAGCATTCTCGCCGAACAATTCGGCGCCCACGCGGTGCTGCTGTCGGATATCCCCGCCGAGCTGGTGCGCAGCGATATCGTCATCAGCTCCACCGCCAGCCAGTTGCCGATCCTCGGCAAGGGTGCGGTGGAAAGCGCATTGAAGCTGCGCAAGCACAAACCGATCTTTATGGTCGACATCGCCGTTCCGCGGGATATCGAACCAGAAGTCGGCGAGTTGGACGACGTTTACCTGTATAGCGTCGACGATTTGCATGAAGTGGTCGCCGAAAACCTCAAGAGTCGCCAGGGCGCTGCCCAGGCGGCCGAGGAAATGGTCAGCGTCGGCGCCGACGATTTCATGGTGCGCCTGCGCGAACTGGCGGCGGTGGACGTGCTTAAGGCGTATCGTCAGCAAGGCGAACGCCTGCGCGACGAAGAGTTGCTCAAGGCCCAGCGCCTGCTTGCCAATGGCGGCAGTGCTGAAGAGGTGTTGATGCAATTGGCCCGTGGCCTGACCAATAAACTGCTTCATGCGCCCAGCGTACAACTTAAGAAATTGACCGCCGAAGGCCGCCTCGATGCGCTGGCCATGGCTCAGGAACTCTTTGCCCTCGGTGAGGGCGCGTCAGATAGCTCTTCGGATAAAAAACCGCAATGAAAGCGTCACTGCTCAATAAACTGGACGTGCTCCAGGACCGTTTCGAAGAACTGACCGCCTTGCTCGGCGATGGCGAGGTCATCTCCGATCAGACCAAGTTCCGCGCCTATTCCAAGGAATACGCCGAAGTCGAGCCGATTGTGTCGACCTACAAGCACCTGACCAAAGTCCAGGCCGACCTCGAAGGCGCCCAGGCGCTGCTCAAGGACAGCGACCCGGACATGCGCGAAATGGCCGTGGAAGAAGTGCGCGAGGCCAAGGAAAAACTCGTCGAGCTGGAAGGCGACCTGCAGCGCATGCTGTTGCCCAAAGACCCTAACGATGGGCGCAACGTGTTCCTCGAAATCCGCGCCGGCACCGGTGGCGACGAGGCGGCGATTTTTTCCGGCGACCTGTTCCGCATGTACTCGCGTTACGCCGAGCGTCGCGGCTGGCGGGTCGAGATCCTGTCCGAGAACGAGGGCGAGCACGGCGGCTATAAAGAAGTCATCGCGCGGGTTGAAGGCGATAACGTCTACGGCAAGCTCAAGTTCGAGTCCGGCGCGCACCGCGTGCAACGGGTGCCGGCGACGGAATCCCAAGGCCGTATCCATACCTCGGCATGCACCGTGGCCGTGTTGCCCGAGCCGGACGAGCAGGAAGCCATCGAGATCAACCCGGCGGATCTGCGGGTCGACACCTACCGCTCGTCGGGCGCTGGCGGCCAGCACGTCAACAAGACCGACTCGGCGATCCGCATCACTCACTTGCCGTCGGGCATCGTGGTGGAATGCCAGGAAGAGCGTTCCCAGCACAAGAACCGTGCGCGGGCCATGTCCTGGTTGTCGGCCAAGCTCAATGACCAGCAAACCAGCGCCGCCGCCAATGCGATTGCCAGCGAGCGCAAGTTGCTGGTGGGCTCAGGCGACCGCTCCGAACGCATCCGTACCTACAACTTTGCCCAGGGCCGGGTCACCGACCACCGGGTCAACCTCACGCTGTACTCCCTGGACGAAATTCTCGCCGGTGGGGTGGACGCGGTGATCGAGCCGTTGCTCGCCGAATACCAGGCCGATCAATTGGCAGCGATAGGTGAATAAATGACCATCATTGCCAGCTTGCTGCGCGCCGCCGACCTGCCGGACTCGCCCACTGCGCGCCTGGATGCCGAGCTATTGCTGGCGGCTGCCTTGGGCAAGTCACGCAGCTACCTGCACACCTGGCCGGAAAAAATCGTCAGCAGCGAACACGCGCTGACCTTTGCTGGCTACCTGCAGCGCCGCCGTGGCGGTGAGCCGGTGGCGTATATCCTTGGCCAGCAAGGCTTCTGGAAACTCGACCTGGAGGTCGCGCCGCACACGCTGATCCCTCGCCCCGACACCGAGTTGCTGGTGGAAGCGGCGCTGGCGTTGTTGCCGGCAACGCCGACCCAGGTCCTCGACCTGGGCACCGGCAGTGGGGCGATTGCGCTGGCCCTGGCCAGCGAGCGTCCGGCCTGGCACGTCACCGCCGTCGACCGCGTGCTCGAAGCCGTGGCCCTGGCCGAACGCAATCGCCAGCGCTTGCACCTGAACAACGCCACCGTGCTCAACAGCCATTGGTTCAGCGCGTTACAAGGTCACACTTACGACCTGATCATCAGCAACCCGCCGTACATCGCCGCCAACGACCCGCATCTGGTGGCGGGCGATGTGCGCTTCGAACCGGCCAGCGCATTGGTGGCTGGCCATGATGGCCTCGACGACTTGCGCCTGATCATCCGGCAAGCTCCGGCCCATCTGAACGCCGCTGGCTGGCTGCTGCTCGAGCACGGTTACGACCAGGCTGCGGCCGTGCGTGACCTGTTGCTGAACCAGGGTTTTGAGGACGTGCACAGCCGTATCGACCTCGGCGGCCACGAGCGCATCACCCTCGGGCGCCGGCCGTGCTGACCGATCAAGAGCTGTTGCGCTATAGCCGACAGATCTTGTTGCCGCATGTCGACATCGACGGCCAATTGCGCCTGAAAAACAGCCGCGCGCTGATCATCGGCCTGGGTGGCCTGGGTGCGCCGGTGGCGCTGTACCTGGCGGCAGCAGGCGTGGGCGAGTTGCACGTGGCGGATTTCGACAGCGTCGACCTGACCAACCTGCAACGCCAGATCATCCACGACACCGACAGCGTCGGGCAGACCAAGGTCGACTCGGCGCTGCGCCGCCTGCACGCGATCAACCCTGAAATCACCTTGATTGCCCATCGCACCGCGCTGGATGCCGATTGCCTGGCAGCGGCGGTCGCGGCGGTGGACGTAGTGCTCGATTGCAGCGATAACTTCAGCACCCGCGAAGCGGTCAACGCCGCCTGTGTGGTTGCCGGCAAGCCGTTGATCAGCGGCGCGGCGATTCGCCTTGAGGGGCAATTGTCGGTCTTCGACCCGCGTCGCACCGACAGCCCGTGCTACCACTGTTTATACGGGCATGGCAGTGACACCGAGCTGACCTGCAGCGAAGCCGGTGTGATCGGCCCGCTGGTGGGGCTGGTCGGTAGCCTGCAAGCACTGGAAGCCCTGAAGTTGCTGGCCGGTTTCGGCGAGCCGCTGGTAGGTCGACTGTTGCTGATCGATGCCTTGACCACGCGCTTTCGTGAGCTGCGGGTCAAGCGCGACCCGGGTTGCAGCGTATGTGGGAGCCAACATGGTTAAGGACGCACCGATCGGTGTGTTCGATTCCGGCGTCGGCGGCTTGTCGGTGCTGGACGAAATCCAGCAACTGCTGCCCCATGAGTCGCTGCTGTACGTGGCGGATTGCGGGCATATTCCTTACGGTGAGAAATCTCCTGCGTTCATTCTTGAGCGCTCCCGGCGAGTGGCCGAGTTTTTCCGCGAGCACGGCGCCAAGGCGTTTGTGATCGCCTGCAACACGGCGACGGTCGCGGCGGTTGCGGACCTGCGCCAGGATTACCCCGATTGGCCTTTGGTGGGCATGGAGCCCGCGGTCAAACCGGCCGCCGCGGCCACCCAAAGGGGTGTGGTCGGGGTGCTCGCCACCACCGGCACGCTGCAAAGCGCAAAATTTGCTGCGCTGCTCGACCGCTTTGCCACCGATGTACGGGTGGTTACCCAGCCATGCCCCGGCCTGGTGGAGCTGATCGAGACCGGTGACCTGAACAGCCCGGCCTTGCGCCAGTTATTACAGGGTTATATCGAGCCGCTGCTCAGCGCCGGCTGCGACACCATCATCCTCGGCTGCACGCACTATCCCTTCCTCAAGCCGCTGCTCGCACAGATGCTGCCCCCCAGCATCATCTTGATCGACACCGGTGCCGCCGTGGCCCGTCAACTGAAGCGTTTGCTCGGTGAGCGAGACCTGCTGGCCAGTGGTAATCCGCAGCCGGCGCAGTTCTGGACCAGCGGTGATGTGTATCACCTCAGAAATATCCTACCGACACTATGGAAACATCCTGGAGTTGTGCGAAGCTTCATCGCGTGAAAAATTCGTGAAATATCGCGGATAGCGGCTGAACTTCTGACTATACGCAAGCTTCTATAGCGAGATAGCCTGTACACAATCATATAACTTCGTTCGGAAAGGATGTTTCTTATGAAGCGCTTGTTCTGTTTGGCCGCGATTGCGGCCGTTGTGGTGGGACACTCTTTTTCGGCGCAAGCGGCCGGCCTTGAGTTTGGCCTGGGGGCCACCAGTGATTCGACGCTCACTTACCGATTAGGGCTGACGTCGGATTGGGACAAGAGTTGGATGCAAAGCGATGTCGGCCGCCTGACCGGCTACTGGAGCGGCGCCTACACCTACTGGGAAGGTGATGACCGTGCGGGCGCGAGCAGCCTGTCGTTCTCCCCGGTATTCGTGTATGAGTTCGCCGGGCAGTCGGTCAAGCCTTACATCGAGGCGGGCATTGGCGTGGCGGTGTTCTCGCGCACCAAGCTGGAAGACAACAATATCGGCCAGGCCTTCCAGTTCGAAGACCGTTTGGGTTTCGGCCTGCGTTTTACCGGTGGGCATGAAGTGGGCATTCGTGCCACGCACTATTCCAACGCCGGGATCAGCAGCAACAACGACGGGGTAGAGAGCTACGCGCTGCACTACACCATGCCGTTGTAAGTCTTCAGAACACTGCAAAAAACTGTGGGAGGGGGCTTGCTCCCTCCCACATTGGCTCTTCGCAACATTCACTGTCAGCGGTAGGCCGTCGCAATTCCTTCGCGCTCGGTCAGGCACTCCGGTGCGCCCATCTCGAATTCCCTGCAAATCAGCGGTCGCCGGTCATAGATCGTGCACATCATCGTGTCCCGATCCAGTGCCGCACACCAGCCGTCGTCCAGGCGCAGCATTACTTCGCCGCCCCAATCGTCCGTGTCGATATAGCGCTCCGGTACGCCGGTGTCAGTGATCAGCATCACTTCCAGCTGGCAGCAACAGGCCGCGCACGTCGAGCAGGTAACGGCGGGTTCGGTGATTTGAGTGTGGGGGATGGTGGTCATAGGCGCGCAGTGTAAGGCAAGCCGGTGATGGGCGGTAAATGCTCTGACGGGCGTCAGTGCCCCAATTGGTTGGCGACCCAATGCAGCAGCGGAAACACTAGGGCCCAGAGCAGCGCGAGGCCGATCAGGGTGGGCGTGGTGCCATAGCCGAAACTGACCCCCGCCAACTGGCTGCCGGCGTAATACGACAGCGGGCCGCCCACCGCGCCCAATAGGCTGGCGCGCCACCAGGGTTCGGCGCTCCATGCCAGGCAATGACGCAAGGTGGTCGCCAGCAGTGCCCACAGCAGGATCAACCAAAAAGGGATCAGCGGCCCGGGGACGTTGAAGTGAAACACGCCGAAGGTGCGTAACGAGGTGTCGACCACCGTTCCCAACAGGGTCACCGCCAGAATCACCTGGCCCTCCTTCGACCACGTACTCATCCACCGCAGATGCACCGCCAGAACCGCCAACCCTACCAGCAACCAGCGGCTGTCTCCCCCCAGCACACAGGCAAACCAGCCGCACTGGAACAGCGCGGCATTGGCCAGCGTCTTAAGCACTGAAACGCCCGAGCAGCGGTGGGTTGATGGCCGACGGCTTGGCCAGCAGCAACTGCGCGGTGCCAATGGTGCGCTCCATGAAGCCGCCCTCGCAGTAGCACAGGTAAAACTCCCACAGCCGCAGGAAGTATTCGTCGTAGCCCAATTCCATCAACCGGCCATGGGCGCGGCGAAAGTTCTCGTGCCACAGGCGTAGGGTTCGCGCGTAATGCAGGCCGAAATCCTCCATGTGCAGCAGGTTCATGTCGGTGTCGCGGCTGACGATCTGCAGCATGTTCTGCACACAGGGCAGGGCGCCGCCGGGGAAGATGTAGCGCTGGATGAAATCAACGCTGTTCTTTGCCTGTTCGAAACGCTGCTCGCGGATGGTGATGGCTTGCAGCAACATCAGGCCGTCACTCTTGAGCAGGTGCGCGCACTGTTTGAAGTAGGTCGGCAGGAAGCGATGGCCCACCGCCTCGATCATCTCGATGGAGACGAGCTTGTCGTATTCGCCGGTGAGGTCACGGTAGTCCTGCAGCAACAGGGTGACCTGGTCTTGCAGGCCGAGGGCCTCGATGCGCTTTTCGGTGTAGGCAAACTGCTCTTTGGACAGGGTCGTGGTGGTGACCTTGCAGCCGTAATGCTGCGCCGCATACAGCGCCATGCTGCCCCAGCCGGTGCCGATTTCCAGCAGGTGGTCGGTCGGCTTGAGGGCCAGCTTCTGGCAGATGCGTTCGAGCTTGTTCAGTTGCGCCTGTTCCAGGGTGTCATCGGCCGTCAGAAACTGTGCGGCGGAATACATCATGGTTGGGTCGAGGAATTCTTCGAACAGGTCATTGCCGAGGTCGTAGTGGGCGGCGATGTTCTTTTGCGAGCCCTTGCGCGTATTGCGGTTGAGCCAGTGCAAACCTTGGGTGAACGGCCGCGCCAGGCGCGCCAGGCCGCCTTCCAGGGCGTCGAGCACGTCCAGGTTGCTGACCATCACGCGCACCACCGCGGTCAGGTCCGGGCTGCTCCAATAACCGTGGATAAACGCTTCGCCCGCGCCGATCGAACCGTTGGCCGCCACCAGGCCCCACACCGCCGAATCGAGAATATGGATCTCGCCCAGCAGGTGCGCTTCGCGTGCGCCGAATACTTGCCGTTCGCCATCCTCGATCACCACCAGATGGCCGTGGCGCAATTGGCTGAGTTGGCGCAGCACGCCTTTGCGCAACAGGGCGCTGGTCATGCCGTTGACGTTCAGGCGGTTGGTCTTGACCGATAAGCTAGGGGATTTCATGGCGGCGATCCTTGGTATACCCGACTGCGGTGCGAGAGGCGCCATCGGCGGCCTGATGGGAAAAAATCGGTGTGCGTTTGAGCAGCAGACGCAGCGCCTGCCAGTAAATGGCGAGGCAGGTCTTGGCGGTCATCCACGGAAAGCGCCACAGGTAACGGTGCAGGCTGGCGCGGGTCAGCGGTTCTTTTTGCAGGCTCAGGGTGGCGTCGAAGACTTTGTGCTCGCCGTGCCAGTCGGCCATGTGCACGCCGAGCCGGTCGGCGGGCGGGCTGAAGCTCATGCGGTATTCCAGGTCGCGCGGCAAAAACGGCGACACATGAAACGCCTTGGCCACCGCGAAGTGCTGGTGCTCATGCGCTTCAAGGGCTTGGGCCGGTAGCACGTAGTGGTAGCGTTCGCGCCATGGGGTGTTGGTCACTTCACAGAGGATCGCGGCCAGTTGCCCGTCGGCCTCGAAACAGTAGAAGAAACTCACCGGATTAAAAGCCAGGCCCCAACTGCGGGCCTGGGTCAGCAGGCAGATAACGCCCTGGGGCGTTCGCCCCAAGGCCTTGCCGACTTCCTGGCGCACGGCATCGGACAAACTCATGCCGTGGCGCGTCAATTCACGCAGGTAGTCCTGCTGGCGAAAACCGAAGGGCGCCAGCCGGCTGTGGCCGGCCAGGGGCGACAGCCCGAGCACTTGGTCTTGTTCGCTCAGGTCCAGGTACAGCAGGCCGATGCGGTAGCGAAAGGCATGGGCCTTGGGCGCAAACCGGCGATGGGCAATCCAGCCGCTGTACAGCGCACTGTTCACAGGCTTTCCCCAAAGGCCTTGGCTACGCGCAGCGCGCTGACCACGCCGTCTTCATGGAAGCCATTGGCCCAGTAGGCGCCGCAATAATGCGTGTGCCGCGTGCCGTTCAACTCTTCCCAACGGTTTTGCGCGGCCACGGCGCCAAGGCTGTATTGCGGGTGGGCGTAGGTGTAGCGGGCGAGCACCTTGAGCGGGTTGATCATCGGCGTCTGGTTGAGGCTGACGCAAAAGGTAGTAGCGCTGTCGATGCCTTGCAGGATGTTCATGTCGTAGGTCACGGCGGCCTGGCTCTGCGCGTCGTCGCTCAGGCGGTAATTCCAGCTGGCCCAGGCCAGCTTGCGGTCCGGCAGCAGGCCGGTGTCGGTGTGCAGCACTACGTCGTTGTCGGCGTAGGGCAGGGCGCCGAGGATTTCCTGTTCGGCCTGGCTGGGGTCGCCGAGCATCGCCAGTGCCTGGTCGCTGTGGCAGGCGAACACCACTTTGTCGAACGCTTCGGTACCGGCGGCGCTGTGGACAATCACACCCTCGGCGTCACGCTCGACCAGGTGCACGGGGCAATTGAGGCGGATCTGCTCGCGAAAGCTGCGGGTCAGCGGTTCGATATATCGGCTGGAGCCGCCCTCGATCACACACCATTGCGGGCGGTTGCTCACCGACAGCAAGCCATGGTTCTTGAAGAAGCGCACAAAGAATTGCAAGGGGAAACCGAGCATGTCCGCCAGCGACATCGACCAGATCGCCGCGCCCATCGGCACGATGTAATGCCGGATAAACCGTGGGCCGTAACCCTTGGCTTCAAGATAGTCGCCCAGGGTCATCTCGGCGCTGATGCGCTGCTCTTGCAGGTCCAGCGGCGCCTCGCGGTTGAAACGCAGGATGTCGCGCAACATGCCCCAGAACCCCGGCGACAGGATATTGCGGCGCTGGGCAAACAGGCTGTTGAGGTTGTTGCCGTTGTACTCGAAGCCCGTTTCCTGGTCGCACACCGAAAAACTCATTTCGGTGGGTTTGAATGTCACCCCGATGTGCCCCAGCAGGCGGATGAAGTTGGGGTAGGTCCAGTCGTTGAACACGATAAAACCGGTGTCCACCGCGTAGCTTTTATCCTCGACGGTCACGTTGACCGTGTGGGTATGCCCGCCGATGCGTTCGCCGGCCTCGAACAGCACGATGTCGTGGCGCCGGCTGAGCAGGTAGGCGCTGGTGAGCCCGGCGATGCCGCTGCCGATGATGGCGACTTTCACAGGTCGTCCTTCTGCGGTGGCGGGCTGCGCAGCATGCGCTTGCCGATGATCAGTTGCGCGCGGTTGGGCAGTTTCGACAGCGGCCACAGGGTGGCGATAAACAGCGCGGGAAAGGCGATTTCCAGCGGGCGTTTTTCCAGCTTGGCGAAGATATGCCGCGCGGCCTTGTCGGCCGTCCAGCTCAGGGGCATCGGGAAGTCATTGCGTTCGGTCAGCGGCGTTTCGACAAAGCCCGGGCTGATGACCGTGACGTCGATATTTTCCGGCGACAGGCTGATGCGCAGGGCTTCGAACAGGTAACGCAGCCCGGCCTTGGACGCGCCATAGGCTTCGGCACGCGGCATCGGCAGGTAGGTCACGGCGCTCGCTACGCCCACCAGGTGCGGGGTACGCCCGGCGCGCAACAGCGGCAGCGCGGCCTCGATGCAATAACTGCTGGCGAGCAAGTTGGTGCGCACCACGTGTTCGACGATCGATGAATCGAACTGCCGCGCGTCGACATATTCACAGGTGCCGGCGTTGAGGATCACCGTGTCGAGCGAACCCCAGACTGCACCGATGTGTTCACCGATCTCGCGCACGGTCTGGCTGTTGGTCAGGTCGCCGGCGACGATCAGCACTTGCCCGGGAAAACGCTGGGACAGGGCTTCCAGCGGGCCTTTGCTGCGCGAACTGAGCGCCACGTGGGCGCCGCTGTTGAGCAGCTCCACGGCCAGCGACGCGCCGATGCCACTGCTGGCACCGGTCAACCAATAACGGCGAGGCGGTGTAAGGCTCATCCCATTCTCCTTTTCAGCCAGCTGATGACGCGGCCAAGTACTGGCAGGTGTTCATAGAGCAGGGCGCCGGCATCGAAATAATCACGATGGCGATACACCTTGTTATCGCGCCACAACAGGTGCGAGCAGCCTTCCACCCGGATCACCTTGCCGTTGGCCAGGCGCGGGTGGCAAAAACTCATTTTCCAGCGCAGGTAGCCTTCGCCTTCGGTGATCTGGTCGAACCCGTGAAAGTCGAAACGCAGCTGGCTGACGTTGCCGTACAGCTCGGCGAAGTACTGGTGCAGCGCCGGCAGCCCGTGCACTTCGTGCAGTGGGTCGGTGAAGGCGATGTCTTTGCTGTAGAGGCTGTCGAGCAGCTGCAGGTTGTGCTTGTCCAGCGTGGCAAAGGCCTGGGCGAAGCGGCGCAGGAAGTCACTCATGTTCAGCCACCTCCTGACGTGAAGGCAGGCTGCGGAAGGCGGCCAGCGCGCGCTCGCGGGATTTTTTCAGGTCGACGATGGCGCGCGGGTAGTCCGCCACGCCAAACAGGCCGCCGGCTGCTTCGGGGTTGTGCACTTCCTTTTTGTTCAGCGCGGCCAGTTCCGGCAGCCAGTGCTTGATAAACACGCCTTCGCCGTCGAATTTTTCCGACTGGCTCAGCGGGCTGAAAATCCGGAAGTACGGCGCAGAGTCGGTGCCGGTGGATGAACTCCATTGCCAGCCGCCGTTGTTGGCCGCCAAGTCGCCATCGATCAGGTGGCGCATGAAGAAGCGCTCGCCCTCACGCCAGTCGATCAGCAGGTTCTTGGTCAGGAACATCGCCACCACCATGCGCAGGCGGTTGTGCATCCAGCCGGTTTCCAGCAATTGGCGCATCGCTGCGTCGATGATCGGCAAACCGGTGCGCGCTTCCTGCCAGGCGGCGAGGTCCTTGGGCGCATTGCGCCAGGCCACCGCCTCGGTCTCGGGGCGAAACGCGCGGTGCCGCGAAACCCGCGGGTAGCCCACCAGGATGTGCTTGTAGAACTCACGCCACAGCAGCTCGTTGATCCAGGTGATGGCGCCGATGTCGCCAGTTTCGAACTCGCCCCGGTTGGTTTGCAGCGCGGCATGCAGGCACTGGCGCGGCGACACCACGCCCGCCGCAAGGTAGGCGGAAAGCTGGCTGGTGCCGGGTTTGGCCGGGAAGTCGCGTTCGTCTTTGTAGTAGCTGATCTGTTGGTCGGCGAAAGCATCCAGGCGCCGCCGGGCCTCGTCTTCACCGGCGGGCCAGAGGGCGCGCAGGGTGTCGCTGGGTGGTTCGAAGCCTTCGACGTGTTCAGGGATCGGATCGCTTTTCAGCTTGATCGGCTGCTGGGCTTCTGGCGTTGCAACCAGGCGCGGCAAGGCGCTGTGCAGGCGGGTGTAGCAGACCTTGCGGAACTGGCTGAATACCTGGAAGTAGGTGCCGGTCTTGGTCAGCACACTGCCGGGTTGGAAAAACAGCTGGTCGAGGTAGCTGTGGAAGGTCACGCCCTCGGCTTCCAGCGCCTTGGCCACCGCCTTGTCGCGACGGCTTTCGTGGATGCCGTATTCCTCGTTGACATGCACCGACTCCACCGACAGCTCGCCGCACAATGTGCTGAGTACGGCGGGCGCCTGGTCCCAGGTCGCCGCGTGGCGGATCAGCAGCGGGATGTTCAGTTCGCCCAGGGCCTGGCTCAGGTGCTGCAGGTTGCGCAGCCAGAAGTCGACTTTGCACGGTGCATCATTGTGGGCCAGCCATTGCTCTGGTGTGATCAGGTACACGGCCGCAACCGGGCCTCGCTGGCAGGCGGCGGCCAGGGCGGTGTTGTCGTGTAGGCGCAGGTCGGTGCGCAGCCAGATCAAGTGCATTTAAAGAAGTCCACGCTGGATCAGTATCTGATGGGCCGACAATGGGTCTTCGGCCACGAACAATTCCGGGGTGTCACGGGTTAATACGGCCAGCTCTGCCTGATGGATGCATACCGTTGGTCCGACAATTAACTTTGGGCAATCGACACCGCCCAGAAGTTTTGCGAGTGCCGACAAATGGAGGGCCTTGCTCGAATACAGCAGCACCGCCCTTGGTTTCAGGTGTTCCACCGCCAGGGCCAGCTCGCCGGCGGGCAGCGGCCAGTCGAAGACCTCCACCGGGCAATCGGCGCTGCTGGCCAGCCAGGCGCTGAGCCACAGGTGCGGCTCCAGGGGCAGGTCGGACTGGTTGACCAGAAGCAATGGCGCGCCGTGCAGTTGGCGGTTGTTGTGGTAAATACGCGCGCCGAACTTGCTGCGCAGCCACGACAGGAAAAACACCCGCTCCATCTGTGCGCCGAACTGGCCTTGCCAACGTTGCTCCAGCTCTTGCAGCAGCGGTAGCAGCAATTGCTCGCACAGGGTGCGCGGCGGGTAGAGCGCCATGGCCTGGTTGAAGGCGTCGTCGACCCGGCGCTCGGTCAAGTCGCTGATGGCGCTCACCAGGTTCTGGCGCAAGGCATGCCATTCGTTTTCGACGGCATCGGGAAGGGCTTGGGCGGAGTCGATCAGGCTTTTTACCTGGCTGACCGGCACGCCACGATTGAGCCAGGTCAGGATGGTGTGGATGCGTTGGACATGCTCGGCGCTGAACAGCCGATGCCCCTTGGGCGTGCGCTGGGGCACGATCAGACCGTAGCGGCGTTCCCAGGCGCGCAGGGTCACGGCGTTGACGCCGGTCTGGCGCGCCACTTCGCGAATCGGCAGCCAGCCGTCTTCGAGGGCTTGGGCGATGTCTTCGCCGGGTTCGTCTTGCAGGGCAGCTTTCATAAGTTAGATCGCGTTTCGCAGGCTGAGATTTTCCGGGTGCGGCTGCAGGTAGGCCTGCTGTGCGATGTAGCGGTCCGGGTGTTGGCGAAAATGGTGTTTGAGCAGGGTCAGCGGCACCACAAGTGGCACGATGCCCTGGTGGTATTGGCCGATTACGGTCTGCATTTCCTGTTTGTCATCGGCGGTGATGGCCTGCTTGAGGTAACCGCTGATGTGTTGCAGCACATTGGTGTGAGTGCCGCGGGTGGCGCATTTTCTCAGGCCGGTCATCAAGTCGCTGAAATAGCAGGCGGCCAGTTCGTCGAGCTGAGTGCTCTTGCTCATGCTGCCCAGGAGGTGGCCGAGGCTTTTGTAGTGCGCCGGGCTGTGGGCCATCAGCAGGTATTTGTAGCGCGAGTGGAAAGCCAGCAGGCGGTGCCGGGTCAGGCCCTCGGCGAGCAATTGTTGCCAACTGGCGTACACGAACACACGCGTCAGGAAGTTTTCCCGCAGCACCGGGTCATTCAGCCGACCGTCTTCTTCCACCGGCAGGTTGGGGTGGCGGGCGCAGAAGGCCTGGGCATAGATGCCGCGCCCGCCGCCATCCACCGGCGTGCCGTTGTCGCGGTAGACCTTGACCCGCTCCAGGCCGCAGGACGGCGACTTCTGCATAAAGATGTAGCCGCACAGGTCGGTGTGTTCACTGGCCATCTGCTGGCCGTAGTCGTCCAGCGGCTGGGTGACATTCAGCTCGCGACGCACGGTGCCCACGGCTTGCGGGTGGGCGGGGTCGCCGACCAGGCGGATCGGCTCGCGGGGGATACCCAGGCCGATGGCGACTTCTGGGCACAGGGGCACGAAGTCGAAGTAGTCGGCGAGGGTCTGGCTGCAGAGCAGGGATTGTTTATGTCCGCCGTTGAAACGCACGTTTTCGCCGAGCAGGCAGGCGCTGATGGCGATTTTTGGCTTACCGGTGCTGGACATGACCAAACCTCTGCAAAATTCCTGTACAAAATCAAAAGTCTGTACAACTAAATCTCATCATAGGTTTGATGCTGTACAAGTCAAATATTTTGTACAAGTATTTGCAGGGGGCGCTATTTCCAGCCCATCCGCCAGGCCTCGCCGTTTTGCAAGGTTTGCCAAGCCAGGCGCTCTGCACGGTGGGTCAGCACCGCTTGCAGTTCGATTTCCAGCACTGTGCCTTCTTCGTCACGGAACAGCTCGGTGACCAGAAAGTGTTTTTCTTTGTTGCGCGGATGGGCTGCTGTCCACTTCGACAGCAGCAATTTGGCGGGATTGATGCGGTTCATTGCAGGTGTTCGATCAAGCGGCGTGCGGCTTCCTGGCCGCTGAGCCAGGCACCTTCCACGCGGCCCGACAGGCACCAGTCGCCACACACGTACAGGCCCAGGTCGGCGTCGGCCAGCACGCCGAACTCATGGGCGCTGGACGGTCGCGCGTAGAGCCAGCGGTGCGCCAGGCTGAACGACGGCGCCGGCATCGCGCTGTGCAGCAATTCGGCGAACGCGCCGTGCAGGTGTTCGATCACCGCTTCTTTGGGCAGGTCCAGGTTTGCCCGGCTCCAGGCGCTGGTGGCGTGCAATACCCAGGTGTCGAGGGTGGTGTCGCGGCCAGGTTTGCTGCGGTTGCGTGCCAGCCAGTCGAGCGCGCTGTCTTGCACGAAGCAGCCTTCCATCGGGGTATCCAGCGGCTTGTCGAAGGCCAGGGCGATGGCCCAGGTCGGGTCCATTTTCACCCCGGCGGCGGCACTCGCCAGCTTCGGCGCGGCAGCCAGCAGGGCGGTAGCCTGGGGGGCGGGCGTGGCGATGATCACATGGCTGAACGGGCCGTGGTTTTCGCCGTCGGCGTCGAGCAGGTTCCAGTGTTGTTTACCCTGGAACACTTCAGTGATGCGGCAACCGAACTCCACCGGCAGGTCATCGAGCAGGGCGCGGGTGATCGCGCTCATGCGCGGCGTGCCGACCCAGCGGATCTGTTCATCGGGGGAGGGGGTGAGCTGGCCGGACTTGAAGTTATACAGTTGGGGTTTCCACTGCTCGGCCCAACCGTTGCCTTGCCAGCGCTGCACTTCGTTGACGAAGCGCCGGTCGCGGGCGGTGAAGTATTGCGCGCCCATGTCCAAAGCGCCGGCATCGCTGCGCTTGCTGGACATGCGGCCGCCACTGCCGCGGCTTTTATCGAAAAGTTGTACAACGTGCCCCGCGTCTCGTAACGCTCGGGCGGCGGAGAGACCGGCGATGCCGGTGCCGATGATCGCGATGGGAACAGTCATGGAGGGCCTCGTTTTACCGTTGGGTACAGACTACGCCGACACCAATAGCTGTACAATATTGTTTTTTGGTATAAGTTTTGGCTTACCTGTTCTAACGGCCAGTTCCAGCGGCGTGACCTATGGTTAAAGCAGAGGCTTCAACAAAAGCCACGCCCGATTACAAATGATCCCTGCTTATAAAATAGACCAGTGATGGGCGGCGAACGTTACATGAGGAGGATCCCATGCACATTTTGCTGACCGGCGGTACAGGTTTGATCGGCCGCCAACTCTGCCGGCACTGGCTCGCTCAGGGCCATCGCCTGACGGTTTTGAGTCGTCATCCGGAACAAGTCGCCAAGCTGTGCGGCGACCACGTGCTCGGCGTGGGCAGTTTGCAGGAGGTGATCGGCCCGGTGGACGCAGTGATCAACCTTGCCGGTGCGCCGATCGCGGACCGCCCATGGACCCACAAGCGCAAGGCGTTGTTGTGGAGCAGCCGCATCAGCCTCACTGAAACTCTGCTGACGTGGCTTCAAGGCCTTGAGCAGAAACCGTCGGTGCTGATCTCCGGTTCTGCAGTGGGGTGGTACGGCGACGGTGGCGAGCGTGAACTGACCGAAGCCAGCGGCCCGGTGCAGGACGATTTCCCTAGCCAGTTGTGCATTGCCTGGGAAGAAACCGCCCAGCGCGCCGAAGCCTTGGGCATTCGCGTAGTGCTGGTGCGTACCGGCCTGGTGCTGGCGGCGGAGGGCGGCTTTTTGTCGCGGCTGTTGCTGCCGTTCAAACTTGCGCTGGGTGGGCCTATCGGCAATGGTCGCCAGTGGATGCCGTGGGTGCATATAAAAGATCAAATCGGCCTGATTGATTTTCTTCTGCACAAGCCTGACGCCAGCGGTCCTTATAATGCCTGCGCGCCACACCCGGTGCGCAACCGCGAGTTTGCCAAGACGCTGGGCCAGGTGTTGCACCGCCCGGCGTTCATGCCGATGCCGGCCTTTGCATTGAAGGTGGGGTTGGGCGAGTTGTCCGGCCTGTTGCTGGGCGGGCAGAAAGCCCTTCCCGAGCGCTTGCAGGCGGCGGGTTTCACTTTTCAGTTCACTGAGTTGCGTGCGGCCTTGGACGACTTGTCCAGCCGCCTCTAGAGATAGGATGTTGCATGACGGATCACGCGTTGTTACTGGTCAACCTGGGTTCACCGGCGTCCACTTCGGTGGCCGATGTGCGCAGCTACCTCAATCAGTTCCTGATGGACCCTTACGTGATCGACCTGCCCTGGCCGGTGCGGCGTTTGCTGGTGTCGCTGATCCTGATCAAGCGCCCTGAGCAGTCGGCACATGCCTACGCCTCCATCTGGTGGGACGAGGGCTCGCCGCTGGTGGTGCTCAGCCGCCGCCTGCAACAGCAGATGACCGCGCAATGGACCCAGGGCCCGGTTGAATTGGCGATGCGCTACGGCGAGCCGTCGATTGAAACCACGCTGACCCGCCTGGCTGCCCAGGGCATTCAAAAGGTCACCTTGGCGCCTTTGTACCCGCAGTTTGCCGACAGCACGGTGACCACGGTGATCGAAGAAGCGCGGCGTGTGGTGCGCGACAAAAAGCTCAATGTGCAGTTCTCGATCCTGCAGCCGTTCTACGATCAGCCGGAATACCTCGACGCCCTGGCGCAGAGCGCGCGCGCGTACGTGGAGCAGGATTACGATCACCTGCTGCTGAGTTTCCACGGCCTGCCAGAACGTCATCTGACCAAACTCGACCCTACCGGCCAGCATTGCTTCAAGGATGCTGACTGTTGCAAGAACGCCTCTGCTGAGGTGCTCGCCACCTGCTATCGCGCGCAATGTTTCAGCGTCGCCCGTGATTTTGCCGAGCGCCTGGGTTTGCCGGAGGGTAAGTGGTCTGTGGCTTTCCAATCACGCCTGGGCCGCGCAAAGTGGATCGAACCCTACACCGAAGCGCGCCTGGAGGCCCTGGCCCAACAGGGCGTGAAAAAGCTGCTGGTGATGTGCCCGGCGTTTGTCGCCGACTGCATCGAGACCCTGGAAGAAATCGGCGATCGCGGCCTGGAGCAGTTCCGCGCGGCCGGGGGCGAGGAGTTGGTGCTGGTGCCGTGCCTGAATGATGACCCGCAGTGGGCGGCGGCGCTCAATACCCTGTGTGAACGAGCGCCATTGTCCTTATAAGCTCAGGGTCAGGCTGACGGTTAAGTTACGTGGCTCACCGGGGTTGACCCAGTAATTGCTGTAGGAGCGCTCGTAGTACTTTTCATCGAACAGGTTGTTGAGGTTCACGCCTACGGTGACCGTATCACTGGCCTTGTAATGCGCGAGCAGGTCGACGGTGTGGTAGGCGGGCAGCTCGAAGTTGCTGCCGGCCTCGCCGGAACGGTCACCCACATAGGTGAACGCCGCGCCCAGGTCTGAACCGCGCAACGCGCCGTCCTGAAACTCATACACACCCAACAGACTGCCGCTACGCTTGGCCACGCCGAGGATCCGGCTGCCTGCCGGAATGGCTTTATCACCCTTGGTCACTTCGGCGTCGATGTAGGCAAAGGCGCCGATCACCCGTACGGCATCGGTCACTTGCCCGCTCAGTTGCAGGTCCAGGCCCTGGCTGCGTGCCTTGCCCATCGCGCGGTTGAGGTTGGTGGCAGGGTCCAGCGCGAGTACGTTTTCCTTTTCGATATGGAACGCCGCAAGAGTGGCGCTGAGGCGGTCGTCGAACAGCTCGCTCTTGATCCCGATTTCATACCCCACGCCTTCTTCCGGCTTGAAGGATTTGCCGTCGGCGTCCAGGCCGCTGTTGGGCTTGAACGACGTTGAGGCGTTGGCGAACACCCCGACTTCCGGCGTCAGTTGGTAGAGCAGGCCCGCGCGCTGCGTGAGGGCATCATGGGTTTGCCGGCTCTTGATGTGGTTGCGGGTGAAATCATCGGTGCGCTGGTCGAAATGCTCGAAGCGCGCACCGAGCATGCCGCGCAGGCGGTCGGTAAAGATGATCTGGTCTTGCAGGTTCAGCGCCTGGCTTTTGGTCTGCTCGAAAAAGTCGGTGCCGGAGCGCGCGCCATTCGGTTTGGGCTGGCCATAGACCGGGTTGTAGATGTCGATGGCGTAGGGGCTGCCGCTCACGGTGGTGACCCGTTCTTTTTTGCGGTAGTCCTCGTATTCAGTGCCGACCAGCAGTTCATGCTGCCAGCTGCCCAGGTCAAACAGCCCGCGCAGTTCCAGCTGGGTGATGCTGTCATGCCAACCTGTGGAGCGTTCGCGGTAGCGGCGGTTGACGGTGTGGCCGTCGGCATTCAGCGCGCGGCTTTCCGACGCATCGCCCCACAGGCTGCCTTGCTTGTAGTGGCTGGCCAGGCGCAGTTTCCAGGCATCGTTGAGATGGTGTTCCAGCGTGGCCTGCAGGCGATTGTTGTGGTTGCGGATGTCGCCGTCGTTGGGTTCGCCGAGGAAGGTGGAGCGCGACACGCCAGGGGCGTCGACGATGCCTCGGTCGAAGGTGGAGCGGTGGCGCACGAATTCGCTTTCCACCAATAGGCTGGTGTCCGGGTCCAGTTGCCAGCTGAAAGACGGCGCGACAAACACGCGCTTGGCGCCGACGTGATCGCGAAAGCTGTGGTTGTCCTCTACTGCCAGATTAACCCGCGACAGCACGCGGCCTTCGTCATCCAGCGGCGTATTTACATCCACGGCCGTGCGATAACGGTCCCAGCTGCCCGCGCTGGTTTGCACTGTGGTGAACGCTTCCGGCTGCGGTTTCTTGGTGACGATATTCACTGTGCCGCCCGGATCGCCACGCCCGTACAGGCTGGCGGCGGGGCCTTTGAGCACTTCAATGCGTTCGATATTGGCCGCGTCCGGTGTGCTGGGGTAGCCGCGGTTGGCGCTGAAGCCGTCCTGGTAAAACTCTGAGGTGGTGAAGCCGCGCACGCTGTATTCGTAGAGCGTGAGGCCGCCAAAGTTGTTTTGTTTGGACACGCCACCGGCGAACTCCAGGGCGCGTTCTACCTGGGTGCTGCCCAGGTCCTTGAGCACCGTGGCGGGAATCACGCTGATGGACTGTGGGATGTCGCGCAGGGCGGTGTCGGTTTTGGTCGCGCTGGCGGAGCGCGTCGCGCGGTATCCCTCGACGGGCCCTGTGGCGGATTCATAGGCGTCGGTGGTGACGCTGATGGTCTCCAATTCAACGGTGTTTTCTTCGGCGTAGGCGGGGTCGAGCAACAGCCCCAAGGCCAGGCCAGCCATGGGGGCGAATCTTCGAGACGGCATGATAGAGCGTTCCAATAACGATATTGAAACAATATAACATGACCAATGAGAATGGATTCTTTTGGAAATATTAAGTTACAGGAGCCCGCCAGCAGGCTCCATCAACAGTTATTCCTCTTCTTTAACCGGCGCAGGCGGTGGGCGCAGGCCGATTTCCGCCAGCAGCTTGATCTCCTTGCCGTTGCGCATCACCTGGATTGCCACCTTGTCGGTCGGCTTGATCCGTGCAACCTGGTTCATCGATTTGCGGCCATCGCCGGCGGGTGCGCCGTCGATGCTCAGGATCACATCCCCCAGTTGCAGGCCGGCCTTTTGTGCCGGGCCGTCACGGAAAATCCCGGCGACCACGATGCCAGGGCGCCCGGTCAGGCCAAAGGACTCGGCCAGTTCCTTGGTCAGCGGCTGTACTTCAATCCCCAGCCAGCCGCGAATGACCTGGCCGTGCTCGATGATCGACTTCATCACTTCCATCGCGAGCTTTACCGGGATCGCAAAGCCGATGCCCTGTGAGCCGCCGGACTTGGAAAAAATCGCGGTATTGATGCCGGTCAGGTTGCCATTCGCATCCACCAGCGCACCGCCGGAGTTACCCGGGTTGATCGCCGCGTCGGTCTGGATGAAGTCTTCGTAGCTGTTGAGCCCCAATTGGTTACGCCCGGTGGCGCTGATGATGCCCATGGTCACTGTCTGGCCGACCCCGAACGGGTTGCCGATGGCCAATGCGACGTCACCCACACGCAGGCCGTCGGAGCGGCCGAGGGTGATCGAAGGCAGGCTTTTCAAATCGATTTTCAGTACCGCGAGGTCGGTTTCCGGGTCGCTGCCGACCACACGGGCCAGGGTTTCGCGGCCGTCACGCAGGGCCACCACAATCTGGTCGGCGCCGGTGGTCACGTGGTTGTTGGTGAGGATGTAGCCCTCAGGGCTCATGATCACGCCGGAACCCAGGCTGGATTCCATGCGGCGCTGCTTGGGCCCGTTGTCGCCGAAATAGCGACGGAACTGTGGGTCTTCAAACAATGGATGGGCCGGTTTGTTGATGACTTTGGTGGTGTACAGGTTGACCACGGCCGGGGCCGCGATGGTCACCGCGTCGGCGTAGGTCACCGGGCCTTGCACCACCGCGCTGGTTTGCGGGGCCTGTTGCAGGTTTACATCAAAGCTGGGTAAGCCGACCAACTGGGGATAACGCTGAATAATCAGCATCGCGATCAGCACGCCAGCCAGCAATGGCCATCCAAAAAAACGCAGTGCCTTGAGCATCAAGTAAGTCCTGACAGGTTGCAGGGGGCGGGAGAGCGCCCATAATGTCGCGCATTATACGAGGCTGCGAGCGCCTCGGAACGGGATATTTAGGAGTCTTTTATGGCCGTCCCCCTTACCACCCTCGTCGAGGAAGCTGACCGCTACCTGGGCAGTGCAAAAATTGCCGATTATTGCCCCAATGGCCTGCAGGTCGAGGGCCGGCCGCAGGTGATGCGCATCGTCAGCGGCGTGACTGCCAGCCAGGCCCTGCTGGATGCCGCCGTCGAAGCCCAGGCCGATTTGATCCTGGTGCATCACGGTTATTTCTGGAAAGGCGAAAACCCCTGCATCACGGGCATGAAGCAGCGCCGCCTGAAAACCTTGCTCAAGCACGACATCAGCCTGCTGGCCTACCACCTGCCGCTGGACCTGCACCCCGACGTCGGCAATAACGTGCAGTTGGCCCGGCAGTTGGACATCACCGTCGAGGGCCCGCTGGACCCGAGCAACCCGAAGATCGTCGGCCTGGTCGGCTCCCTCGCCGAGCCCTTGTCGCCGCGTGACTTTGCGCGGCGGGTGCAGGAAGTCATGGGCCGTGAGCCGCTGCTGATCGAAGGCAGCGAGATGATCCGCCGCGTCGGCTGGTGCACCGGTGGAGGCCAGGGCTATATCGACGATGCGATTGCCGCGGGCGTCGACCTGTACCTGAGCGGTGAAGCGTCGGAGCAGACCTTCCACAGCGCCCGCGAAAACGACATCAGCTTTATCGCCGCCGGCCACCACGCGACTGAGCGCTATGGCGTGCAGGCATTGGGCGATTACCTGGCGCGGCGCTTCGCCCTGGAGCATTTGTTCATCGACTGCCCCAACCCGATCTGATTAACAATCGGGTTCAAATGTGGGAGGGGGCTTGATAGCAGGCTGTCAGTTGATACATGTGTGGCTGACACACCGCCTTCGGGGGCAAGCCCCCTCCCACCAAGAGCCAAACTCGGGAGCATATTCATATACCGTTTCGATCTAGTCCGCGCCCTGAATAGAAGAAGGTGCTGTGCTAGCATGCCCCGCTCGAACACGGCCCGCTGGCCGTCCATAAGATCGTTTTTCCGTGAGTAACCATGGTCGACAAACTGACGCATCTGAAACAGCTGGAGGCGGAAAGCATCCACATCATCCGCGAGGTCGCCGCCGAGTTCGACAACCCGGTGATGCTCTACTCGATCGGTAAAGACTCCGCCGTGATGCTGCATCTGGCGCGCAAGGCCTTCTTCCCGGGCAAGCTGCCGTTCCCGGTGATGCACGTCGACACACGCTGGAAATTCCAGGAAATGTACAAGTTCCGCGACAAAATGGTCGAGGAGCTGGGCCTGGACCTGATCACCCACGTCAACCCGGACGGCGTGGCGCAGGGCATCAACCCGTTCACCCACGGCAGCGCCAAGCACACCGACATCATGAAGACCGAGGGCCTCAAGCAGGCGCTGGACAAGCATGGTTTCGACGCAGCGTTCGGCGGTGCCCGTCGCGATGAAGAGAAATCCCGCGCCAAAGAGCGCGTGTACTCGTTCCGCGACAGCAAACACCGCTGGGACCCGAAAAACCAGCGCCCGGAGCTGTGGAACGTCTACAACGGCAACGTCAACAAGGGTGAATCGATCCGTGTGTTCCCGCTGTCCAACTGGACCGAGCTGGACATCTGGCAGTACATCTACCTGGAAGGCATCCCGATTGTGCCGCTGTATTTCGCCGCCGAGCGCGACGTGATCGAGAAGAACGGCACGTTGATCATGATCGACGACGACCGCATCCTCGAGCACTTGTCCGACGAAGACAAAGCCCGAATCGTCAAAAAGAAAGTACGTTTCCGCACCCTTGGCTGCTACCCGTTGACGGGCGCGGTGGAGTCCGAAGCCGAGACGCTGACGGACATCATTCAGGAAATGCTCCTGACGCGAACTTCCGAGCGCCAGGGCCGTGTCATCGACCACGATGGCGCAGGCTCGATGGAAGATAAAAAACGTCAAGGCTATTTCTAAGGGGCTGTCATGTCGCACGTATCTGATTTGATCAGCGAGGACATCCTCGCCTACCTGGGCCAGCACGAGCGCAAGGAAATGTTGCGCTTCCTGACCTGCGGCAACGTCGATGACGGCAAGAGCACCCTGATCGGGCGCCTGCTGCACGACTCCAAGATGATCTACGAAGATCACCTGGAAGCCATCACCCGCGATTCGAAGAAGTCCGGCACCACCGGCGATGACATCGACCTGGCCTTGCTGGTCGACGGCCTGCAGGCCGAGCGCGAGCAGGGCATCACCATCGATGTGGCCTACCGCTACTTCTCCACCGCCAAGCGCAAATTCATCATCGCCGACACCCCCGGCCATGAGCAGTACACCCGCAACATGGCCACCGGCGCGTCCACCTGCGACCTGGCGATCATCCTGATCGACGCCCGCTACGGCGTGCAGACCCAGACCCGTCGCCACAGCTTTATCGCTTCGTTGCTGGGCATCAAACACATCGTGGTGGCCGTCAACAAGATGGACATCAACGGCTTTGACCAGAGCATCTTCGAGCAGATCAAGGCTGATTACCTGAAGTTCGCCGAGGGCATCGCCTTCAAGCCGAGCACCATGGCATTCGTGCCGATGTCGGCCCTCAAGGGCGACAACGTGGTGAACAAGAGCGAGCGTTCGCTGTGGTACACCGGCCAGTCGCTGATGGAGATTCTCGAAAGCGTCGAGATCGCCAACGACCGCAACTACACCGACCTGCGTTTCCCGGTGCAGTACGTCAACCGGCCGAACCTGAACTTCCGTGGTTTCGCCGGCACCCTGGCCAGCGGCATCGTGCACAAGGGCGACGAAGTCGTGGTGCTGCCGTCGGGCAAGAGCAGCCGCGTCAAATCCATCGTCACCTTCGAAGGTGAACTGGAGCACGCCGGCCCAGGCCAGGCCGTGACCCTGACCATGGAAGACGAGATCGACATCTCCCGTGGCGACTTGCTGGTGCATGCCGACAACGTGCCGCAAGTGACGGACGCCTTCGACGCCATGCTGGTGTGGATGGCTGAAGAGCCGATGCTGCCGGGCAAGAAATACGACATCAAGCGCGCCACCAGCTACGTGCCGGGTTCCATTACCAGCATCGTGCACCGCGTGGACGTGAACACCCTGGCCGAAGGCCCGGCAAGTTCGCTGCAGCTGAACGAGATTGGCCGGGTCAAGGTCAGCCTCGACGCCGCCATCGCGTTGGACGGCTATGACAGCAACCGCACCACGGGTGCGTTCATCGTCATCGACCGCCTGACCAATGGCACCGTGGCTGCGGGCATGATCATCGCGCCACCGGTCAGCCATGGCGGTGCTGCGCAGCACGGCAGCCTTGCGCACGTAGCCACCGAAGAGCGCGCCCAGCGTTTCGGCCAGCAACCGGCCACCGTGTTGTTCAGCGGGCTGTCGGGCGCGGGCAAAAGCACCTTGGCCTACGCGGTTGAGCGCAAGCTGTTCGACATGGGCCGTGCAGTGTTCGTACTGGATGGCCAGAACCTGCGTCACGACCTGAACAAAGGGCTGCCGCAGGACCGTGCCGGGCGCACCGAAAACTGGCGGCGTGCCGCTCACGTGGCGCGCCAGTTCAACGAAGCCGGCCTGCTGACCC
>NZ_JBAWDE010000010.1:0-16207 GCF_049590575.1 Pseudomonas sp.
TTCGCGAGCAAGCCCGCTCCCACATTATTGACCTGCATTCATGCAATCGGATGATCAGTGGTTGTAGGCCCGCTCATTATGCTCGGCGAGGTCCAACCCCATCTCTTCCACCGATTCATGGGCCCGCAGACCAACCAGGGCATTCACCACCTTGAGAATGACCCAGCTGACCACAAAGCAATACACCGTGGTCAGCAGCACACCCTTGATCTGTGCCACCACCTGGGCGCCCATGCTCACGCCTTCTACCAGGCCGCCCATCGACGGTACGCAGAACACGCCGGTCAACACCGCGCCGATCATGCCGCCGATGCCGTGCAAGCCGAACACGTCGAGGCTGTCGTCGTAGCCGAAGCGGCGCTTCAGCACGGTCACGCTCAAATAGCAGAACACCCCGCACAGCAAGCCGATGGCCAAGGCGCCGCCGACGCCCACATAAGCGCACGCCGGGGTAATGCCGACCAAACCGGCCAGTGCACCGCTGGCCAGGCCCAGGGCGCTCGGCTTGCCGACCTTGAACCATTCGGTGAACATCCAGCCGAGAATCCCGGCGCACGCGCCCAGTTGGGTATTGAGCATGACAATCCCGGACAGGCCGCTGAGCCCGCCCCCGGAGCCGATATTGAAACCGAACCAGCCGACCCAGAGCATCGCCGCGCCGACCATGGTCAGGCTCAGGTTGTGTGCGGGCATCGGCGTGTTCTGGTAGCCCTTGCGCTTGCCGAGGATCAGGCACGCGGCGAGCGCGGCCACACCGGCGTTGATGTGCACGGCGGTGCCGCCGGCAAAATCGAGCACGCCCCAGTTATGCATCAATGCCCCCGAACCGCCCCAGACCATATGCGCCACCGGGGCATACACCAGGGTGAACCACAGGGCCATGAACAAAAGCGCCGCCGAGAACTTCATGCGCTCGGCAAAGGCCCCGGCGATCAGCGCCGGGGTGATGATCGCGAAGGTCATCTGAAAGGTCACGAACACCCCTTCCGGAATATCCCCCACCAGACTCTCGGGGGTCATGCCCGCCAGGAAGGCGCGGCTCAAACCGCCGACGAAGCTGTTGAACGTCACCTGCCCCTCGACCATGCCGGTGGTGTCGACCACCATGCTGTAGCCGTAAATCACCCACAGCACGCCCACCAGGCCGGCGACGCCAAAGCACTGGGTGAACAGCGAGAGCATGTTTTTCGCGCGCACCAGACCGCCGTAGAACAAGGCGAGGCCCGGCAAGCACATGAACAGCACCAGCACCGCGGCGGTGATCATCCAGGCGGTGCTGCCGGTGTTCAAAGTGGGTGCATCGGCGGCCTGCGCCAAGGGCGCGAAGGCACTGGCTGCGAGTAACCCGAAGCGGGATTTGCCGAGAAGACGATTGACCATATCAAAGCTCCTGCGAAAGAAATGGGAAGTGTCTGGCAGTGAGCAAGTGGCACAGCAACGGACCGTTGAGGTCTCTTAAAAGCGTTGATAGGCGCAGAACCCTGCAGGAGCCGGCAAGCCGGCTGCTGCAGGGGGGGGTGTTTCAGTAGCCGGAACCGGGAATCCAGCGGGTGCCCGCCAACGGCACACGGGCCATGGCGGCCGATTCCACCGTCAGCGCCACCAGGTCCTCGGGGTCGAGGTTGTGCAGGTGCGACTTGCCGCAGGCACGCGCCATGGTCTGCGCCTCCAGCACCATCACCCGCAGGTAGTTGGCCAAACGGCGCCCGCCTTCCACCGGGTCGAGGCGCTTGGACAGCTCCGGGTCCTGGGTGGTGATCCCGGCCGGGTCGCGGCCGTTCTGCCAGTCGTCGTAGAAGCCGGCGGCCGAGCCGATTTTTTTCAGTTCCGCGTCCAGCCGTGGGTGGTTATCGCCCAGGGCAATCAGCGCCGCCGTGCCGATGGCGACCGCGTCCGCGCCCATCGCCATGGCCTTGGCCACATCCGCACCGTTGCGAATCCCGCCCGACACGATCAACTGGACCTTGCGGTGCATGCCCATCTCCTGCAAAGCCTGTACCGCTTGCGGGATGGCCGACAGAATTGGGATGCCGACGTGTTCGATAAACACTTCCTGGGTAGCCGCCGTGCCGCCCTGCATGCCGTCGAGCACGATCACATCGGCACCCGCCTTGACCGCCAGCTTCACGTCGTAATATGGACGGCTGGCGCCGATTTTCACGTAGATCGGTTTTTCCCAATCGGTGATTTCGCGCAGCTCGGCAATCTTGATCGCCAAGTCATCCGGGCCGGTCCAGTCCGGGTGGCGGCAGGCGCTGCGCTGGTCCACGCCAATCGGCAAGGTACGCATGCCGGCCACGCGCTCGGTGACTTTCATGCCGAGCAACATGCCGCCACCGCCAGGCTTGGCACCCTGGCCGAGGACGATCTCGATGGCGTCGGCCTTGCGCAAATCATCCGGGTTCATGCCGTAGCGCGACGGCAAGTACTGATACACCAGGTGCTGGGACTGGCCGCGCTCTTCCGGGGTCATGCCGCCGTCACCGGTGGTGGTGCTGGTGCCCGCGATGGTCGCGCCACGGCCGAGGGCCTCCTTGGCGTTGGCCGACAACGCACCGAAACTCATGCCGGCGATGGTCACCGGGATCTTCAAGTGGATCGGCTTCTTGGCGAAGCGGTTGCCGAGGATCACGTCGGTGCCGCATTTCTCGCGATAGCCTTCCAGCGGGTAGCGCGACACGCTGGCGCCGAGCAGCAGCAAGTCATCGAAATGCGGCAGCTTGCGCTTGGTGCCGCCACCGCGAATATCGTAGATACCGGTTTCGGCGGCACGCTGGATTTCCTGGATGGTCAGGCGGTCGAAGGTGGCCGACTCGCGCAGGACCGGAGGGGTTTGTTCAGTCATGGTGGAGCTCCTGATCAGTACGCGGAGGCGTTGTCGACTTTGAAGTTATAGAGCTGGCGCGCCGAACCGTAGCGCTTGAAGTCCGCCGCCTGATGCACAAACCCGGCGCGGTCGAGCAGCTCCTGGAGTTCTTGCAGGTGTTCGCTGCGCATCTCTTTTTCGATGCAGTCCGAGCCCAGTGACTCGACCGTGCCTTTGACGTAGATGTGGGTTTCGTACAGCGAATCGCCCAGCGCATCGCCAGCATCGCCGCACACCACCAGGCGCCCGGCCTGGCCCATGAAGCAGCTCATGTGGCCGATGCTGCCGCCCACGACGATGTCGATGCCCTTCATGGAGATACCGCAGCGCGCGCCCGCGTCGCCTTCAATCACCAGCAAGCCACCATGGGCCGTGGCCCCGGCCGCCTGGGACGCGCTGCCTTTGACGCGCACCGAGCCGGACATCATGTTCTCGGCGCAGCCCACGCCGACATTGCCGTGCACGGTGATCGAAGCCTGTTGGTTCATCCCAGCGCAGTAGTAGCCGGCGTGGCCCTCGATATCGATGGACACCGGCTGGTTCACGCCCACCGCGAGGTTGTGCTTGCCGTTGGAATGGGTGACGCGCCACTCGCTGTCGACGACTTGGGCGTGCAGCGCCTGGTTAAGGTCACGCACGGTGGCGGTGGAAAGGTCGATGGTTTTCATGTGTGCGCTCCTTAAGCTGCTGTCTCGCGTTCCCAGATGTACAACGTGGCCGGTGCCGGCTCCCAGATACGTGCGTTTTCGATGCCCGGCAGGCTCGACAGCGCCTGGTACTCGGAGGCCATGGCGACGTAGTCGTCGGTCTCGGCGAGGATCGCCGGCTTGCACGCGATCGGGTCGCGGATCACCGCAAAGCCGTTGCGCGTGCCGATGGCGAAGGTGAAGAAACCGTCGAGATCCTCCAGGGAATGGTCGAGGGCTTGCTTGAGCGAGTCGCCCTGTTGCAGGCGCCAGGTCAGGTAGCCGGCGGCGACTTCGGTGTCGTTGTCGGTTTCAAAATGGATGCCTTCGCGCTTGAGCTCCTGGCGCAGGCGGAAGTGGTTGGACAGCGAGCCGTTGTGCACCAGGCACAGGTCGGCGCCGGTGGAAAACGGGTGGCTGCCTTCCATGGTCACCGCGCTTTCGGTGGCCATGCGGGTGTGGCCGATGATGTGGCTGCCCTGCATGCTCGCCAGGCCGAAGCGCTGGGAAATCTCCTCGGGCAAGCCCATTCCCTTGAGGATCTCGATGCTCTGCCCGGCGCTCATGATGCGCACGCTCGGCGCCAATTCGGCCAGGGCCAGGCGCACTGGCGCCTCGTCGGCGTGGATCTTCAACACGGCGGCGCTGGCGTTCTGAAACCAGTCCAGCGAGCAGCCCAGGCGCCCTTCCAGTTCGCCCATCAAGGCTTTCCAGTCGAAGGCTTCGGTGGTGGCTTGCAGGGTCAGCTTGACCCAGCCGTCGGCGACTTCATCACCATAGATGGCAAAGCCCGCGCTGTCCGGGCCACGGTCGGTCATGGCCTGCAGCATGGGTTCAAACAGCTTGCCGAGTTGCGGCTCAAGCCGAGGGTTTTTCAGGTACAGGCCTACGATTCCACACATATCCAGTCTCCGTCACACGGTGTCAGAAAAATTCGGTATAGCGCTGGATTTCCCAGTCGCTCACATGGCGGCTGTATTCCACCCATTCCATGCGCTTGAGCTTGATGAACTCGCCGACGATCTGCGGGCCGAGCACCTCGGCGAACAACGCGTCGGCTTCCAGCGCGTCGCAGGCTTCCTTGAGCGACTGCGGCAGGGTCTTGATGCCGCGCTCGGCGATCTGCTCGAGGCTCAGGCTGTAGAGGTTTTCGTTGCAGACGTGGTCGATTTCCAGCTGGCGGTCGATGCCGTCCAGGCCGGCGGCGATGATCGCGGCGCTGACCAGGTACGGGTTGCAGCCGGCATCCGGCAGACGAAATTCCAGGCGCCCGTAAGGCACGCGCACCATGGCCGAGCGGTTGTTGGCGCCAAACGCGATAAAGGCCGGGGCCCAGGTGGCACCCGACAACGAGTTGCCCACCACCAGGCGCTTGTAGGAGTTGACCGTCGGTGCGGCAAACGCACACAGCGCGGGGCCATGGGCGAGCAGGCCGGCTGCGAAGTGATAAGCCAGTTTCGACAGGCCCATGCCGCTCGGGTCACTGGCGTCATGGAACAGGTTTTTGTTCTCGGCGCTGCTGATCGAGAGGTGAAAGTGCATGCCATTGCCGGCGCGTTTCGGGTCGGGCTTGGGCATGAAGGAACAGATCATTCCCAGGTCATTGGCGATCTCGCCGGCCGCCATGCGAAAAAAGGTGAAACGGTCGGCCGAGGTCAGGGCATCGCTGTAGGTGTAGTTGATCTCGAACTGGCCGTTGGCGTCTTCATGGTCGATTTGATAGACCTCGAAATCCACCGCCTGCAAGGCTTCGGTCAGGCGTTCCAGGAACACCCGCGAACGCGACAGGCCTTTGTAGTCGTAGCAAGGCTTGTCGAGGTTGTCGCTGGGGTCGACCAGTTGCAGCGTGCCCTTTTCGTCGCGGCGCATCAGGTTGAATTCGGGTTCGAGGCCGGTGTTCAGCGTCCAGCCTTTGTCTTGCAGGCGCTGCACCTGTTGCTGCAATACGTAGCGGCTGTCGTAGGGATGGGGCTTGCCGTCGACATGGCCGACGCACACCACGCGCCCGTAACCCGGCTGCCAGGGCACCGGGGTCAATGTCGACAGATCGCCACGCGCCATAAAGTCCGGCCCGTGAGGCTCCATGCCCATGCCGCTGATGGCAAATCCGGCAAACCCCGCGCCCTCTTCGGCGACCGTCTTGAGCCCACAGATCGGTACCGATTTGGTCTTGGCCGCACCGTGTATATCCACAAACTGCGCAAGCACGTATTTGATTCCGTGCTTGTCGATGATGCGCTGGGTTTCTGCTGGCAACATTGCGTGTCACTCCTCGCGAAAGGCAAAACCGTGTGGGTGGGCCTAGGCTGTCTTTTTATTCCTAAAAAGAAAGTTAGTTTCCCAATAGGAATGCAATAGCCTTGCCAGATTCGCGAGCGATGCCGTTGGAGGCGCTTTTGTGCTGTATATATGGGAAAATTCTTTTCCCCGCAGGAATACTCGACGTGGGGTGGCCTTCAAGAGCCAGACCTTGCACTTTCCCAGTGCGAAAATAATATTACTGAACGGAAACCGTGCAGGAGCCGATGATCATGTCCACCGAAACCGCCCCGCGCCTCAAGCTCGAGCAATACCTGGGGCTGCAGATCAAACGCCAGCGCCAGGCCCAGGACCTGAAGCTGTCCGACGTGGCAAAGATTGCCGATATCAGCCAGGGCATGTTGAGCAAGATCGAAAACGCCCAGGTGTCCACCAGCCTCGATACGCTGAGCCGTTTGTGTGACGTGCTGGGGCTGCCGCTCTCGAAGTTGTTCAGTGAATATGACCAGCAGGACGGCAGCGCCTTGCTGGTCAAGGCTGACCAAGGGATGGAAGTGGTGCGCCGGGGGACCGAGAAGGGGCATACCTATCACCTGCTCAACCATACGCGCGGGCCGAAGAAGAGCTTCGAGGCGTACATGGTGAGCATGGACGATGCCAGCGAGGAGTTTCCGACCTTTGCCCATCCGGGGACGGAGTTTTTGCATTTGCTGGAGGGGGAGTTGATTTACCGGCATGGGAACCAGTTGTATCGGATGGAGGCTGGGGACAGCTTGACGTTTGAGGGGGAGATTCCCCACGGGCCGGAGCAATTGGTGCAGGTGCCGATTCGGCTGCTGTCGATTATGAATTATGGGGGGGATAAGGAGTGATCGGTGGGAGGGGGCTTGCCCCCGATGAAGGCGTGTCAGTCACCCGATGCATCAACTGACCCAACCTGATCGGGGGCAAGCCCCCTCCCACAGTTTTAAACGCGTACACCAGACACGCTGGCCTGACGCAGGCTTGAATCCGTGGTAGCCCAGGCAAAAAAATTCCCCCCAGTTAAAAAACTTTCCCAAACCCACTAGACGCCCCGCCCCCATTCCCCTATAAAGCACCCACAGGAATATTTTATTCCCAACAAGAAAACGCGCTCACGGAACGAGCCAGCTGTCCTCAGACATTTTTTCGCTATGCGATGAGCTGCCGCCATCATCCCCGAGGACGTGTCATGCAACACGAAAAAAACCACTTCATCATCAAGGTCACCTGCCCCGCGGTGTCCGGCATCGTGGCAGCCGTGACCACCTACCTGGCAGACAACGCCTGCTACATCGGGGAGATGGCGCAATTCGATGACGACTTCAGCGGCCGCTTCTTCATGCGCGCCGTGTTCCGCTTCAACGACGGCCACGAAGGCAATTTGCAACAGATCAAGGACGGTTTCGCCGACGTCGCCCAAGCTTTCGACATGCAGTGGGAACTGCACAACACCCGCGAACCCATGCGCGTGATGCTGATGGTCAGCAAGTTCGACCACTGCCTCACCGACCTGCTCTACCGCTACCACAAAGGCGAGATGGACATGACCATCACCGCCATCGTCTCCAACCACCTCGACCTGCGGCCCATGGCCGAGCGCGAGGGCATTCGCTTTATCTACCTGCCGGTGAGCAAGGACAACAAAGCCGCGCAGGAAGCCGAGCTGATGAAGATCGTCGACGACACCCGCACCGAGCTGGTGGTGCTGGCGCGCTACATGCAGATCCTCTCCGATGACCTGTGTCGGCAACTGTCGGGACGGGCGATCAATATTCACCATTCGTTCCTGCCCGGTTTCAAAGGCGCCAAGCCCTACCACCAGGCCTACCAACGCGGGGTCAAGCTGATCGGCGCCACTGCGCACTACGTCACCAGCGACCTCGACGAGGGGCCGATCATCGAGCAGGAAGTGCAGCGCGTGGACCACGTCTACAAGCCCGACGACCTGGTCGCCATCGGCCGTGACACCGAAACCGTAGCCCTGTCCAAGGCGGTCAAATACCACTTGGAACACCGGGTTTTCCTTAACCAGGACCGCACGGTGGTGTTCCGGTGAATGCGCATAAATGGATCGACGGCAAAGCCGCTGCCGCGCAGGTGCTGCTGCAAGTCCGCGAGGACGTGACGCGTCTGCGTGAACAGGCTATTCAACCGGCCCTGGCGGTGATCCTGGTCGGCGCCGACCCGGCCAGCCAGGTCTACGTGCGCAACAAGATCCTGCGCGCCGATGAGGTGGGGATTCACTCCCTGGAACATCGGTTGCCCAGCGACACCAGCACCGAACAACTGTTGATCCTGATCGGCCAGTTGAACGCCGACCCGGCGGTTAACGGCATCCTCCTGCAATTGCCACTGCCGCCACAGATGGACGAACTGCGCGCCCTGGAGGCCATCGCGCCGGACAAGGACGTGGACGGCTTTCACAGCCAGAACGTCGGCGGCCTCAGCCAGGGCCGCCCGGTGCTCACACCCTGCACGCCCAGCGGCTGCCTGTACCTGCTGGAGCAAACCTGCGGCGACCTGCGCGGCAAACACGCGGTGGTGATCGGCCGCTCGAACATCGTCGGCAAACCCATGGCCGCCCTGCTGCTCAAGGCCGATTGCTCGGTGACCGTATTGCACTCACGCAGCCACAACGCCCAGGCCCTGTGCCGCCAGGCCGATATCGTGATCGCCGCCGTCGGCCGCGCACGCCTGATCGACGCGAGCTGGTTGAAGCCCGGCGCAGTGGTGATCGACGTCGGCATCAACCGCATCGACGACGATGGCCGCAGCCGCCTGGTGGGGGATGTCGACTTCGACAGCGCCCTGCCCCATGTCGCCGCCATCACCCCGGTGCCCGGCGGTGTCGGGCCGATGACCATCGCGTTCCTGATGAAAAACACCGTGACCGCAGCCCTTGCGCAACACCATGCCCTACGCAGCCAATCGGAGGCCGTATGCCATTCAATCTACTGAAATACGGGCTGAGTTCGGAATACCCGGTGGAGGTGGATCTGCCGCCGCCCAAAGCGCTCAAGGCGAGCTACGACGTGGTGATCATCGGCGCCGGCGGCCACGGCCTGGCGACCGCCTATTACCTGGCCAAGTACCACGGCATCAGCAACATTGCGGTGCTGGAAAAGGGCTACCTGGGCGGCGGCAATACCGCGCGCAACACCGCAGTAATCCGCTCCAATTACCTGACCAGCGAGGGCGTCAAGTTTTACGCCGAGTCAGTGAAGATGTTCCAGTCGCTGTCCAACGAATTCGACTTCAACATCATGTACTCCGAACGCGGCCAACTGACCCTGGCGCACACCGACGCCACGGTGCGTTCGTTTCGCCAGCGCGCCGAGGTCAACAAGCACTTCGGCGGGCGTACCGAGATGATCGACCGCCAGCAGATCCGCGAGCTGGTGCCCAGCCTCAACCTCGACCCCGGCCACTTGCCGGTGATCGCCGGGCTCTGGCATATCGACGGCGCCACCGCGCGCCATGACGCCGTGGCCTGGGGTTACGCCAAGCAGGCGGCCAAGCGCGGCGTGGAAATCCACCAGCTCACCGAAGTGCAGGACCTGGTCATTGAGAACGGCACCATCACCGCCGTCAAAACCAATCGCGGCACGATTAAGTGTGGTTGTGCGGTGCAGGCGATTGCCGGGCACAGCTCGTTGCTGATGGCCAAGGCCGGCATCCGTTCGCCGATCCAGACGTTCCCGCTGCAAGCCATGGTCACCCAGCCGTTCAAGCCGTTCCTCGACCCGCTGGTGAGCTCGTCGGCCCTGCACTGCTACGTGCAGCAAACCAGCCGTGGCGAAGTGGTGTTCGGTGGTGGCTCCGACCCCTACCCGCTGTTCAACACGCGCTCGACCCTGGACTTGAAGGAAAGCCTGCTGGCCCACGCCATCGAAATGTTCCCGTTCCTGGCCAACGCCAAGTTGATGCGCCAGTGGGCCGGGATCACCGACATGACGCCGGACTACAGCCCGATCATGGGCCTGTCGCCGGTGAACAATTACTACCTCGACGCCGGCTGGGGCACCTGGGGTTTCAAGGCCACGCCGATTTGCGGCAAGACCATGGCCGAGCTGGTCGCCAGCGGCGGCAAGGTGCCGGCGCTGATCAAGCCGTTCGGCCTCGAACGTTTCTCGACCTTCCAGCAAGTCAATGAAATGGGCGCCACGGCGGCCAGTCACTGATGGAGAGCGGACTATGAAAATCATGATGTGCCCGCTCAACGGGCCGCGCAATATCAGCGAGTTCACCTACGGCGGCGAGTTCAAGCCCATGCCCGACCCGGTCAACTGCAGCGACACCGAATGGGCCGACTACGTGTTCAACACCGACAACCTCGCCGGCGTGGTGCGCGAATGGTGGATGCACACGCCGTCCAGCTATTGGTTCCTCGCCGAACGCCATACCGTCACCGATGAAATCCAGCGCACCTTCGACCCCAAGGAATTGTTCAGCACCCGCGTCGACTTCAACACCGCCAAGGAGATCGCCGGATGAACCGCCTTCCCGCCCCCATGGGCTTGCTGATCCAACGCGACCAAGCCCTCGATTTCAGCTTTGATGGCCACGCCTACCAAGGCTTGCAGGGCGACAGCATCGCCAGTGCGTTGCTCGCCAACGGGCGCTTTTTGATGTCCCGTTCGTTCAAATACCACCGCCCGCGCGGCCCGCTGAGCATGGCCGGCCAGGACGCCAATAGCCTGGTGCAACTGCCCCGCGAACCCAATGTGCTGGCCGATGTTCACGCGCTGACCCACGGCTTGGCGGTGAGCGCGCAGAACGTCAACGGCTCGCTGGACCACGACAAGGACGCCTACCTCGGCAAATTCTCCAAGTTCATGCCGGTGGGTTTCTACTACCGCTCGTTCTACAAGCCCAAGGGCATGTGGAAAGTCTGGGAGCCGATCATTCGCAAAAAGGCCGGCCTGGGTGTACTCGACCTGACATTCCAGCCCGAGTATTACGACAAGGCCTACCTGTTTACCGACCTGGCGGTGATCGGCGCCGGGCCTGCCGGTTTGCAGGCGGCCCTGACCGCCGCGAATGCCGGGGCCAAGGTATTGCTGATCGAGCAACAGCCCATCCTCGGTGGCTCGCTGACTTACGCGCGCTTCGATATCGCCGGCACCCGCGCCGACAGCCTGCGCCACGAACTGCTCGGCGCAGTGCAGCAACACGCGAATATCCAGGTGCTCACCGACGCTACCTGCAACGCCTGGTTTGCCGATAATTACCTGCCGGTGATCCAGGGCAAACGCTTGTACAAAGTGCGCGCGCAGCAGTGCCTGGTGTGCAGCGGTTCATTCGACCAGCCGGTGATTTTCCGCAATAACGATTTGCCAGGCGTGATGCTGACCAGCGCCGCACAACGCCTGATGAAGCTCTACGCGGTCAAGCCGGGCAAACGCGCAGTGGTGCTGACCGGCAACGATGACGGCTACCTCGCCGCCCTCGACCTGCATGACCAGGGCGTGCACGTGGCCGCCGTGATCGACCTGCGCCACGCCCCTGCCGACAAAGCCCTGCCGGGAGCCCTGGCACAACGCAAGATCGCGTGCATCAGCAACAGCACCGTGTTCGAAGCCTTGCATGAAAAAGGCATGCGCCATGTGAGGGGCGTCGACGTGCGCCAGATCACCGGCCAGGGTCAGGTCAGCGACAGCGCACAGGTGATCGACTGCGACCTGCTGTGCATGTCCGGCGGCTACATGCCGGTCTATCAGCTGCTGTGCCAGGCTGGCGGCAAGCTCGCCTATGACGACCAGCGTGCTGCGTTCAGCCTCAGCGGCCTGCCGCGCAACCTGAACGTCGCCGGTTCGGTCAACGGTCAACACCATCTGGACAATGTGCTGGTGGATGCCAACAACGCCGCCGCCGATATCGCGCGCGCCCTCGGCTTGAACGCGACCCTCGCGCAAGTGCCGTTGCGCAGCGAAGCCCAGGTCAACTTCAACTGGCCGATCTTCCCGCACCCCAAGGGCAAGGACTTCGTCGACTTTGACGAAGACCTGCAAGTGGCGGACATCGTCAACGCCACCCGCATCGGCTACCGCGATGTGCAGTTGGTGAAGCGCTACTCCACCGTCGGCATGGGCCCGTCCCAAGGCCGCCATTCGGCGCTGCCGACCGCACGCCTGGTGGCCTGGGCGACCCAGCGCAATATCAGTGAAACGGGCGTGACCACTGCGCGGCCGCCCTTTGTCGCGGAGAAACTCGCGCACGTCGCCGGGCGTGCTTTCGACCCTTACCGGCAAACGCCGATGCACAAGCGCCATGTAGAAGCCGGGGCGAAGATGATGCCTGCGGGCATCTGGCAACGCCCGGCATATTACGGCAAGGCCCAGGACCGCGACGCCTGCATGCAGGCCGAAGCGCTGCACGTGCGCAACAAGGTCGGGCTGATCGACGTGTCGACCCTCGGCGGCCTGGACGTGCGCGGCCCGGATGCGGCCGAATTGCTCAACCGCATGTACACCTTCGCGTTTCTCAAGCAGCCGGTGGGCCGTTCGCGCTATGCGCTGATGACAGACGAACACGGGGTGGTCATCGACGACGGCGTGTGCGCGCGGCTGGCCGACAATCACTTCTACGTCACCGCCACCACCAGCGGCGTCGACCGTATCTATCAGCAGATGCTCAAGTGGAACGCGCAATGGCGCCTGGACGTGGACGTGGCCAACGTCACCGCTGCGATCTGTGCGGTGAACGTGGCCGGGCCGGACTCGCGCAAGGTGCTGGAACAGCTGTGCAGCGACCTCGACCTCAGCGCCGCAGGTTTCCCCTACCTCGGCGTGCGCCAGGGTACGGTGGCCGGGATCAAGGCACGCCTGCTGCGGGTCGGTTTCGTCGGCGAGTTGGGGTATGAAATCCACGTCCCCGCGCGCCACGGCCTGGCGTTGTGGGACGCGTTGATGGCGGCCGGCAAGGCCTTCGACATTCGCCCGTTCGGCGTCGAAACCCAGCGCCTGCTGCGCCTGGAAAAAGGCCACGTGATCATCAGCCAGGACACCGACGGCATGACCCACCCGGCCGAGATCGACATGGGCTGGGCGGTCAGCCGCAACAAGCCCTTTTTCGTCGGACGCCGCTCGGTGGACATTCTCGAAGCCCAGCCGCTGAAGCGCAAACTGGTGGGGTTCACCTTGCCCAAGGGCAGCGTGCAACCGCTGGAAGGCCATCTGGTGCTCAACGGCCCGGACATCAGCGGCAACGTGACCTCGTGCGAATACTCCAGCAGCCTGGGCCAGATTGTCGGCCTGGCCTACGCCGGCATTGGGCAGAGCACGCCGGGGCAGCAGATACCGATTCGCGTCGAAGGCGGCATTGTGGTGCAGGCCCTGGTCGTGCCATTGCCGTTTTTCGACCCCACCAATCAACGCCAGGAGGGTTAAGCCATGACCAGTCTGAAAGCCCACGAATTCACCCCGCAGCCCTGCCACCTGGTGGACCAGACCGACCTGCCCCGGGTCGGCTTTCGCGGCACGCAAAGCGCCGAGTACCTCACGGCGCGCGGCTTCGCTTTGCCCGCCGCGCCCAACCAGGCCACCGCGCAGGTGGACGGCAGTTGGGTGGCGCGCCTGTCGCAGACCGAGTACCTGGTGCTGGGCAGCCCCGAGGATCAGGGGCAGCGCATCGCCGATGAAGAAGCCCGCTGGGAGCTGGACCATCGCGCCAACTACCTGCTGCCGCGCCAGGACAGCCATGCCTGTGTGGTGCTCAGCGGAGCGCTGATTGCGCAGGTGATGGCCAAGCTCTGCGGGGTCGACCTCAGCGCCTCGGCGTTCAAACCGGGCGCGGTGGCGCAGACGTCAGTGGCGCGGGTGAATGCGATTGTCATCCACACGGGCAGCGTGGACGCGCCGGCGTTTCACATCCTGTGGGATCGCGCCTCGAAGGCGTACTTCGAGGGCGCGTTGCGCGATGCGTTGGAGGAGTTTGGTGGGGTTAATGTGCTCTGAGTATGAAGCAACATTGAAGCCGATCCCGATCAAAAATGTGGGAGCGGGCTTGCTCGCGAATACGGTGGGTCAGTCACTGGTGTTATGACTGAAAGACTGCATTCGCGAGCAAGCCCACATCTGGATCGTGCTGCACCCGCCAGGCTCAGTCGGTGTAGCCCAACCGCGCCGACCTGACCTGCTGGGTGCGTTGACGTGTCGCCAGGCAGTAATACAACGGGCACGTCACCACCAACCCTACCAGCCACGACAAATCCGCGCCTTCGACCAGGTTGGCCCACGGCCCCACGTACAGCGACGTATTGGCAAACGGCAGTTGCACGATGATGCCGATGAAGTACGCCACGATTGCATGCAGGTTGAAGCGCCCGTAAACGCCGCCGTCCGCGCAAAAGATCGAGGCAATGTCGTACTCCCCGCGCTTGATCACGTAGAAGTCGATCAGGTTGATCGAGGCCCACGGCACCAGCACCAGCAACAGCGCCAGAATCAGGCCGATGAATTGCGAGATAAAGTCCGCCGACGCACCCAGCGCCACCATGCAGCAACCCGCGAGCACCACGCCGGACAGCATCACGCGCACTTTGATGCTGGGGGTCCACTGGCTGGCGAAGGTCTGGATCGAGGTGATGATCGACAGCACCGCGCCGTACAGATTCAGCGCGTTGTGGCTGATGATATTGAGCAAAAACAGCACCATCAGGATCGGTCCCAGCCAGCCTGTGGCTTGCTTGACCGCGACCATGGCTTCGGTGCCTTCGGGGGTGGCCAGCGCTGCAACCAGGCCAAAGGCGAAGGACAGGATGGTGCCTGATGTGGCCCCCAGGTAAGTCGCGAGGAAGGGCCGCGTAATGCCGATATCCGCCGGCAGGTAGCGCGAATAATCGCTGGTGTAGGGCGAAAAGCTGATCTGCCAGATCACTCCCAGCGACACCGTGGCCAGCCAGCCCGCCGCGTTGAAGCCGCCACGGGTGAGGAAATCAGCCGGCAGCTCATGGGCAAAGATGTAGATAAAACCGGCGAGCAATGCGCTGCCCATCACCCAGGTGCCGATGCGGTTGAGGGTATGGATAAAGCGGTAGCCGATCACGCCGATGGCCGTGGCGCTGAGCGCGCCAATCAGGATGCTCGCCGGTACCGGCACCGACGGCACGATGCCGACGATGGATTTGCCGGCCAGCACGATGTTGGAAATGAAAAAACCGATGTAGATCAGCGCGGCGAAAAACACGATCAGCAGCGCGCCATAACGGCCGAACTGGCCACGGCTCTGCACCATCTGCGGGATGCCCATGCGCGGGCCCTGGGCCGACGCGAGGGCGATCACAATGCCGCCGAGCATATGCCCGAGCGCAATCGCCAGCAGCCCCCACAACAAGTTGAGATGGAACACCTGGGCCACCATCGCGCCCGTGACGATGGGCAACGGCGCAATGTTGGTACTGAACCATAAGGTGAACAGGTCGCGGGCCTTTCCATGGCGCTCTGCGAGGGGGACGTAATCGACCGTGTGATTCTCGATCAACGGGTCTTGCCGGGACATCTGGGGCATGGAAATGAACTCGCGTTTGTCTGATCTTATAGTTGTTTGACGCCAAACCGGGGCGGCTTCGTGGCCGCCCCCAAGTGAACACCATATTATGGTATTCCAACATTTTAACAAGACTGATCCGTAGTCCTGGCACGCGTCTGATCCGGTAGTGTGCCACATGGCCCGTCGCCATTAGCGGTGTTCGGCCCCGTATTTATTGGCTATAAGACCAAAGGTTAACGTTCATCGGGCGCTTGGAAAAATCTGTTGCGTCACTTGTATTACGGTATACCATCAGACCTACAAGTTTATAAAAAGAGGATTGCCCCATGATCGATGCCGCGCTCTACAAACAAGTGATGGGTTCGTTTCCGTCCGGGGTCACGGTGATCACCACCCTGGATGACGACGGGCAAATCGTCGGGCTGACCGCCAGTGCGTTCAGCTCGCTGTCCATGGACCCGGCCCTGGTGCTGTTTTGCCCCAACTACAGCTCCGACTCGTACCCGGTGTTGATCAAGAACAAACGCTTCGCCATCCACGTGCTCTCCGGTGGCCAGCAAACCGAAGCCTATGCGTTTGCGCGCAAAGGCAAGGACAAGGCCCAAGGCATTGAATGGACGCTGAGCGCGCTGGGCAACCCGATCCTGGCGAATGCCACTGCAGTGATCGAGTGCGAGTTGTGGCGCGAATACGAAGGTGGCGACCACGCGATCATGGTCGGCGCGGTGAAAAACCTGATCGTGCCCCAGCAGAACGCCGCGCCCCTGGTGTACTGCAACGGCAAGATGGGCGCATTGCCCACCCCAGCCTAAGCCCCCCATAAAATTATGTGAGAGCGAGCTTGTGTGGGAGCGGGCTTGCTCGCGAATGCGGCGTGTCAGAT
>NZ_JBAWDE010000011.1:0-3049 GCF_049590575.1 Pseudomonas sp.
GGCCAGCAGGTCGGCGGCCACGGCCACCAGTGCATTGGCGGCGTGGAAGCGTTCGGTCAGTTCGCGGTAATCAAACACGTCACCGTTGCTCGCCGGGTATTGCAGCAGGGCGCCGAAGAACGCGCTGACGTCCGTCAACTCGCGCTCATCGCCGACCACCACGTCAATGCCCAGCGGTTCGGCACGGGTGCGCAGCACGTCGAGGGTTTGCGGGTGGCTGTGGACCGAGGCGAAAAAGGCATTGCTGCTTTTGTTCTTGCTCAAGCGCTTGCAGAAGGTCATGGCTTCGGCGGCGGCGGTGGCTTCGTCGAGCAGGGAGGCGTTGGCGATCGGCAGGCCGGTGAGGTCGCTGATCAGGGTCTGGAAGTTCAGCAGCGCTTCCAGGCGACCCTGGGAAATCTCTGGCTGGTACGGGGTGTAGGCGGTGTACCAGGCCGGGTTTTCCAGCAGGTTGCGCAGGATCGGCGACGGCGTGTGGCAGTTGTAGTAGCCCTGGCCGATGTAAGTCTTGAACAGTTGGTTCTGGCTGGCGATGGCCTTGATCTTGGCCAGGGCCTCGGCTTCGCTCAGGCCGTCTTCCAGGCCGAGCACGCTGGTGCCCTTGATGCTTTCCGGGATCACGCTGGCGCTCAGGGCTTCCAGGGAGTCAAAACCCAGGCTGGCGAGCATGTGCTGCTCGTCTTCCTGGCGCGGGCCGATATGGCGGGCGATGAATTCGTTGTGAGTGCTGAGATTGATCGTCATGGTTGCGCTCCTCAAGCTTCAGCGTTGGCTTTGATCAGGCGGTCGTACGCATCCTGATCCAACAGCTTAGCCACTGCGTCGGCATCGGCGGGTTTAAAGCGGAAGAACCAGCCTTCGCCCATCGGGTCTTCGTTGACCAGTTCCGGGCTGTCGCTGAGTGTGTCGTTCACTTGGAGGACCTCACCGGTCAACGGCATGTACACACCGCTGGCTGCTTTGACCGATTCCACGGTAGACGCTTCCGCGCCCTGCTCATAGGCCTGCAACTCCGGCAGTTGCACGAAAACCACGTCACCCAATGCGTTTTGCGCAAAAGCGGTGATGCCTACGGTCACGCTGCCATCGGCTTCGGCGCGCAGCCATTCGTGATCTTCAGTGAAACGCAACTCGCTCATGGAAACTCCTCAGGGCCAGATTCGTCTGGTGGACGGGATGGGAATAATGGGGAGTTGCTTAGCAATATCGCGGCCAACGTTAATAAATTGTTATAAATCAACAAGTTAATAAAATCGCCTATGACCTTGTTCGATTTGGCTGTAGCGATATCGATACAGCTGGGCCTGTGAAAAAAAGCCTATGTGGATCAAAGCCTTGCATGGCGCGCAAAAAGCAGGGCTGTATCGATATCGTTCCGCTGTAGCGCTTTCGGTACAGTGGATGTCGTTCTCAGACCTCATTTGCACTGCGAACATGTTGATCCCTGTACTTTCAGGGTTTGCTGGGGATGCCGTATTTGCGCAGGCGATGTGCAATCGCGGTGTGGGAGGTTTGCAGCCGGCTTGCCAGTTGCCGCGTCGAAGGGTAGCTGGCGTAGAGCTTCTCCAAGAGGCTGCGCTCAAAGTCTTCCACCGCCTGTTCCAGGCTGTCGACTTCAGCGTCGTGCTGGCGCGCCACCGAGGTGCCGGCGATGTCCAGGTCGCCGATGTCCACCAGGCTGCTTTCGCAGATGGCGGCGGCGCGGAAGATCACGTTTTGCAGTTGCCGAACGTTGCCCGGCCAGCGGTTGCCCAGCAGCGCAGGGTAGGTGCCGGGCGCCAGGCGGCACACCGGGCGCTGGATCTGCGCGCAGGCCTGCTGCATGAAGTAGCGCGCCAGCAGCAGGATGTCCTGGCCGCGCTCGCGCAAGGGCGGCACTTCGACGTTGAGCACATTGAGGCGATAAAACAGGTCTTCGCGAAAGGTGCCTTCGCTGACCATCTTTTCCAGGTCGCGGTGGGTGGCGCTGAGGATGCGCACATCGACCTTCACTTCGCGGTCGCCGCCGACCCGGCGAAAGCTGCCGTCATTCAGAAAACGCAGGAGCTTGGCCTGCAGGTACGGCGACATTTCGCCGATCTCATCGAGAAACACCGTGCCCTGGTTGGCCAGCTCCATCAGCCCCGGCTTGCCGCCGCGTTGCGCGCCGGTAAAGGCGCCGGGGGCATAGCCGAACAGTTCGCTTTCGGCGAGGTTTTCCGGCAGCGCCGCACAGTTCAGCGCCAGGAACGGTGCGCTGTGGCGTGCGCTGATGGCATGGCAGGCGCGCGCCACCAGCTCCTTGCCGGTGCCGGTTTCGCCCTGAATCAACAAGGGCGCATCCAACGCCGCCACCCGCTGCGCGCGTGCCTTGAGGGTGCGAATCGCCGGGGACTCGCCCAACAATGCATCAAACCCTTCGGCATGGTCATGGTGCAGCGCCGACAGCTGCTCGCCGATGCGGTTGGGTTGATAAAGGGTCAGCAGGGCGCCGGCATCGGTGATCGGCGTGGCGTCCAGCAGCAAGGTCTGGCCATTCACGCTGATCTCGCGCAGGGGCAGGCGAAAGCCGTGTTCGAGCAAGGTGACCAACAGCGCCGGGTCATTGAACAGCTCGGCGATGTTTTCCCCGGCCGGCTCGCGGCCATACAGCGCGACCAATGCCGGGTTGGCCAGCAGAATCTTGCCCGCGCTGTCCAGCGCCAGCACCGGGTCGGTCATGGCCGCGAGCAGGGCGTCGAGTTGCAGGTGCTGGCGCTGGCCGGGGAGGATGTCGACCACGGTCACCGCCTGCACGCCGTGCACGCTGAACAGGGCGTCGCGCAGTTCTTCGAGCACGTCGGCGCTGAGGGTGGGCGCATCGATGTATACGTTGGGCGGCACCATCTCGACCGCATCCAGGTTGAGATTGCGCCCACCGAGCAAGGCCAGGACTTCCTGGGTAATGCCGACGCGGTCGATGAAGCTGACGTGGATACGCATGGGTGCTGACGACTCTGCAGAGCGAGAGGCGGCAAGTATGCCTGACAGGTGATGGAGATCAAAAATGTGGGAGCTGGCTTGCCTGCGA
>NZ_JBAWDE010000012.1:0-41799 GCF_049590575.1 Pseudomonas sp.
GCCAACAAATGCGGTGAATGACACACTGCTTTCGCGAGCAAGCCCGCTCCCACATCTATCCTGCGTAACCCTCCGGATACGTTCTGTAAAACCTCCCCCGCCTCTCTCTTCCTCACCTCGTCTACCCTTGAAAAACCGCAGGAAGCGGCCCTCTCTTTCAAGGAACGAGCATGTCCCTCGCGATTGTCCACAGCCGTGCCCAAATCGGCGTCGAAGCCCCTGCCGTCACCGTTGAAGTGCACATGGCCAATGGTCTGCCGTCCCTGACGCTGGTGGGTTTGCCGGAAACTGCTGTCAAGGAGAGCAAGGACCGCGTACGCAGTGCGATTCTCAACTCGGCCCTGCAATACCCCGCGCGCCGGATCACCCTCAACCTCGCGCCCGCCGACCTGCCCAAGGACGGCGGGCGTTTTGACTTGGCGATAGCCCTGGGGATCCTGGCCGCCAGCGTGCAGGTGCCCGCACTGATGCTCGATAACGTCGAATGCCTCGGGGAATTGGCGCTGTCCGGCGAGGTGCGGGCGGTGAAAGGTGTGCTGCCCGCAGCGCTGGCGGCGCGCAAGGCCGGGCGCACCTTGATAGTGCCCAGCGCGAATGCGGAGGAAGCGTGCCTGGCGTCGGGGTTGAAGGTGATCGCAGTGGATCACTTGCTGCAAGTGGTAGCGCACCTGAATGGGCAAGTGCCGATCGAGCCTTACACGTCCGACGGCTTGCTGTACTTGAACAAGCCGTACCCGGACCTGAGTGAAGTGCAGGGGCAATCAGGCGCCAAGCGCGCGTTGCTGATTGCCGCGGCGGGGGCGCATAACCTGTTTATGTTGTATAACAATACACCCCTAAGTGGCGATAACCATAGGCCACCGCTGCCCAGCAAAGGTTGGCAATGAGGAATGAAGGGAGCGCCAATTTCCATACCTCATTGGATTTTGACTACTGGCTATCCGGCGGAAAATTGATCGCCGCTTTGGCGACAAACCATTACGTCCATAGTCTGATAGGGCTTCTTCAAGGCCCCAGAATTCAGAGCTACCACGAGCAACCTCCTGTACGGCAATTGCTCGTAATAGGCGTTCGTAAGCTCTTTCGCACTTACCTCCTGGTCTTCGTCAAACCCAAGTTTGGCTGGGTCGAAAACGGTAGGCATGGAAGAATACTGATCTGGATAGATGCGCGTGAAGTTTGCAAATGCTCCTGCCTCGGGCGCGAGCAGGTCGACATTATCGACCTCCTTTTTCCTACCCTGTGCGCCACGCTTGCAGCGCGCAGTTCGGCGCATGCCCTAAACCCCAATGAATACGGGGCCTGACGGGACTTCAAATTTTCAGCTGTGCGCCGAGGAAAAATTTATTAGTCAGAATAGACTGTTAAAGGCCAATTTTTCCTTTAAATCAGTCATATCTGACCATTAGTGAGTAAAATAATTTTCACCGCGCGCGCCAGTTGCTCTATAATGGTCAGAACTGACTGATAGCGCTAATTTTCTGCCGATAACAAGTCAGATTTAGGCATTAGGAAAAATTAAAAAGAGGCCTGCCATGTCGTTCATGCATCTGCTCAACTCTCCCGCAGAGATCGCTCGTGACGTGGGGAAAAACGCTAAAAAGCTACGGCTATCAAAAAACCTCACGAGAAAGACCTTGGCAGAGCTTTCAGGGGTATCTGAGTCGTCGATCCAGCGGTTCGAGACTGCCGGTTCTATTACTCTCGAATCGATGATTTTGCTGGCCACCGCGCTCGATGAGCTGACTCCGGTAACGACTCTGTTCAAGCCTTCGCAGCCGAACTCCTTCACAGAGCTGAAAAACTCAAAGCGCAAACGGGGTACTAAATGAAATCGCGACAGGATTATCCGAAGCTGAAGCATTTCGAATCCCTTGAGGTCACCAAAAGCGGTGTGAAAGTCGGTGATCTGTACAAGGAGGAGGGGAGTGGGATTTTTTTCACCTACGATCCGACATGGCTCGCTACAGGCTTCAACCTGTCGCCATTCACGATGAAATTTGACGACAAACCCCAGCTTGCTCTTGATCGTGGGCTGTTCGAGGGATTGCATGGCCCATTTGCGGACTCTCTCCCTGACGGCTGGGGCATGCTGCTGATGGACAGATTCCTTAATTCCACATTCGGTGACGGGACGGCCTATACAGTTACTGCCCTGGATCGACTCGCTTATATGAGCGACAGGGCCATGGGAGCATTTGAGTATCACCCCAGAGCCGAAAGAGAGGAGCTGCGGGGTACAGTCGATCTTGCGGAGCTCTTTGAGGCGTCTGTGGAAGTCCTGTCTGGCGAAACTTCGGAAGTGCTTACCAAGCTCCGGCTTGCAGGGGGATCGCCAGGTGGTGCTCGCCCCAAGGCGATTGTCGCGATGTCCGCTGACGGTACACATGCGACGTCTGCATTCGGGCAGATCCCGCATGGATACGATCACTGGATCGTCAAATTTAGAGCACCAGGTGAACCTGTTGAAACCGGTGCAATTGAGTTTGCATACTACCTGATGGCTCGGGAAGCTGGTGTTGAGATGGCCGAGTCGAGCATCCTCAATATGAGCATGCCAGATGGTAGCCGGGAGGGATTCTTCGCAACAAAGCGCTTTGACAGGGAGGGTGATCAGAAGCTTCATATGATCACGGTTTCCGCGCTTATGTATGCGACTCATAAAGCTCCGTCGATGGACTACAGCGGGCTATTGAAGCTCACAAATGGGCTGACCCGAAGTGCTGCAGAAGTCGAAAAAATGGCTAGGGTGATGGTTTTCAATGCCTTGTTTCACAACTACGACGATCACACTAAAAACTTCGCCTTCATCGGTCGTGAGCCAGAGAAGCCTGGCGAGGAAGCTAATTGGACGCTTGCGCCTGCATACGACCTGACTTTCTCTGAGGCTCGGGGTGAGCACACCACTGCATACAGCGGTCGGGGTAAAGCCACCAGGCAGCTGATTATGGAGCTCTGCGCGGACTACAAATACCTCAAGCCGCTCGACTACATTGAGCAAACGTTAGCAGCATTTGCCAAATGGGATGAGGTTTTCAGGGAGGTAAAGATTCCCCTGAAAGCAGGCGCAGCTTATAAAGCCGTGCTGGAAAAAGACCATACCTACTTCAACCTGATCAGACCCACCCGCCGATAACGCGGGTGCTTGGGCTACTGGCTTATGAGCACCTGGCTGGTAGTAAGGCCGTATGACTGTGATAGCAGCCACCAAGGCATTAGAAGATCAGTGTAGCCCACCGCCCCCACCAGAGGGTCGTCATCAGGAATGACGGGGGCGCTAGTTTCCATACCTCGTTGGATTTTGACTTCTGGCTATCCGACGGAAAACTGATCGCCGCTTCGGCTCATCGAGGTCGATTTCGATAAGCCGCTAACGCGAGACGATTAATAAGCTTGAGGCTCACACACCTTATGACCTCGATGTTTAAGCCCGCCATCATTGATACACTCCGGTGACCTTAAAGCCATGGCCCTGGCGCGATCTTATCCATCAACTGCAGTAGCACCGTTGCTGCCACCTGCACCAAAATATCCAAAAACAGCTCTGCGATGATTTTTAACATGTTAGCCCCCAGGCTGTGATTGCATTTCATCCAAGGCGGATGCGGGCGCAACGGAAGGTTTTTTCCTAGCGGCCTTTGGTGGCTTTGGTTTCGGCGCCCCTTCAGCCTCTGTTTTAGCTTTAGCTTTAGCTTTTGCGTCGGCCTCTTCTGCATTTGCTTTTTCGTTCGCAACCGCCTCTTGAAGGGCCCAAAACGCCCTGATTTCAGCGATGTCGTTGCTCCCACCGATATCTGCCAACCGCTCAAGAAACCTCGAGTAGAGATCATCAGTAAGCAGATTCAAACTGTGCAATTTTTCCACTGCCGCGTTCGGATTCAACAAAAGCACATAGTGAAACTCACCGGACGAACCCTTTTTCGTGGTGATGAAATCGTACTTTTTGAGGATCTTCATTCGCCGGCGCCAAGTGTCTACCGCACGCGCACCTGTAAAGCCTGCCTCAGCTGCGAAGGCGGCCTGGTTCTCAACGATTAAAAAAGGGTGATCGGGGGAGCGCGCCCAGAGGCAAAAAAGGGTATGCCCCGCAGGGTGGCCTTTGATTTCGTTCAATGCCTGCATCGCAATCGGCAAGGTACGCGGAATGGTGCTGTAACCATGGTTCCTTTTCCGGCGCCATACCCACTCTTCCGGGAAGCCTGGAAAATGCACATCCATAATGGCCGCAGCCTTCTCAGCCATTTTCATGGCCCTTGCTTTGGTCTGTTTGACGTTTGTCATGTCGGTCTCGGTGTTAAGTGATTGGTGGAACCAATATCCCCCACGCCGAGACAAAAAACCAACCGTCTTTTGGCACCTTTTAGCGCAATTTCATGCCATTAAGACTGCGCTTTCACGCATGCCTAGCATGCCTATTTAGACCGCTTAAGATGATTGAATTACGGCTATTCAGCGCACTTATACTTTTAAATGCCCAGCAATCGCTGGGCTAAAACTAATTTTTGTGTACTCCCGTGCTCCGGTACTCACGTTCTCGTGTACTCCCGTGCTATGGGTGTGATTCCAAAGAGAGGGGCCCACAGGGCCCCAGTAAACCTAAAAACCAGTCATCTTTTTTTGGGCATTAGGGCGTTACTTAAGTGGAGGCGGATTTGCGGCGGTTCGGACGTTGAGCTTGAAAAGCATCGATAGAGAGCTGATTCGACGCGTGGGCCTGCAGTCAGCCAGCAGCTATTGCATGGCAGTCAGGGCTTGGGCCCCTGAGAACCTCTCTAAGCCACGGAAGAAATGATTGTCATGGCAGTTAGCAATTTGGCTTATCGAGCGCTTGAAGCCCTTACAACTCGTAAACGGAGGGGATTAAAGGGATTGCTGCGGTCGCATGCCGCTTCTCCTATTTCTCGCGTCCTGCCGACTGCGACGAAAGGGCGATTTGCAGGCAACGCAGAGCCGGCCTGCCAGCACACACACCAGCAAACGCTGTCTGAGAGCGAAGCGCGCAGCAGGGAAGCAGGCACCCGCAGGAAGAACGTTCATGAACAGGTGGCCCCCGACATGCTGAGCCTCCCTTGTCGGAGCTAAGTGATCGCACTTTGCGCGGGTGAAAGCCGGGGTCTTCAAGCTGCTTATGTTGTAAAACAATACACTCACAAAAGGCATGTTCTATTCCGGGCATCATGGCGATGTGATATACCTCCAGCAGGAAACCAACGCGCAGGGGTTAGCTATGACGGCAGCAAAGTTGCGAATTGACCTTTCATTGGGATTGATCGAGGTTGAGGGCTCGGAAGCCTTTATTCTGGAGCTGTATGGCGATTTTAAGGAGCGGATATCTCATCCAGCCCCCCTCGCAATTCAATCATCCAAACCTGTAATCGCCGAGTCTTCAGAGTTAGACGAGCCTGAGCCCTTGAAGACATACAACGCGCCAGCCTCAGCAAAGACTATCCCAGTTGCTAAAACAGCAGCAACGAACGGCGCACGTAAGCCAAAACGCTCCCGCAAGGAAGAACCAAAACTCCTGACTGATCTTGATTTGAACCAGGGACAACTAGGCAGGCTAAAAGAGTTCCACGGCAAATATGCTCCAAAGACAAACATGGAGCAGAATTTAATTTTCACCTACTTTCTGAAGGATGGGCTTGGACTAGACGAAGTCTCGGAAGATCACCTTTTTACATGCTATCGCACGGTAGGAATCAAAATACCTAAAGCGCTGCGCCAGAGTGTGCTAGACACGGCTCAAACTAAGGGTTGGGTCGATACAGACGCGACTGGGTTGATTAGACTTACTACTGTTGGCCGTAATTATATTGAGCATGATATCGCTAAGAATGCTGATGCCGTATGAGTAGACTCGAAACGTTTGCGCTTGGCATACCAGATCTAGCCACGCGCGCCGCGTCTGAGCTAATCGATTACTTCGTCTATTACGTAACCGTTATAGACGGAGCTGCATCAGCACGACCTGCTGACATTGCAAACTGCTTCACAGAACTGCGAATAACGCCATATAGCAACGTTAGCGCTTACCTCACAAAAAATTCCAATGCAAAAAAGGGAAATAAATTCATTAAGGGAAAAACTGGTTACGTTTTAACCAGGAACTCTCAGTTAGATATTCAAAAAACTATCCACACCGGCCCTGCAAGAATAGAAACCAGCGTATTGTTGAGAAATTTGTTGCCGAACGTCCATAACCTACATGAGCAAAATTTCCTTCAGGAAGCGATTGATTGCTATGAGATAGGCGCACGCCGCTCTGCTATAGTGATGACATGGTTACTAACAGTCGACCACATATGCAAATATGTTTTCGAAACAAAGTTAGCTGACTTTAATGCTGTACTTGCTTCAAACACGGACAAAAGAGTCAAGCTAACCGCAGTAACTAAAGATGATGACTTTTCAGAAATTCCCGAAGGGAAGCTGATCGAGTTCTTGAGGCAAAGCGGGATAATAACTAATGACGTTCGGAAAATATTAGAAACTAAACTCGGCATACGAAACAGCGCAGCTCACCCGGCAGCAATTACAGTTTCGGAAGTAAAGGCAACAGACTTCATCATTGATCTTGTTGAAAACATTATTATTAAGTATCCAAGAAGCTGATAAATGGCTCGATATGAAATCAGGCTGCCTTAACGCAGCTTATGTCTTGTAGGCGCCCATCGTTGTCCACCCACAACGTTGCCTTTCTGGTGGATTGATCAGATAGGTCTGGATGACGCTGGTAGGGGCTCGGCCTGACTAGGTAGAATGATCAGATGCCAGCATTCACCTGAGCTGATAGCCAGTCGGAAGGAAGCGGTTCTTCTTCATGGCATACACACCCACAGCAATTTGCCTGCGGGCAGATCAGGCCAACAAGGGAAGCCGAAGGCAAGGTATGGAAGACAAGGCATTTTGGAGAAACGAGCGTGTAGCATTCCTCGCGCTCACTACAGTAAGTGGCATCGGCTTTTGGTCGCTTCATAAAATTGCGCAAGCGAACTTCGGTTTCAAAGAAACGCTGAGGACGCCAGGGGCGGTGGGAGTGGAGAAGCCCCTTGCTGCTGCGGGTTATGACGGAGAATCTGGCCAGGAATCGCTGTGGGCAGAGGGGATTGCGCTAGCGCGAACTCTTACGGGCCTAGGCATTCGGCTGGTGTTCAAAGGCGAAGCAGAGTTCCCCGAGAAGTTAAGAGCCATCCCTGACGCTCCAGAATGGATTTTTATCCAGGGCCTACCCGAAAATCTCGGCAAACCGTCAGTGGCCGTCGTGGGAACAAGAAAGCCGTCCGACGATGGCCTGTTTCTGACCAAGTACGTGCTAGGCGTATTGGCCGGGATAGGTTGCGTCACCGTAAGTGGCCTGGCGTTAGGGATCGACCAAACAGCGCACATTTCGTCTATCAGGTATTCCCTACCCACCGTAGCGGTTCTCGGAACAGGAATTCTCCAAAACTATCCGAAGGGCTCCAATGAGCTTCGGGAGGAGATTCTGAAAGCCGGTGGGAGTATCGTTTCCGAATACCTGCCGAATCAATCCTACAGTGCTGAGAACTTCGTCCGCCGTAACAGAATACAAGCGGCTCTGTGTGACGTCCTTATTCCCGCTGAGTGGAGCATTAAAAGCGGCACGGCCCACACAGTTAAATATGCAAGTAAGTATCAGAAACGAATAATAAATCTGTTTCTTCCAGGGACTCAAAGTTCTCGCCCGGAGATACCATTTTCAGCCGCAGAATATGGTGCCTCATGGTACGAAGTACCTACAAAAACAGAAAACCTGATTCTATTTCTGAAATCAGTATTGCTGGGCATCTCCGGTAGCTCACCTGATAGTCAGACGGAACACATCTCTGAAATAGAGACAGAAAAGACCACTCTAGAGTCGCTCTCAGAGCAGGATTTGACGCTACATGCAGCGCCGAAGAAGCCGTCTCAGCCAGAGCAAAGGACTCCATCCTCGCCCGAGCCAGAGAGCGATCCCGACAGCCCAAACGGGCCAGGCCAACTCCCCCTAATTTAATCAGGAAGCGTAGAAAGGATGCTAATTTTAACTACTTCCCCGTCAGCCATAATACGGAATGGCCAACCAGCGAAAGATATCGTCCAAGCAATGATCCGCATCGCCTCTAACGGCAACCTGGTTGGTGTGATATCTAATCATGAGAAACCTGCATGGTTCGACCAGGAGTTCGCCGGATCTAAGGTGGCATTTATCCCAACGGATGCTCGGCAAAATGGTGAGATAATCAAAACCATAGCCAAAAACTGCAATGTCAAAACGCACGATATTTTGGTACTAGCCGTCAAAGCAGAAGACTTGCAGATGGCTAAAAATGGGAGAGCCGTACTTGTGGCGGCTGGTTGGTCTACTGACCCGCAAATTAAGGGACTTGGACTAAAAATCAATTCGGTACAAGAGCTTGAAGAACTGACCGTTTTGACAAACGGCTGGAACGGAAAATGGTGGTTTGAAGGAAAGGCAAACACATACACCATCCATGCGCTGGTGGATTTGTCGACCCTTCATAAAGGGGTAACGCAGCAGGTTTTTGCTCAGAAGCTGACTTCGACGGTGAAGAAAGGAGGATCGAGTCTCGCGGCGCTATTGGCAGTCACAGCCCGTTCTATGCTGATTAACAACATCGATCAAACGCCAGAACTATTGTGGGGCGTATATCCTTCATCCGGGAATACCTGTAGCGCAGATGAGGTATTGACGGACTTTACGCACCGGTTGCGCACAACCACTTCTAGGGTTCGATTTGCGAAGCTGGGAGAACCCCTTTTTATCCGCCACACAGCATCAGAGAAACGCTCGGCCAATCGTGGTGGCGACCGCACGAACCCCGCTGGACAGATAACGACCCTTCACCTGAATCCTTTCTACAAAGGGAAAATAGGTGGGCGCAACGTCATCGTTATTGATGATTGCACCACATACGGCGTGTCGTTCGGTGTAGCAGCTGCCTTTCTGCTTAAGGCTGGCGCAAACTCTGTCCATGGGATTGCCCTTGGCAAATTCGGTAACCAGCTTTCGTATTACGATATCAGTATCAACAGTGACCCGTTCAGTCCAATAGCTGCGGACGGATTTACCAGCGCAAATCTAGGCCGCTTCCCTGGTGCAACCGACAGTACAGCACAACAGGTGCTTCAAGCGTTGATACCCTGATTAACCTTGGGAGTCGCGATAAACGCCCCCCAGGGGCATTGAGGCCCTGCTTCTGCTCTGCCGTGGCCTCGTCCGTTGATCGTGCGCAGCGCAGCGAGCATTCGCCGGAGGCGGTTGCTTAGCCCTTGATCTTCAAACAATAGCGACATTACAAGAGCCAAAGCCTTAGGCCCGCAGGGGCCGGGGCAAGGCTCTGGACTGCACACCCACAAAAGCAGACTCTCACACAGTTCTGCTGTTATCTGGGCAACCTAACTGAGATTTTGATGTGCTTTACGATTACAGGCTTTTCTTTGTTTTTGATTTGCAAGATTAAAGACAGATTATTGGCTTTTCGCCTATCTGTATCTTGGCCTGTAATTTCAAGGGTTCCAGACGCATTACGAGCTGACCGGCTAGGGGTGCTATGCCCCCTCCACGGGGGTTCTATGCCCTATTCCAGGGGTTCTGTGCCCCAAAAAAGGGGTGCTATGCCCCCAAATTTTCAGGGGTGCTATGCCCCTTGCAGGGGTGCTATGCCCCGTCCAATGCGCATTCAACATTGGGATTTTTGGAAATTGAGCCACCGTAATGACAATCCCCCCGGTACAGGGGGGGATCGAATAGATTGACAGAGGTTGTATGCGGTTTCTACGGTTGCTAGCTGTTAAGCATACGATTTAGATGAAGCTGCTGACTCCGCGACGGTGGCTTCGTGATGATGATGAGACCCGTATCACCAATAACACCTGCCCAGCGGATTTCTCTATTCATAACTTCAAACGCTTTTCTTAGATCTTTCCTGAAATCAGTAATATTTTTTGATTGGCTACCGCATAACTTATGAATAGTTTCAACCTTGTACTTAAACGGCTTAGCATGAGTTGAATAAAATCCATGAAGCCACAGCGCGAGCGGGTGATTCCTAAGTGCTAACCGCCCTTTCCAATCAAGCATCGTCCAACCATCGGGTGAGTATAACTTCACAATTTTAGGATTAATCGTAATTCTTTGCAGACCTGTCGTATCATCACGCATATGGTGATGTATAAGTTGACCCGCATACGATCTATCACCGTCAGAGACTTCAATAACAGAAGTCATAAGTCGCATGAATGATTCTTTAAGCCAGTCTCTCTGAGATTTTCCAGTTTGCCGACCAATATCTTTAAGAAACCTGTGAGCTGAAAATTCAACGCTATCGCCAAGCTTTGAACCACGCGAAATATGTAAACACTGCTCCCAAACATCCAAGTCTGCTTGATCGAGCTGCGGCCCAGTGTGTTTGATATCTACTCCACCTACACTGGTTATCCAACCAGAGTTGTAAGCGCGCTTTCCTCTTCCAATCGCACCGAAAAGTGCGCTACGCAGAATCGAGTTTGGCACCCCGCGAGTATCTTCCGGCCAGTCTCCAAGGTTGCCATCCCTACCAGCACCCATATCAAACGTCATGGCCCGTTGCAAGTTACGAAGTTTTTGATCTTCACTAATAAAAAATGAATCACTCATTAGCATCACCACTTCTGAGTTCTTTCAATAACTGGCCAACCTGACGAGACTCTTCTACTGTAAGCCAAAGTGTTCTTTGCTTATATCCTTCAGCACGCATGCGTGAAGAGTATTCGGCTTGCCTGGTTGCTCCAGATCTCGTTTTGTGTACAACAATTTGTTTCATAAAATACCCAATAATTGGTCACTGCTGACAGATTACGATTCAGTCAGTAGTGACGCAAATGGTATTTCGAGGTCAATTAAACAGACCTGCTTTTTTAGTTGAAATTACTGGGGTTTTAGAAAGAAAAATATTTTTGTCACTTCTGAGTTAATCGGTTTTTTTAGCGCCCACCGGGCCTGAGGCCGTTATCTTGATCATCAAGGTCATGGCCGTTGCGCTTCCATGTCGGAACATATCCGGCATCCTGTTTTTGTCGAGCCGCCTGATCGTCCTGCTCGATCTGCTCGACCTGGTGCTTCTGTTGCGCACTCGTCAAAGCGTCTTGAATCATCTTTTTCCGATCAACTTCAAGCAGTACAGCGCGTTCCTGTGTTGATTCTGAGACTTTCGCAGCATCCTGGTGCAGCTGTGTGCGCGTATAAGCGCGCCCAGGACGATCAATATCAATGCCACTACGTGTGCCAAGCATTGCTTTAAAAATGGAACCAACACTATCAGCTAGTAACGTGTCGTGCCCTGGCGGTAACTGATGATTTGCCCAGCGTTGCTTAGCTGCTGCAATTGCTTGTTGCTCCAAGCGCTGCGCCTGGGCTTTGAATTGTTGTTGGAAAAACCTGACAACTGGATCATCCGTTTGCGCAATTGCAACGTCTGACGCTTCAACGCCCGACCCGATAGTTGCTTGCTTGTAATCTTCTATAGCGCTGCTATTACTGCTAACGAAATCATCAATACCAGACTTAAGATCTGGAATATCTTCAGCTGCTTTGTCGATTTCGTTAATAGCGTCTGCGTCTGCGCTAAGTTCTGATTCAAGCTCTTTATCTGCTGTTTTGTCTGAATCAACATACTTTTCTGCTTCGCCATGACGTTTTTCGACTCTATCCGTTCTTTCCTCCATGACTCTCTCGAATTCTCGTCCAATAGATTCCGCTGTCGGTCTTTTTGCTTCTTGTAGTTCTCTTTCGCTAATTGCAGCCCCGCTAAATTCACTCTTGTCATAAATTCCACCTCTAAATCTCATGGCCTTTTGATCGCCAAACTTTACAGATATATGTTCATCAGAGTTTCTTGTTATTTCCCCACCAGCCTGTACAAAAAACTTCTCTATATCTTCCCTGCAAGTAATATGTCCGCTATTTACTAAATCGGCGACAGCCTTATGTATCTCTCTTTTGCTTTGTGCATTTTTATCAAAAGGATTTATCTTTATATCTCTCGCAACTGACAAATCCCTGGGGTTTTGCAAGCCAAACTTATTGCACGCATAGTCTACATAGGCGTCGTTCTGTTCTCTAAACTTGTAGTCACTACCCTTACCACGCTTGCCCACATAATTTGGCTCAAAAGGATTCCAATACTTGCCGCTGCCAAGGTGAGCCCTGGGAATTGTGTAATGTATTTCCAAACGCCCGGTATGCGTGTGCTCAACTGCAAGCATATTTCTGCAATCTTCTGGAATGCCAGCAAAGGCGAAGTTCTTGAAGTCTTGCAATATTTCATCTTTGAGCCCTGGATTAGCATTTATCAATGCTGTTTCTTCCGGACTAAAACTAAGCACGCCAGACGTGTACTGGTTTTTAAATGTAAGGCTTTCACACGCCTGAACAAACGACTTAGGGTCGCCCTCCAAGACTACTGGCGCAGGATCTCTTTGTTTCCACTCTAGCAACTCCTTGTCGTAATACCCATCGCCGGTCAGATAGTCCACGGCTTTCTGCGCGTGCGTGGTTTGCATTGCCAGGCCGTTAATCATGCGTGCGCTTCCTTCCTGGTTTCGGCTGTAGGCTGTTTGCCCTATGCGATATAAGCCGCAACTCCTCGTGAATCTCGTTTAATCGCATCAATAGCAAGTCTGTACTTGCACCATGTTTATAGATATTTGCATGCCTTGAAAGCATGTTGATATTTGAGTTCCACCTGCCCAGACAGGCATTTAGGTCGCGCAGTTCAGGCCGCAGATCGTCTTTTGCGGTCACGACCTGGCCATGCTCGATCAGGGCACCAACATAACCGCTAAGGCTTAGCCCTGCGGCCTTAGCGTCGCGCTTGGCCTTTGCCCCTACCCTGGAGGGAATCAGCGTATGCAATTGCACCCAGGGCCGTTCTGTTGCGTCTGACATATATCTACACCTTCTCTGTGTGTTTGATCTTGACCTGGGGTCTGGGGGAACCCCAGTGGGATTAAAGGGCAAAGCCCTTTACAAGGCCGGAGGATGTCGTAGACAACCGCAGGAGGAGCCTTGTTTGCTCTATTACGACACTTGAGAAAAGCATATTTCAAGTTGTTTTGTTGAGTGCGTTTTTTATATGATGATGGGAAATAACAATAAAAGGGGCCGATCATGCATTACTCAAAGCTTAAAATTGCATTGATTTTACTGGCCATTTCATCGAATTCATTTGCTGCAGAAGGGATGATTGTCAAAGACCCTGCTGGACTGATGCAAAATATCTACGCCAATATCAACAGATCATTTGAAGCAATCAAGCAATTTACTGTTGAAAATGCGCGGCTTGTGGCAATTGGTGTATCAGCAGAACAACAGGTTGAAGCAATCAACAATGGCTTTGCAAATACCGTGGCACGCATAGACAAGGGCAAAGAAGAACGGCAGAACCTAGAACAACTTGAACGCTTACAACCGGCGCAGGACGCTTGCAGCACTCTAGCCGTGTCTGCTGGCCTAAATGATGCCACATGCTCTGAGATAGATCAGACAGAACGGCTATCAAGGGATCGAGCACGCAGATACTCGACGGCAACAGGCGGCGGCATATTTGCGAGCAAGACCACCGACGTCCAGGAAGTCAACGCAGAAAACTACAAAGCCGCAATTGAAGTAATGGACAAATGCGATGCCCTGGGCGGAAAGTGCATAGACCCCAAGCTCTGGTTTACTGATTCGCCGCTGACTGTAGATGAGTACAAAGCTTTGCAGCTACAGAACGACCTGGCTGCAAATATAAACATACGCACGCCAAAGGTGGCACAGCTCAAGCCTGGGAGCCCCGAGCATGACAGAGCTGTATTAGAAGATATAAGACGCGAGAATGCGCGAGAACAATCTAGGGGTTCGCTGAATACTCTGCAAGTTCTTAGTCATGGCACGCTCATTGACGGCAAGCGGGAACCTGGGAGAGTTGAGCAGTACAAAAAATATAGCGAGTCACGCCTAGGCAGTGAGACCTGGCTGTGTCAAGTAACTAATTCATGCACTGATATTTACATGCCGCCAGCAGAGGCCCAGCGAAGATCAGCAGAACTACAGGCAGTAGCTATATCACTAGCGCTGGATCAGTACAAATCAGATTTAAGAAAGGAAGCACTATTGCAAAGTGCTTTGCTCCAGGCCGTAAATAAAGAAGCATCAAAATAATAAGAGAGGCTACACAATGAGCGATTTCAAAAGATTGTCACAACAAGACAAAGTTACGTTTATACAAGCGCACGAAAACATCAAGGAAGATGAATTAACTGACAAATTTAATGAAGGTGTTGAAAAGTTTGATGGTTTGCCAAGTAGCCGGGAGTTTATTTTGATTTCAAAACCCGAAGTTACAGACAGGGTCTGGAACTCACTTGTTAAATCAAGAATTGGTAAAGTTATTGATTTTGAAAATGGCGACTCCGAGGAAGAATATCGCAAAGGAATTGTTGTAGAAAAAAATCTGCTTGAAGCATTCATGCAGTTCATTGCAGAAATTCTTCAAAAGATATTTGGAGGTTTTACGGGTGGCAAAGGGAATGAAGCGGACGACGACAGGGCGCCTGGGAAGCCTCGCAGGAAGCGTGACGCAGAGGATGCGTATGAGTGCCGATAGCCCCCTCTCCTTTCGCCCTGGAGCAGCACGGCTATGAGATCTAGCTTAACGATATCGTTAGCCATTTTTGCAGCTGCTGTAGCAGCAGGGCATGCAAATGCGAGCATTAACACTGTCTCTTCAGCAAAGTCAGTTGCGGCTAAAAATACGACAGATGCGATCCTTAGAAGTCCGGATGGTGTGCACTGGATTGATTCAAATTTAAAGGTATTGTCAGCAATGAAGCGCGACGACAAGACGCTGAGAATCGACGTGGGTTTGCTCATGGCAGCTTGCGAAGACGCAGGCTCAAAGACAACTGACAATCGTAAATTTGCGGAGTGTTACAGCAACTGCTACACGAATTGCCACGCGTCCCATTTTCGTTGATTAGGAACGACCACAAGGATGTGGCAAGCGCAGGGAATGCATATGAGTGGTGACAGCTAGCCGCCGACCACCTTCGGCGGTCAGCAAACAGACGACTCCCCCAGCCCGGTAATGCTGGTTTTTTTCCTGGCATGTAGTCGGCTACTTTTCAGCCTAATCCTCCCTCGCCTGATCTAACGCAGCGTTCAAAGACCTTGAATGAACTCTTTTTTTGGCCTTGGGAGGTTCGCCTTTTCCATTGCGCACTGCACCCCCTCAAGTACAGACCAGATTCTGATTACCTCTTCAGGGTTCAGGGCATCAACAATATCGCGGTGGGTCAACGCCCAAATAGCCAGATTCCCAGACTCGACAAAACCTGTCTCAAGCACCTTTTTGGAAGCTATTTTCTTCTCTGTCAAATGCCGCTCCATCAGGAGGTAGTTCACCTGGATGATTTCCTCATGCGTGAGCAGCGGAAGAACTGCCGACGGAACTTTGAAGGTGTCTACGTTAACGCTAGCAATCATTTTTTCCCGCGTGCGGCGATCTTCCGAAACGTAAACCGGGCGCAGGAGCTGAAGCTTTTTACCCACCTTTTTCAGACGCATTTCAACCTCTCCACATACTGTATGAATATATAGTATTGTGATAGTCAGTCAATGTCAATGACTGACGTCAGTCTTTTTTCATGTACGACTATCCATATATTTTCGTAGACAGCCTGATTTTTAGCTGGGGCGGCTGGAAGTCAGGAGCCGAAGGCTGCTGGCTGATAGCTGCCAGCCGCCGGCAGGCAACCTTGCCATTGCCACCCCGTGCTAGAGCGTTTTTCAAAATAGAGTGGCACCAGAATATAGGTATATGGCCTACCAGAACCCACCAATCTGGTATACGATGCACGCCCTCACCAATGGCCGGAGGCCTCAGGATGCACACGGAAATCGTTATGTATAAGCGTCACGCGGAAATGAGCGCACAGGAGCGCTTAGAGTATCTTGCGGATGACCTGGAGGCGTATATTCCCTGCCCTTATTCCCGCGACGTTTTGGAAAGCTGGCTGTCGCTCCAATTAGCCAGCGCCGAACACATTGGCCCCGAAGCCGGAACGTCGCTCGATATCGCTTATGAGGACTGGATTAACCCAGATGACGACGACGAAGAAGACGATTGATCAAGAGACCTTGAGCACGCTTGTCGAAAACAACGCGCTAAGAGAGTTACGGGCCGTTCGGGAAGGCCCGTGCTGGGCTCTAGAAGGGCGAATAGGTACTATTTGGCTACCTGTGCGCAGTCGTAGAGAAGAGAAGCGCTTATGGCGCTCTCTGACCGCCGTAGAGCGGTTCTGTAAGACAGCAGGTGTAAAGCAATTGCTTGTCGAGCTGTAATGCGAAGAAGCGTATTTGTAAGTTATATTTTTTTCGGCACTGCTTTATTAGCAAGCATGGAGTCTATTCTGCTTTGCTCTCTGACAAGCTCAAGCAGCTCAAATGCCCTTGCAACCATGCCTGAATGCATCGTTGCAAAGGCACCATCGTCACCTTGACTGCGTAATACCTCAGTCAGTTCTCCGGTGTACGGATAATACTCAATCAGGTCGGAAACCTGCTTCATTAAAAAAGTGAGAACTCCGTCCACCTCAATTGCGTAAAACACCGTATTTTCCTGACGCTCGATTCGAACTTTCACCTTCAGCGCTTTTAGCAAATAGTTTGCCCTGGCTCGCCCTTCAAAACTCAAAAGATCAAGTTTCGAGAAAAAGTCTTCCTTGTTTATGATTTTTTCTCGCTGAGAATCGCGCTTCAGCTCATTCCTTGTATGTTTTAGTTCTTTCAACTCTTGCTCAAAGCGTAGAGCCGCTTGCATGACAAAATCAGGTAGATCACCACTGACGTCCAATAGCTGACTTTCGATTTCGGCTTGGCGCTTTTTAATCATATCTAGCCGCAAATCAACTTTTGTAATTTCTTTTCGAATTTTAGCCTGAGAGTCCTGCACGAGGCTCAAGCTATCAACCTTGGCTAAGATTTCCATATATGCACGTTCAGATCGGGCCAACTGCACAATCTTATTGGTGCATCGGCCCTTGGCGCTTCCGTAACACCTTAGATATTTTCCACCCTTGGGCGGTTGTCCTTTGTTTACCAAATGCATGGACTCGCCACACAGCGAACACTTAGCAAGACCCTGCCATAAATTAAAGTTCGCGGCTGACTTCGTAGCTTTAGAAACACTACGCGTGGTGCGTGCAGATTGAGCCTCAAAGAATAAATCCTCGTGTATCACTATAGGAAAAAAACCGGGTACAGGCTCACCCAACGTTCCGCGTTTACCGTCAATCAACCCTGTAGGCTGGTACTCACCTAAAACGGCTCGATTTGAAAGGATTTTTCCCGTCGAACTACTCCCCCAAGCGCCTGACGCATTTCTTTTGTTTGAGCCAAAAATTGGTACGTTATCCGCGTTAAGTATCTTAGCAATTGCACGATGACCGTGCCCTGAAACTGCAAGCTTGAAGATCGCTTTAATAACTTCAACTCGCTCAGGAATTTCAACGTATTTACCACCCTCAAGTTTAAGCCAGTATGGACACGCACGACCCAGTGGCGTTTTAGTCTCGCGAGCAGCTTTTTGTTTCTGCTTCCAGGCCTTACTTACTCGTTCACCCTTTAAGCTTGATTCGCTATGAGCACGACTCATCTGAAAGATGCCAACCATGATATCGATGGCATCATAATCTTTCGTATAAAGCTTATTATCAGCCACCGAATATATCTGGATATCGCACCTCAAAATATCCAAAAATCGAGGTAGCGCTTCACTTACATGTTCCCGACTCAATCTGTCGAGGCTTTCAATTATCAGCACTGACCCTGGCTCGATAGTTCCATCTTGTACATATTTTAGGAAGCGGGCAAGTTGGCCCGTATCGTCCAAATGCCTACCTTTAAATGCTGACCTACCCCGATCAAAAAACAAATAGTCTTCATTTTTAACTAGCTCTAGGCCGTTTTGCAGGCAGTAATTTTCAGCTGCGGCCCGCTGTCGGCGATAGCTATCACCCTTTGCTTGTTCAGGTGTGGAAAAGCGGATGTAGCTATACGCCTTGGTGCCTGGAGTGATCACGGTAGTCTCGGAGAAGTGATATAGGTGTAATGTATCACAACCTGTTGTTCAGCGGGCCGCCTGGCACTGGCAAGACCTTGCTCGCCAGCCGCCTGCCGGGGTTGCTGCCGCCATTGAGCGAGCAGGAAGCACTTGAAGTCGCGGCGATTCAATCCGTGGTCAGCCTGGCGCCTCTGAGCCATTGGCCGCACCGCCCGTTTCGCCAGCCACACCATTCCGCGTCAGGCCCCGCGCTGGTGGGCGGCGGGTCGAAACCGCAGCCTGGGGAAATCACCCTCGCGCACCACGGGGTGTTGTTTCTGGATGAGTTGCCGGAGTTTGATCGCAAGGTGCTGGAGGTGCTGCGCGAACCCCTGGAGTCAGGGTGTATCGTGATTTCCCGCGCGCGCGACCGGGTCAGCTTCCCGGCGCGCTTCCAACTGGTGGCGGCGATGAACCCCTGCCCTTGCGGCTACCTGGGCGACCCCAGCGGGCGCTGTCGGTGTACACCAGAGCAGATCCAGCGCTATCGCAACAAGCTCTCCGGGCCCTTGCTGGACCGCATCGACCTGCACGTAACGGTCGCTCGTGAGACCACGGCACTGAGCCCCGCCGAGCTGGCTGGGGATAACACGGCGAAGGCCTCGGCAGAAGTGGCCCAGGCCCGGGAGTGCCAGCAACGGCGCCAGGGTTGTGCAAATGCGTTTCTGGATCTGCCGGGCCTGCGCAAGCACTGCAAGCTGCCGAAGGTCGATGAAGGCTGGCTGGAAACCGCCTGCGAACGGCTGACACTGTCGCTTCGCGCAGCCCATCGGTTGCTCAAAGTGGCGCGCACCCTGGCCGACCTGGACCAGGTGGAGGCGATCACCCGTGACCATCTGAAGGAGGCCCTGCAATACCGCCCGGCCTCCATCACCTGAACCTCAGCGGAAGCGATCAACCTCATGCCGCAAGCCCGCCGCCAGCGTCTCCAATTCCTTGGCGGTAATCGCCAGATTGGACACCACTTCGCGCTGTTCGCTGTTGGCCAGCGCAATGCTCTGCAGGTTACTGCTGAGCAGGGTCGCGGTGCTGCTCTGCTCTTGCGTCGCGGTGGTGATCGCTGCGAACTGCTGACCCGCCGAGCGGCTTTGTTCGTCGATACGCGCCAGGGCCGAAGCCACGTCGGCGTTGCGCGACAGGCCTTCCTGCATCAGCGCGTTACCGTGCTCCATGGTGCTGATGGCGTTGCCGGTTTCCTGCTGGATGCTCTGGATCATCCCGGAAATTTCGTCGGTAGCTTGGCGAGTGCGCGAAGCCAGGTTGCGCACCTCGTCGGCAACCACCGCGAAACCACGGCCTTGCTCGCCGGCCCGCGCCGCTTCAATGGCCGCGTTGAGCGCCAGCAGGTTGGTCTGTTCGGCAATCGAAGTGATCACGCCGACGATCCCGCCGATTTCCTGGGAGCGCTGGCCAAGGGTATTGATCACCGTGGCCGTGCTGTTCAGCGCGGTGGCGATGTGTTCCAGGGACGACGACGCCTCTTGCATCGAGGTGCGGCCAATACGGGTTTGCTGGGCGTTTTCCTGGGCCAGGCGTTCGGTACTGCCCATGTTGTCGGCGATGTTCAGCGAGGTGGCGCTGAACTCCTCCACCGCGCCGGCCATGCTGGTGATCTCGCCGGACTGCTGCTCCATGCCTTCATAGGCACCACCGGACAAACCGGACAACGCCTGGGCACGGCTGTTGACCTCTTCAGCCGCGCTACGGATGTGCGAGACCATGGTCGACAGCGCTTCACCCATCTGGTTGAAGCTGCGCGCCAGTTGGCCGATTTCGTCATGGCTGGACACATTCAAGCGTGCGCTCAAGTCGCCCGCGCCCAAGGCCTCGGCCTGGCGCACCAGGTCACTGAGTGGCTGCAATTTGCTGCGCAGCAACCAGACCGCCGCGCCCACGGCAAACAGCATCGCCAGCACACTGCCAATCACCAGGCGAATACCCACCGCCCAGGTGACTTCGCGGATTTCAGCCTTCGGCATGCTTGCCACTACCGCCCACGGGCCGCCTTCAAACGGCACGGAGACGCTGTAGAAATCTTCGTTTTTGTCGCTCCAGAAGCGGCCCACACCCGGCTTTTTCGCCAGGTCGAGCATCACCGGAACCGCCTGGTCCAGCGCCTGCACGCCCGCAGGCGGCACCAGCCAGCGTTTCTGCTCATCCAGCAAGGCCAGGGAACCGGTCTTGCCGATACGGAAGCGCTTGAGGTTTTCAAACTGGGCGTTCTGCGCGTCGGTGTAGTCGAAGCCGACAAACAGCACCGCAATCACCTTGCCGGCGGCATCACGCACCGGGGTGTATTGGGTCATGTAGGAGCGGTCGAACAATACTGCGCGGCCCACGTAACTCTGCCCGGCGAGCAGGCGCTGATAGGCCGGGTGCTGATGGTCCAGGGCCGTGCCGATGGCGCGGCTGCCATCCTGTTTGGTCAGGGACGTGCTGATGCGGATAAAGTCTTCGCCGCTGCGCACAAACACCGTGGCCACGCCGCCGGAGGTGTCCTTGAACTCGTCGACTTCAGCGAAGTCGTTGTTCAACACTGCGCTGCCCAGGGACAGGCTCGGCGTTTGCACGCCAGCGACGGCTACCGGTTGGTCCGCACGCAGACTCAGCCCGGCGCCGAAGCGCTTTTCAAACAGCCCGCTCAAACGCTGAGTGCTCTCGCGCAGGGTGCTGTGAAAGGTGTTGAGTTGGTCGGCGAGCAGGCGCGCCTCGCTGGCCAAGTGTTCCTCGCGGGTGTCGAGGTTGGCGGAGTCGAGTGAACGCAAGGCAAACACAGTGCTGCCGCTGATGACGACAGCCAGTATCACGGCGAGTGCGAGGCCTAGCTGTGAAGCTATCCGGGCGCGAGGTTGAGACATGAAGGCTCCTGGCCGAGGCCAGGATCATCCTGATCTCATAGCACTGCTCGGCAAATTATCTAGTGGGAAACGTGGGTGCACGATGGTTCCAACACACCTTCTTCGGCGGGCAAAAGCAATACTTGAGCGATTTATAGGGGTATCACGCAAACGGTTGCGTAGCAGCGTTTGAAGCGACTCAATCGAGGCGCTTTACGGCGGGCAAAACCATGGCTTGCACCTCACCCTGCAGAAACTCCGCCAGCCGCCGCAAGCGCTCGCCACCGGGTCGGGTTTTCGGCCACACCAGGTAATAGTTTTCCCCGCTGGCCACGGCGGTTGGCCAAGGCAGGCTCAGCCGTCCCTGGGCCACGTCCTCGGCCACTATCAGCAAGTCGCCCATGGAGACGCCGTACCCCCGCGCGGCGGCGATCATGCCCAGCTCGAGGGTATCGAACACCTGCCCGCCCTTGAGCGATACCTGGGATGAGAGCCCCATGCGCTCCAGCCAATTGCGCCAGTCGCGCCGGTCCGGGGTGGGATGCAGCAGTTCTGCGGTGGCCAGGCGCGTCACATCCCATGGCCCGTCCGCCAACAGATTCGGTGCCCCGACCGGGATCAGCAGCTCGGGGAACAGATAACTCGCCTCCCAATCTGCCGGAAAGTGCCCGTAACTCAGCAGCACCGCGCAGTCGAAAGGCTCCTGGTTGAAGTCGACCTCATCCACGCTCATCCAGGCGCTGGTCAGTTGTACCTCATTGCCCGGCTGCAAATGCCGGAAGCGGCTGAGCCGCGCGAGCAGCCAGCGCATGGTCAGGGTCGACGGCGCCTTCATGCGCAGGATGTCATCTTCGGCGTTCAGGGTGTGGCAGGCGCGCTCCAGTGCGGCAAAGCCTTCGCGCACGCCGGGTAGCAGCAGGCGTGCGGCTTCGGTGAGTTGCAGGTTGCGCCCGTTGCGCTGGAACAGGCGGCAGGCGAAATGCTCCTCCAGAGTGCGGATATGTCGGCTGACCGCACTTTGGGTAATCGACAGCTCCTCCGCCGCACGGGTGAAGGAGTTGTGCCGGGATGCGGCTTCAAAGGCACGCAGGGCATAAAGCGGAGGAAGACGACGGGACATAGGGAAAGCTCCGACAGCGCAATGTTGGAAACCCTACCAGAATCAAACTCGCATGAGTTTTAATCATGCCAACGATCGCTTTTATCCCTTTGTGCAATGGGCTGAGAGCGCCGAGAATCAACCCTCCCCCAACCCTCTGATTTTTTGAGCGTGATGATCATGCAGCATCCGACGCGTACCGAACTCTGGGCCATTCTGCGGCTGTCAGGGCCGTTGATTGCCTCACAGTTGGCGCACATGCTGATGGTGCTGACTGACACCCTGATGATGGCGCGCTTGAGCCCCGAGGCCCTGGCCGGTGGCGGCCTGGGCGCGGCGAGTTATTCATTCGTGTCGATTTTCTGCATCGGCGTGATTGCCGCCGTGGGTACCCTGGTGGCCATCCGTCACGGCGCCGGGGATATCGAAGGCGCCACTCGCCTGACCCAGGCCGGGCTATGGCTGGCGTGGCTGATGGCCCTGGTCGCCGCGCTGCTGTTGTGGAACCTCAAGCCGCTGCTGCTGCTGTTTGGCCAGACCGAAACCAACGTGCAGTCGGCGGGGCAATTCCTGACGATCCTGCCCTTCGCCCTGCCCGGCTTCCTGAGTTTCATGGCCTTGCGCGGCTTCACCAGTGCGATTGGCAAGGCGAAACCGGTGATGGTGATCAGCCTTGGCGGCGCGGTGGCCAACTACCTGCTCAACCATGCGCTGATCGAAGGCATGTTCGGCCTGCCGAAACTCGGCCTGATGGGCATTGGCCTGGTCACGGCCCTCGTCGCCAATGGCATGGCATTGGCACTGATGTGGTACATCCACCGCAACCGCAGCTATGCCGCTTACCCGCTGAGCACCGGCCTGCTGCGCCTCAATACCCGGTATCTGCGCGAGTTGTGGCGCCTGGGCCTGCCGATTGGCGGCACCTATGCGGTGGAAGTCGGACTGTTTGCGTTTGCGGCGCTGTGCATGGGCACCATGGGCAGCACGCAGTTGGCCGCGCACCAGATCGCCCTGCAGATCGTCTCGGTGGCCTTTATGGTGCCGGCGGGAATGTCCTACGCCGTGACCATGCGCATCGGCCAGCACTACGGCGCCGGGCAACTGTTGCGGGCACGCCTGGCGGGGCGTGTCGGGATCGGTTTCGGTGGCGCGGTGATGTTGGGATTTGCCGTGGTGCTGTGGCTGTTTTCCGACCCACTGATCGGACTGTTCCTTGACCATAACGATCCGGCGTTCCACGACGTTATCGTCCTGGCCGTCAGCCTGCTGGCCGTGGCGGCCTGGTTCGAGCTGTTCGATGGCGTGCAAACCATCGCCATGGGCTGCATTCGTGGGCTGAAGGATGCCAAGACCACTTTCCTGGTCGGCCTGGGTTGCTATTGGCTGATCGGCGCACCCTCGGCCTGGTTGATGGCGTTCACCCTGGGCTGGGGCCCGACCGGTGTGTGGTGGGGCCTGGCGCTGGGCCTGGCCTGCGCGGCGGTGAGCCTGACCTGGGCGTTCGAAGCGAAGATGAAACGCATGATTCGGCAAGAGCCACAAGCCTATAGCGCCATGCAAGCTGCTCAGCCGGATTGACAGCTGTACTCGTCAATGTGGAGGGCTTCGCAACTCAACCCAGCAGGGCCTGCTGGTCTTTGCCCACGGTCAGGTACTCGACCAATTCAGGCAATGGCAGCGGCTTGCTGATCAGGTATCCCTGGGCCTGGTCGCAGCCAAACAACCGCAACAATGCCAACTGTTCAGGGGTTTCCACACCTTCGGCCACCACTTCCAGGTTAAGGTTGTGGGCCAGGTTGATCATGGCGTGCACCAGCTTGCGGTTTTCTTCGCGCTCCTCCATGCCGCCGACAAAGCTCTTGTCGATCTTCAACAAGGCGATCGGCAGGCTGTTGAGGTGCACGAACGATGAGAAACCGGTGCCGAAGTCATCCAGCGAAAACCGCACGCCCAGGCGGCCCAGCGCATCCATGGTCTGCCTGACCAGGTCACTGCGGCGCATCACGGCGGTTTCAGTCAGTTCAAACTCCAGCCATTGCGCTTGCACCCCACGCTCGGCAATCAGCCGGCTGAGGGTCGAGAGCAACTGGCTGTCCTGGAACTGGCGGAACGACAGGTTGACCGCCATGTGCAGCGGCGGCAGGCCACGCTCGCGCAGGTCCTGCATGTCGCGCAGGGCGCGGGAAATCACCCAGTAGCCCAGCGGCACGATCAGGCCACTCTGCTCGGCCAGGGGCACGAACTCGCTGGGCGGCAACAGCCCACGCTCGCCATGACGCCAGCGCACCAGGGCTTCCAGGCCGACGATATGCCCGTCGCCCAGGTCCAGGCGGGGCTGGTAGTGCAGCTCCAGTTCATCCCGGCGCAAGGCGCGGCGCAGCTCGCTTTCCAGGTCGGCCAGGCTGCGCGCGTTGCGGTTGATGCGTTCGTTGAAGATATGGAAAGTGCAGCCCTGGGTGCTTTTGGCTTGCTGCATGGCGATGTGCGCGTGCCACATCAGCGGGTCGGCCCCGGCGCGGGCGCGGGCATGCGCCACCCCCAGGCTGCAACCGATCAGCAGGCTTTCGCCATCGACCCAATAGGGTTCAGCCATGACTTCGGTGATGCGCTCGGCCATCCACTCGGCGCGCTGAGGCGCACGGCGGGTGTCGATCAGCAGGGCGAACTCGTCGCTGCCCAGGCGTGCCAGCTGGTCGCCGGCCTCGAGCTGGCTCTTGAGCCGCGAGACCACTTGCAGGATCAACCGATCGCCGGCCTGGTGGCCGAGGGCGTCGTTGGCATGGCGAAAGTTGTCGAGGTCCAGATGGCCGAGGGCCAGGCCGCGACCTTCATTCTCGGCCAGCCGCGCCGCCAGCAAGGTCTGGAAACCCTGACGGTTGGCGATACCGGTGAGCGGGTCCTGCTCGGCCAGGCGGTTCAGGGTGTTTTCCAGCACACCGCGCTCACGCACATGGCGCAGGCAGCGGCGCAGTGTTTCGGCGTCGAGTACAGAGCGAACCAGCCAATCGCTGACGCCAAGGGGGGAAACCAGCGGCTCCTGCTCCAGCAGCAACACACACGGCAGGCTGCAACGGCCAGGACCGGGCTGCAAGCTGGGCGTGGTCAATAGCACGGCGCTGTGGTCGTCATCGAACAGACGACTCACGGAGTCCCAGTTTGGTGCGCTGATCAGCACAGCCCCATCGCCCATCGGCGCCAGGCACTCGCGCATCAACGCTGCCCAGGCTGGCTCATCGGCCAGCAGCAGCAAACGCAAGGGTTCGACAGGCGTAGACAAGCTAGCTCCCTAGACTCTGCAAAATTTCGTTGGCGGCGGGCATTATGACGCGCGGCCTGACAATCACCAATGATAGGGGTTATCAAATACGCTGACTGTAAACATTAGTCACTGCCTTAACCACAAAAAGGCCGGGACATCCTGCGGCAAAGTAGCAAAACCGGCAAATTTAGATCGAGCGGTACGTCACACTGTCGTTCTGAGAGAGCAGAATCCTGCCAGCCTGTTAAAATGCCCGCCCTTTTGAACAATGACTCCCTGAACTCTGTATGTCCCGACTCAATCCCCGGCAGCAAGAAGCCGTGAACTACGTCGGCGGCCCTCTATTGGTGCTCGCCGGCGCAGGCTCCGGCAAGACCAGCGTGATCACCCGCAAGATCGCGCACTTGATCCAGAACTGCGGCATCCGTGCCCAGTACATCGTCGCCATGACCTTTACCAACAAGGCGGCGCGGGAAATGAAAGAGCGTGTCGGCACCCTGCTCAAGGGTGGCGAAGGCCGTGGCCTCACCGTGTGTACCTTCCACAACCTGGGGCTGAACATCATCCGCAAGGAGCATGTGCGGCTGGGCTACAAGCCGGGCTTCTCGATCTTCGACGAGACCGACGTCAAAGCCCTGATGACCGACATCATGCAAAAGGAATACGCGGGCGACGACGGCGTCGACGAGATCAAGAACATGATCGGCTCGTGGAAAAACGACCTGATCCTGCCCGCCGAAGCCCTGGAAGCCGCGCGCAACCCCAAGGAACAGACCGCCGCCATCGTCTACACCCACTACCAGCGCACGCTCAAGGCGTTCAACGCGGTGGACTTCGACGACCTGATCCTGCTGCCGGTCAAACTCTTCCAGGAACACAAAGACATCCTCGAAAAGTGGCAGAACAAGGTGCGCTACCTGCTGGTGGACGAATACCAGGACACCAATGCCAGCCAATACCTGCTGGTGAAGCTGCTGATCGGCACGCGCAACCAGTTCACCGTGGTCGGCGACGATGACCAGTCGATCTACGCCTGGCGTGGCGCGCGCCCGGAAAACCTGATGCTGCTCAAGGACGATTACCCGTCACTGAAAGTGGTGATGCTGGAGCAGAACTACCGCTCCACCAGCCGCATCCTGCGCTGCGCCAACGTGCTGATCTCGAACAACCCCCACGAGTTTGAAAAACAGCTGTGGAGTGAGATGGGCCATGGCGACGAGATCCGCGTGATCCGCTGCCGCAATGAAGACGCCGAAGCCGAGCGCGTGGCCGTCGAACTGCTGACCTTGCACCTGCGCACCGACCGGCCCTACAGCGACTTCGCGATCCTGTACCGCGGCAACTACCAGGCCAAACTGATCGAGCTGAAGCTGCAGCACCACCAGATTCCGTATCGCCTGTCGGGCGGCAACAGCTTTTTCGGACGCCAGGAAGTGAAAGACCTGATGGCCTACTTCCGGCTGATCGTGAACCCGGACGACGACAACGCCTTCCTGCGGGTAATCAACGTCCCACGCCGGGAAATCGGTTCGACAACCCTGGAAAAGCTCGGCAACTACGCCACCGAACGCAAGATCTCGATGTACGCCGCCACCGACGAAATCGGCTTGGGCGAACACCTGGACACGCGCTTCACCGACCGCCTGGCGCGCTTCAAGCGCTTCATGGACAAGGTGCGCGAGCAATGCGCCGGTGAAGACCCGATCAGCGCCCTGCGCAGCATGGTCATGGACATCGACTACGAGAACTGGCTGCGCACCAACAGTTCCAGCGACAAGGCCGCGGACTACCGCATGGGCAACGTCTGGTTCCTGATCGAAGCGCTGAAGAACACCCTGGAAAAAGATGAAGACGGCGAAATGACCGTCGAAGACGCCATCGGCAAGCTGGTGCTGCGCGACATGCTCGAGCGCCAGCAGGAAGAAGAAGACGGCGCCGAAGGCGTGCAGATGATGACCTTGCATGCGTCCAAGGGCCTGGAATTTCCCTACGTGTTCATCATGGGCATGGAAGAGGAAATCCTCCCGCACCGCTCCAGCATCGAAGCCGACACCATCGAGGAAGAACGGCGCCTGGCCTACGTGGGCATTACCCGCGCGCGTCAGACCCTGGCCTTCACCTTTGCCGCCAAGCGCAAGCAGTACGGCGAGATCATCGATTGTGCCCCCAGCCGGTTCCTGGATGAACTGCCGCCGGACGACCTGGCCTGGGAAGGCAATGACGACACCCCGACCGAGGTGAAGGCCGTTCGCGGCAACACCGCCCTGGCGGATATACGCGCGATGTTAAAGCGCTAGAATCGACTACTTTTTAATCTACTTTCGGCGCACAACCCGCCATTAGAGGAAGCTTTCCGTGGAAGCACTGCACAAGAAAATTCGCGAAGAAGGCATCGTGCTTTCCGATCAGGTACTCAAGGTCGACGCCTTCCTGAACCACCAGATTGACCCCGCGCTGATGAAACTGATCGGCGACGAATTCGCCGCGCTGTTCAAGGATTCGGGCATCACCAAGATCGTCACCATCGAAGCTTCGGGCATCGCGCCGGCGATCATGACCGGCCTGAACCTCGGCGTACCAGTGATCTTCGCCCGCAAGCAGCAATCCCTGACCCTCACGGAAAACCTGCTGTCGGCCACGGTGTATTCGTTCACCAAGAAAACCGAAAGCACCGTGGCGATCTCCCCGCGCCACCTGACCAGCAGCGACCGCGTGCTGGTGATCGATGACTTCCTGGCCAATGGCAAAGCGTCCCAGGCGCTGATTTCGATCATCAAGCAGGCGGGCGCAACCGTTGCCGGCTTGGGCATTGTGATCGAGAAGTCATTCCAGGGTGGCCGTGCCGAGCTGGATGCGCAGGGTTACCGGGTTGAGTCGCTGGCGCGCGTGAAGTCGCTGGCGGGTGGTGTGGTTACGTTCATCGAGTGATTTGCACAACTGCAAATACCCGATTAATACAGATCAAAATGTGGGAGGGGGCTTGCCCCCTCCTACATTTGGTTTTGTGTGGGTTTTCAGTGCGCGGTGGCCTGTAGGCCGGCGAGCAACAGGCGCTGGTACAGATCTTCTTTCAGCCCCTCCGGCTGATCCAGGCGCATCCGCTTCAAATGCTCGGGAAACGCCTCCGGCTCCGGTGCGTCGAGTGCCGCCTTGCCCAACTCCAGAATCTCCGTCAGCTTGAATTTGCTCTTGAGCCAGTTCAACGCGCGCAACAAATCCCGCTCTTCATCGCTAAAGTCACTGCCCAACGGATACTCCGGGAACAGCCGACGATGGCGTGCCTGGATGCCCTTGAGCCGCTCCGGCGTGTTGTCGCTGAAACGCGGGTCCAGCTTGAAGTCCTTGGGCAACTTGCCGGCTTTTTGCGCCTGCTCGATCAAGTCGTGCTGGAACCTGGAGTCAGTGATGTTGAGCAAAGCCTCGATCACCTTGGCATCCGTCTGACCGCGCAAGTCGGCAATCCCGTATTCGGTAATGACGATATCCCGCAGGTGCCGCGGAATCGTGCAGTGGCCGTATTCCCAGACGATATTGGAACTGACCTCCCCCGCCGACTCGCGCCAGCTGCGCAGGATCAGGATCGAGCGCGCGCCTTCCAGCGCATGCCCCTGGGCCACGAAGTTGTACTGCCCGCCGACGCCGCTGAGCACGCCGCCGCCTTCCAACTGGTCGGCGACACCGGCGCCGAGCAACGTCACCATGATCGCGCTGTTGATAAACCGCGCATCCAGGCGCTGCAAACGTTTGAGTTCCTCCTGGCCATACAGCTCGTTGATATAGCTGATGCGGGTCATGTTGAATTCGAGGCGTTTGGCGTGAGTCATCTCCTGCAGGCGCTGGTAAAAACTGCGCGGCCCGAGAAAGAAACCGCCGTGGATCGAAACGCCATCGGGCTGCGCTGCGTCGTCCAGGGTGCCGGCGTTGGCCTGCTCCTGGGTCGCCACATCCGGGTAGACCTTGCGGCGGATAATCCCGGCGTCCGCCAGTACCAGCAAGCCGTTAACGAACATTTCGCTGCAGCCGTAGAGGCCACGCGCGAAGGGATCGACCCCGCCTTCATGGCTGATCAACGGCGCCCACTGGTACACATCCAGATCCGTCAGCAGCAAGCGATACGACTCGTTATCGGCCTGGCGCGCCAACAGTGCGGCGGTCAGCGCATCACCCATCGAGCCGATGCCGATCTGCAAAGTACCGCCATCGCGTACCAGGGTGCTGGCGTGCAAACCGATAAAGTGGTCCTGGAAACCCACCGGCATGTTCGGCGTGGAGAACAACGTGGTGTTGTCCTTTGCGTCGAGCAGGTAGTCGAATTCATCCATGCCCAGCTCGGCATCGCCGGGCATGTAGGGCAAATCGCTGTGCACCTGGCCGACCACCAGGATGGTTTCCCCGGCGGCGCGGCGTTTGGCGATCATCGGCAGCAGGTCGAGGGTGATATCCGGGTTGCAGCTCAAGCTCAGGCGATCCGGGTGTTCCGCGCTGCTGGCCACCAGTTGCGCAACCAGGTTGAGGCCGGCGGCGTTGATATCGCGGGCGGCATGGCTGTAGTTGCTGCTGACGTAATCCTGCTGGGCCTGGGCGCTGTGCAGCAGGCTGCCGGGCTGCATGAAGAATTGCTGCACATGGATATTTTTTGGCAGGCTGTCCTTGTGCAGGTCGGCGAGGAAATCCAGCTCGGGATAGTCGCCAAACACGCGCTCGATAAAGGGTTCGAGAAAGCGTTTCTGCAGCCCATCACCCAATGGGGGCCGGCCCAGGCTCAGCGCGGTGTAGATCGTCAGCGACCGCTCCGGCAACTTGGCGATCCGCCGGTACAGCGCGTTGGCAAACAGGTTCGGCTTGCCCAGGCCCAGGGGCATGCCCATGTGGATATGCGCCGGCAACCGCGCCAGTACGTCGTCAACTGCTTGCTCGATTGAACACAACTGCACCATCCGACCCTCCTGAACATTCCATGATTAGGGGTTGGACCGAGCTTGCCGGGTCTTTGCTGCATTGAATAGCAGTGAAGCCAAATCGCAGGCACAAAAAAGCCGCTCGTAAGCGGCATTTTTGGCGAAGGTCGGCGAGTTACAGGCCAGACATCTTCTTGATCGCACCTTTCAGGTCGTCATCCGAGCAATCCGCACAAGTGCCTTTTGGCGGCATGGCGTTGATACCGGTGATGGCCTTGGCCAAGATGCCGTCGAGGCCGCCCTGGTGGTCGGCACGCTCTTTCCAGGCGGCCGTGTCACCGATTTTCGGCGCGCCCAGCAAGCCAGAACCGTGGCACGCGTTGCAGTGCTTGGCGATGATTTCGTCCGGCGTCTTCGCCCCGCCACCGCCGCCCGCGGTCACCGCAACGTCCATCCCTTTGCATTCCTGGCCCTGGACGCAGACTTGGCCGACAGGCTCCAGGCGCTTGGCAATATCATCGTTGGTCGCAGCTTGAGCGCTGACAGCCCATAGGGCCAGTACGGTTGCTGGTGCAGCCAGCATTTTCATAATTAGGTTCACGCGTTCACCCTCAATGGTGGCTATTCACGCCTGCGGCCACGGTTTCGCAGGCGGCGAAAGTATAACGGTTAGCCCGGCCGGCCGAAACAACCCTATTAAATAAAGGGAGATTAGGCCTCACGGTTACTGCTGCGGGTGTCTCTGCAACGCTGGCAGGACGCCTCTTCTGTTAAAAGTTAGCGGGTGTGGCTGCGCTGATTAGTCGCGCCGGCACGTCGAACGGGTTGCGAAAACGATGCGGCTTGGTGCTTTCAAAGTAGTAGCTATCGCCGGCTTCGAGCACAAAAGTTTCAAGCCCGACCACTAATTCCAAGCGGCCTTCCACCACAATCCCGGTTTCCTCGCCTTCATGGGTGAGCATTTCGTCACCCGTGTCGGCGCCCGGTGGGTAGATCTCATTGAGAAACGCAATCGCCCGGCTGGGGTGCGCGCGGCCTACGAGTTTCATGGTGACGGCGCCGTCAGAGATGTCGATCAGCTCATTGGCTTTATAGACGATCTGCGTCGGTATTTCCTGGAGGATCTCCTCGGAAAAGAACTCGACCATCGACATGGGGATGCCGCCCAGCACCTTGCGCAAGGAGCTGATCGAGGGGCTGACGCTGTTTTTTTCGATCATCGAAATGGTGCTGTTGGTGACACCCGCGCGCTTGGCGAGCTCGCGCTGGGAAAGACCCTTCAGTTTACGGATGGATTGCAGTCGTTCGCCGACGTCCAATGCAGGAGCCTCCTAGGATTCAGGCTTTGTTGTAATTGAGCGTTATCATGGCGACAGCGTTCAGTATTTACAACACTTGGGCCTAAATCCCGGGCAGTGACGTTCGTGCCTGGGCCTCAAGCCCCGGAATAGAGCCTCGGCACGCGGCGCAGGTTGCAAAAGATCTGGTAGGGAATGGTTTCAGCGGCGGTCGCAATGTCACTCGCCAGAATGTTTTTGCCCCACAGCTCCACTGTGGAACCGAGGCCGGCTTGCGGCACATCCGTGAGGTCGATGCACAGCATGTCCATCGACACCCGCCCCAGCAACTGGCTGCGTTGCCCGGCCACCCATACCGGCGTGCCGGTCGGCGCATGGCGCGGGTAGCCGTCGGCATAGCCCATGGCGACCACGCCGATGCGCATCGGCTTGGGGGTGATGAACTTGGCGCCATACCCTACCGGTTCGCCGGCCGGCAGTTCACGTACGCAGATGACTTTCGATTCGAGGGTCATCACCGGCTGCAGACGCGCGGCGATGGCCTGGTCTTCACCAAACGGCGTGGCGCCGTAGAGCATGATGCCGGGGCGCACCCAGTCGCTGGACACATTTGGCCAGCCCATCACCGACGGCGAATTGCGCAGGCTGACCTCGGCCGACAAGCCCTGGCGCGCCGCATCAAACACCGCCACTTGTTCATTGCTGCGCACGCAATCGAGTTCGTCGGCGCGGGCGAAGTGGCTCATCAACACGATCTTGGCGACTTTGCCGCTGGCCAACAGGCGCTGGTACGCCTCGTGGTAATCCTTGGGATGCAGGCCCACGCGGTGCATGCCCGAATCGAGCTTGAGCCAGATCGTCAGCGGTGTGCTCAGGCTGGCCTGCTCGATGGCTTCCAGTTGCCACAGCGAATGCACCACGCACCAGAAATCATGCTCGATGATCAGCGCCAGCTCGTCGGCTTCGAAGAACCCTTCCAGCAGCAACACCGGCGCGCGGATGCCGGCGGCGCGCAGCTCCAATGCTTCCTCGATGCACGCCACGGCAAACCCGTCGGCCTCAGCCTCCAGCGCCTGGGCCACGCGCACGGCGCCATGCCCATAGGCATCGGCCTTGATCACGGCGAGGGCCTTGGCCCCCGTGACGTCACGGGCCAGTTGGTAATTGTGGCGCAGGGCTTGGAGGTCGATCAGGGCACGGGCAGGACGCATGGCGGCAGGCTTCTAGGCGGCAGAGTGAAGAAAAAACCGGCACCGACCGACAGCGTCGGCACCGGCAGAGGGAGCGATGTTTAAGGCAGCGCGGCCACGACGGACAGCTCTACCAGGATTTCCGGTTCGCACAGCTTGGCTTCAACCGTGGCGCGGGCCGGAGCGACGCCTTTAGGCAACCACTTGTCCCACACCGCGTTCATGCCGGCGAAATCGGCGTCGATGTCTTTCAGGTAGATCGTCACCGACAGCAGCCTGGTTTTGTCGGTGCCGGCCAGGTCGAGCAAACGCTCGATAGTGGCAAGGGTCTCACGGGTCTGCTGCTCAATGCCGGCGTTCAGGTCGTCGCCGACTTGCCCGGCCAGATACACAGTACCGCTGTGGACAACGATCTGGCTCATGCGCTCATTGGTGAGCTGGCGCTGGATTGACATGGTGTGCGGACTCCTGGTGGTTGCCGTAGCGGTAAATATCGAGGCCTTCGGCGCTGATCTGCGGGGTTTTGCGGGCCATCAGGTCAGCCAGCAAACGGCCCGAGCCGCACGCCATGGTCCAGCCGAGCGTGCCGTGGCCGGTATTCAGGAACAGGTTCTTGAACGGCGTGGCACCGACAATCGGCGTGCCGTCGGGTGTGGTCGGGCGCAGGCCGGTCCAGAAACTGGCTTCGGCCAAATCGCCGCCCTGAGGATAAAGGTCGTTGACGATCATCTCCAGGGTTTCACGCCGACGCGGGTTCAACGACAGGTCAAAACCGGCTATTTCAGCCATGCCGCCGACGCGGATGCGGTTGTCGAAACGGGTGATCGCGACTTTGTAGGTCTCGTCCAGGATGGTCGAAGTCGGGGCCATCGCCGGGTTGGTGATCGGCACGGTCAACGAGTACCCCTTGAGCGGGTAAACCGGCGCCTTGATCCCCAGCGGCTTGAGCAGCTTCGGCGAGTAGCTGCCGAGGGCCAGCACATAGCGATCGGCGGTTTCCAGCTTGCCGTCGATCCACACGCCATTGATACGGTCGCCGGCGTAGTCGAGGCGCTGGATGTCCTGTTCGAAACGGAACTCCACACCGAGCTGCTTGCACATGTCGGCCAGGCGCGTGGTGAACATCTGGCAGTCGCCAGTCTGGTCATTCGGCAGACGCAGGGCACCGGCGAGGATATCGGTGACGCTGGCCAGGGCCGGCTCGACGCGGGCGATGCCGGCGCGGTCGAGCAGCTCGAACGGCACGCCGGATTCTTTCAGCACGGCGATGTCTTTGGCGGCGCCATCCAGTTGGGCCTGGGTGCGGAACAGTTGGGTAGTACCGAGGCTGCGGCCTTCGTAGGCAATGCCGGTCTCGGCGCGCAGTTCATCCAGGCAATCGCGGCTGTACTCGGACAGACGCACCATGCGCTCCTTGTTCACCGCGTAACGGCTGGCGGTGCAGTTGCGCAGCATCTGCGCCATCCACAGGTATTGGTCGATATCGGCGGTGGCCTTGATTGCCAGCGGCGCGTGGCGCTGCAGCAGCCATTTGATGGCCTTGAGCGGCACGCCCGGCGCAGCCCATGGCGACGCGTAGCCTGGGGACACTTGGCCGGCGTTGGCGAAACTGGTTTCCATGGCAGCAGCTGGCTGGCGGTCGACCACCACCACTTCAAAGCCGGCCCGCGCCAAATAGTAGGCACTGGTGACCCCAATGACACCGCTACCCAAGACCAGAACGCGCATTTTTATATCCTCATCACGGGCTTAGCCGCTGACGTGTGTTTATTCGAGCAATGATGGACGCAGTATAAAAAGCAATCGCCAGTGCATTTCACTATATAAATGCCTATATTTGGCGACAATTCTCGGCAAAAACTCTTTTTACAGAGGCGTATCCCCTATGCGTACCAACACCCAGACCAAGCGGGAGCTGGACAAGATCGACCGCAATATCCTGCGCATCCTGCAAGCCGACGGGCGTATTTCGTTCACGGAGCTGGGGGAGAAGGTCGGGTTGTCGACCACGCCATGTACTGAACGGGTCCGCCGACTGGAGCGCGAGGGGATCATCATGGGCTATAACGCGCGGCTCAATCCGCAGCATTTGAAGGGAAGTTTGCTGGTATTTGTCGAGATCAGCCTGGATTACAAGTCCGGCGACACCTTTGAAGAGTTCCGCCGCGCGGTGCTGAAACTGCCCCATGTGCTGGAGTGCCACTTGGTGTCAGGGGATTTCGACTACCTGGTGAAAGCGCGGATCTCCGAGATGGCCTCGTACCGCAAGTTGCTCGGCGACATCCTGCTCAAGTTGCCCCATGTGCGCGAATCCAAGAGCTATATCGTGATGGAAGAGGTGAAGGAGAGCCTGAACCTGCCGATCCCGGACTGACTGACAAACTCGGCCCAATGTGGGAGGGGGCTTGCTCCCGAATGCGGTGGATCAGTGAAAAAATTCGCTAGTTGACACACCGCATTCGCGAGCAAGCCCGCTCCCACATTTAGATCAAGTACCTTCGCTAGACCAGTACCTGCCGGGTGCTCGCCATGTACTCGTGAATCTGCTTTTCCACTCTGGGGTGAATCAACTCCACCGGCCCCCGCCCGTTGGGGCACGGCAAGGTCCTGGTGGTGCCGAACAGCCTGCAAATCAACGGGCGCTCGTCATACACGGTGCAACCGTTGGGGCCCAGGTGCACGCAATTCAGCTCATCCATCGCCGCGTCCTGCTCGGCAGCCGTCTTACGCGGCAGGCGGGACATTTCCTCGGGCGAAGTGGTCACCGGCCCACAGCAGTCGTGGCAACCCGGGACGCACTCGAACGAAGGAATCTGCCGGCGCAGCGCGCTGATTTTCTGACTGTTGCAACTCATCGAAACCCAAACCTAACGGCGAATAGGCGTGGATTCTGACGCAAAACGCCCTGCGCAGACAGCGTCGTCCGACCGCTGTATCCTGCGTCAAATTTTCCACACAGGGATGCTCCCCATGACTGCCAGCGCCCGGCACGCAGATTCCTACTATGCCGCCAGTAGCCTGCCGCACCTTGATCACCCGACGCTGCAAGGTGAAATCGTTGCCGACGTGTGCGTGGTCGGCGGTGGTTATTCCGGGCTCAACACCGCTCTGGAGCTGGCTGAACGCGGTTTCAGCGTGGTGTTGCTGGAAGCCCGCAAGATCGGCTGGGGTGCCAGCGGGCGCAACGGCGGTCAGCTGATTCGTGGGGTTGGCCATGGCCTGGAGCAGTTCGCCAATGTGATCGGCACCGACGGTGTGCGCCAGATGAAGCTGATGGGCCTGGAAGCCGTGGAAATCGTGCGTGAGCGCGTCGAGCGCTACCAGATCCCCTGCGACCTGACCTGGGGCTACTGCGACCTCGCCAACAAACCCCGCGACCTGCAAGGCCTGGCCGAAGATGCCGAAGCACTGCGCAGCCTGGGCTATCGCCACGAAGTGCGTCTGCTGCAAGCCAGCGAAATGGGCAGCGTGATCGGCTCCGATCGTTACGTAGGCGGCATGATCGACATGGGCTCGGGCCATCTGCACCCGCTGAACCTGGCCCTCGGCGAGGCGGCGGCGGCGCAGCAGTTGGGGGTGAAGCTGTTCGAGCAGTCCGAAGTGACGCACATCGACTACGGCCCCGAAGTCCAGGTGCATACCGCCCAGGGCAAGGTGCGCGCCAAGACCCTGGTGTTGGCCTGCAACGCCTATCTGAACGACCTCAATCCACACCTGAGCGGCAAAGTGCTGCCCGCCGGCAGCTACATCATCGCCACCGAGCCCTTGAGCCAAGCACAGGCCGCCAACCTGCTGCCGCAGAACATGGCGGTGTGTGATCAGCGCGTGACCGTGGACTATTTCCGCCTCTCGGCTGACCGCCGCCTGCTGTTCGGTGGTGCCTGCCACTATTCAGGCCGCGACCCCAAGGACATCGGCGCCTACATGCGCCCGAAGATGCTCAAGGTGTTCCCACAACTGGCCGACGTGAAGATCGATTACCAATGGGGCGGCATGATCGGCATCGGTGCCAACCGCCTGCCGCAGATCGGCCGGTTGCCCGACCAACCTAACGTGTATTACGCCCAGGCCTACGCGGGCCATGGCCTCAACGCCACGCACCTGGCGGGCAAGCTGCTCGCCGAGGCGATCAGTGGCCAGCAGCAGGGACGTTTCGATCTGTTTGCCCAGGTGCCGCACCTCACCTTCCCCGGCGGCAAGCACCTGCGCTCGCCGCTGCTGGCGTTGGGGATGCTCTGGCACCGCCTCAAAGAGCTGCTCTGATCAATCGCGCCAGAACGGTTTCAAACCTTCCTGGCGCGCCTGCTCCTGGGTCAATCCGACATCGCGCAATTGCTCGCGGGTCAAGTACAGCAAGGCCTTGCGCGTGTGGCGACGGTGCCAGAACAGGCTCCAGCGGCTGATATCGCGCGGCGCCGTCGCCCGCTCCTGCCCTGCCTGCAATTCCTGGCCGTGTAACATCAGCCGCACATCGCTCATGCCGTTCATTTTCCTGCCCCTCATTTGCTTGTTGCCATGAGTGACAAGAATGAACGCGCGGGCAAAACCATTACAGATTCAACCTATCTTTATTAAATCCATACAGACGCTGCCTATGCGCGGCTGAATCCTGTATTTTCCCTCTATCTGTACTGGTCTCCCGGGAGCGACCGCCATGACGCTTTACGTCAACCTCGCCGAATTATTGGGCACGCGCATCGAACAGGGCTTCTACCGCCCCGGCGACCGCTTGCCCTCCGTGCGCGCCTTGAGCGTGGAACATGGGGTCAGCCTGAGTACCGTGCAACAGGCTTATCGTTTGCTGGAAGACAACGGCCTGGCGATGCCGAAGCCTAAATCCGGGTACTTTGTGCCGGTGGGCCGTGAGTTGCCGGCCCTGCCCGAGATTGGACGCCCGGCCCAGCGCCCGGTGGAAATTTCCCAGTGGGACCAGGTACTCGAGCTCATTCGCGCCGTGCCGCGCAAAGATGTCATACAGATGGGCCGTGGCATGCCGGATGTATTGTCGCCGACCATGAAGCCGCTGCTGCGCAGCCTCGCCCGCGTCAGTCGGCGCCAGGACCTGCCCGGCCTGTATTACGACAACATCCTTGGCTGTATGGAGTTGCGTGAGCAAATCGCACGGCTGTCATTGGATTCCGGCTGCCAGCTGACCGCCGAAGACGTGGTGATCACCACCGGTTGCCATGAAGCGCTGTCCGCCAGCATCCATGCGATTTGCGAACCGGGGGACATCGTCGCGGTGGACTCGCCGAGCTTCCATGGTGCCATGCAGACCCTCAAGGGCCTGGGCATGAAAGCCCTGGAAATCCCCACCGACCCGCTCACCGGCATCAGCCTGGAAGCCCTGGAACTGGCGCTGGAGCAGTGGCCGATCAAGGTCATTCAGCTGACCCCCAACTGCAATAACCCGTTGGGCTACATCATGCCCGAGGCACGCAAAAAGGCGCTGCTGACCCTGGCCCAACGCTTTGACGTGGCAATCATCGAAGACGATGTGTACGGCGAACTGGCCTACAGCTACCCGCGCCCACGCACAATCAAATCCTTCGACGAAGACGGCCGCGTGCTGCTGTGCAGCTCGTTCTCGAAAACCCTGGCCCCAGGCCTGCGGATTGGCTGGGTCGCGCCGGGGCGGTACCTGGAGCGGGTGCTGCACATGAAGTACATCAGCACCGGCTCGACCGCCACCCAACCGCAGATCGCGATTGCCGAATTCCTCAAGGGCGGCCATTTCGAGCCGCATTTGCGGCGGATGCGCACCCAATACCAACGCAATCGCGACTTGATGCTCGACTGGGTCAGCCGCTATTTCCCGGCCGGCACCCGCGCCAGCCGGCCGCAAGGCAGCTTCATGCTGTGGGTCGAGCTGCCGGAGGGTTTCGACACGCTCAAGCTCAACCGGGTGTTGGTGGAACAAGGCGTACAGATTGCCGTAGGCAGCATCTTTTCTGCATCGGGCAAATACCGCAATTGCCTGCGCATGAACTACGCTGCCAAGCCAACCGCGCAGATTGAAGAAGCGGTGAGCAAAGTCGGCGCAGCCGCGATCAAAATGCTCGCCGAATCTGCCGACTGACCTTTCGCGTAAATTCGCCGTCATATGCCCACACCCGCCCTGACCAGGATGCAGCGCCCTTGATGATTCGACGGCTTTTACCGTTTTTCCTGTTGGGCACCCTGGCGCTGGGCGGCTGCGCCACGGTGACTACACCGCGCATCCCCAGTGACGCCCTGCCCGCCGCACAATCCTCATTCGGCCGCTCGATCCAGGCCCAGGCCGCGCCGTATCAAGGCCGCTCCGGCTTCCGCCTGCTGCCTAACAGCAGCGAAGCCTTCATGGCGCGCGCCGAGCTGATCCGCAACGCCCAGACCAGCCTCGATCTGCAGTACTACATCGTGCACGACGGCATCAGCACTCGCATGCTCGTGGACGAACTGCTCAAGGCCGCCGACCGCGGCGTGCGCGTGCGCATCCTGCTGGACGACACCACCAGCGACGGCCTCGACCAGATCATCGCCACCCTCGCCGCCCACCCAAAAATTGAAATTCGCCTGTTCAACCCGCTGCACCTGGGGCGCAGCACCGGCGTTACGCGGGCCATGGGCCGGCTGTTCAACCTGTCGCTGCAACACCGGCGCATGCACAACAAGCTGTGGCTGGCGGATAACAGCGTGGCCATCGTCGGCGGGCGCAACCTGGGCGATGAGTATTTCGATGCCGAGCCCAACCTGAACTTCACCGATATCGACATGCTCAGCGTCGGCCCGGTGGCTGAGCAGCTCGGGCACAGTTTTGATCAGTACTGGAACAGCGCACTGAGCAAACCGATTGACGACTTCGTCTCCAATACGCCCTCCAAAGGCGACCTGGCTGCCGCGCGCGTATGCCTCGAAGCATCGCTGGCCGAATCGCGCCAGCAGAACCACGCGCTGTACAACCGCTTGCGTACCTACCAGACCCAGCCACGCATGGACATTTGGCGCCGCGAGCTGATCTGGGCCTGGAACCAGGCGCTGTGGGACGCGCCGAGCAAGGTGCTGGCCAAGGCCGACCCAGACCCGCACCTGCTGCTCACCACGCAACTGGCGCCGGAGCTGGAAGGCGTCAACCATGAACTGATGATGATCTCGGCGTACTTTGTACCGGGTCAGCCTGGGCTGGTGTACCTGACCGGCCGCGCCGACGCCGGCGTGTCGGTGAGCCTGCTGACCAACTCCCTGGAAGCCACCGACGTACCGGCGGTGCACGGCGGCTACGCGCCCTATCGCAAGGCGCTGCTGGAGCACGGGGTGAAACTCTATGAATTGCGCCGCCAGCCGGGCGACCCGAGCGCAGGCAGCGGGCCGCACCTGTTTCGGCGCGGCAGCTTCCGCGGCTCGGACTCCAGCCTGCACAGCAAGGCGATGATCTTTGACCGGACCAAGTCGTTTATCGGCTCATTCAACTTCGACCCGCGTTCGGTGCTATGGAACACCGAAGTCGGCGTGCTGGTCGACAGCCCTGAACTGGCGGAACACGTGCGCAACCTGGCGCTGCAAGGCATGGCGCCAGCCTTGAGCTATGAAGCGAAAATGCAGGACGGCCAGGTGGTGTGGGTGACCGAGGATAACGGCCACCTGCACACCCTGACCCGCGAGCCGGGCAGCTGGTGGCGGCGGTTCAATGCCTGGTTTGCCACCTCAGTCGGCCTGGAACGCATGCTGTAAGCACACAGAAGATCCCTGTGGGAGCCGGGCTTGCCCGCGATGGCGGTGTGTCAGGTAATGTGTTGGCAGCTGACACACCGCTATCGCAGGAAAGCCAGCTCCCACAGTTGTTTGCATTCCAATTCAGGCAGGCTGTGCAGCGCCGAATGCCCCCTGGCGCAGCAACAGCGCCACCAGGCCCAGGGCGCCGGCTGCCATCAGCATCGGCAGAGCATGCCCGCTGATCCATTGGCTGCCCGCGCCGGCCACCAGCGGGCCGATCAGGCAACCGATGCCCCACAGCTGCGCAATGTGCGCATTGGCGCGCACCAGCGCATCGTCGCGGTAGCGCTCGCCGATCAGGATCAGCGACAACGTAAACAAGCCACCGGCGCTGGCGCCAAACAGCACCCACACCGGCCAGATCAGCGGCGTGTGCAGCAACGGCGGAATCGCCAGGCTCGAGGCCAGTAGCAGCACCGCACAGCTCAGGAACAGCGTGCGCCTTGGCAGGTAGTCGGCCAACGCGCCGATCGGCAATTGCAGCAATGCATCACCCACCACCACCGTGCTGACCATCGCCAGGGCGATTTCGGCAGTGAACCCCTGTTGCAGGCAATACACCGGCAGCAGCGTCAGAATCATCGCTTCGAACGCGGCGAACAGCGCCACCGCCCACGCAATCGCCGGCAAGCTCCGGCAGAAACGCCACAGGTCGCTGAAGGTCACGCTGAACGACTCGGCCGTCGGCGCGCCGGAACGGCCCAGCAACAGCAGCGGCGCGACCATCAAAAGACCTACGCCCACCCAGAATCCGTAGTCGTGACCAGTGCCGATCAGGCCCAGCAGCAACGGCCCCGAGAGTTGGCTCAGGGCATAGCTGCAGCCATACAACGCCACCAGCCGGCCACGCCATTGCTCCACCACGAGTTGGTTGATCCAGCTTTCGCCGAGGATAAACACGATGGTCAGGATCACTCCGATCATCAGGCGCAGCACCAGCCACACCGGGTAGCTGGGCAAGATCGCCAGCAAGCCGATGGACACCGCACCGGCCCACAGGCACAGGCGCATCAGGTTGGCGGTGCCGAGCCAGGAGGCCAAGCGGCTGGACACCTTCGCCCCCAGCAGTACGCCGAAGGCCGGCATCGCTGCCATCACGCCAATCGCGAAACTGCCATAGCCCCAGCTTTCCAGGCGCAGGGACACCAGCGGCATGCTGACGCCCAGCGCCAGGCCGACGCTGAGTACCGAGGCCAGGACGGCGAAATAAGTCGCCCAACGCATGTCCACGCTCCTGTGGATAACTTTGAACACACAAAACAGTGTGGGAGGGGGCTTGCCCCCGATTGCGGTGGATCAGTGAGCACTGTTAGCGCCTGACAC
>NZ_JBAWDE010000013.1:0-4370 GCF_049590575.1 Pseudomonas sp.
TGGGAGGGGGCTTGCCCCCGATGGCGTTGTATCAGAAACACATGTGCAAGCTGACACACCGCCATCGGGGGCAAGCCCCCTCCCACAAATTAAATGACAGAAAGTTTTGCCGGATCGGTTTATCGAGGGTAAGTTGCGCGCCGGTTTTGTTGCCGGGCAACAACTTCGGGCCCAACTATTTAAGAGGACCTCCACTTGCCAATTTCTTTATTTTGCAAAGCCTTGCTGGTGGGTGCAGGTATCACGCTGGCTGTCAGCGTGCAGGCCGCACCGACTGTGCATATTTATAACTGGTCTGACTACATCGGCCCCGACACCCTGGCCAACTTCGAAAAGGTCAGCGGCATCAAGCCGGTGTACGACGTGTTTGATTCCAACGAAACCCTGGAAGGCAAGTTGCTCGCCGGGCGTACCGGTTACGACGTGGTGGTGCCGTCCAACCACTTCCTCGGCAAGCAGATCAAGGCCGGGGCGTTTCAGAAACTCGACAAGTCGTTGCTGACACACTACGCCAACCTCGACCCGGCGTTGCTCAAGCGCCTGGAAAAGAACGACCCCGGCAACCAATACGCCGTGCCGTACCTGTGGGGCACCAACGGTATCGGTTACAACGTCGATAAGGTCAAGGAAGTGCTCGGCGTCGACCATATCGATTCCTGGGCCGTCCTGTTCGAGCCGGAAAACATGAAGAAGCTGGCGAGCTGCGGCGTGTCCTTTATGGATTCGGCCGATGAGATGCTGCCGGCGGTGCTCAACTACATGGGCCTGAACCCCAACAGCACCAACCCAGAAGACTACAAAAAAGCTGAAGAAAAGCTGCTGAAAGTGCGGCCCTACGTGACCTATTTCCATTCCTCCAAATACATCTCCGACCTGGCCAACGGCAATATCTGCGTGGCCGCCGGGTTCTCCGGGGATGTGTTCCAGGCCAAGGCGCGCGCGGCCGAGGCTGGCAAAGGCGTGAACATCGCCTACACGATTCCCAAAGAAGGCGGCAACCTGTGGTTTGACGTGCTGGCGATTCCCAAGGATGCGACCAACGTCAAAGAGGCCCACGCCTTTATCAACTATTTGCTGCAACCTGAGGTGATCGCCCAGGTCAGTGATTACGTCGGTTACGCCAACCCTAACCCCGGGTCGGACACGCTGATGGAGCAATCGATACGCACCGACGAAGCGGTTTACCCACCGCAGGCGGTTCTCGACCGGACATTCGTCAACTTCGAGCTACCCCCGAAAGTGCAGCGTTTAATGACCCGTAGCTGGACCAAGGTCAAGACGGGCAAGTAAGGCTCAAACTATCCAAGGCTGGCCCGTATTGGGCCAGCTGCACTCTTTTTTTTCTGGGAGTTTCGTAAATGGCAGTTGCCTCCGGCGCCTATAAGAAAGCCCTCGAGGGCGACCAGACACCGAAAAAGGTGCTGGTCAAAATCGACCGGGTCACGAAGAAGTTCGACGAGACGATTGCCGTGGACGACGTGTCCCTGGAAATCAAGAAAGGCGAGATCTTCGCCTTGCTCGGCGGTTCGGGTTCGGGCAAGTCCACCTTGCTGCGTATGCTCGCAGGCTTTGAGCGCCCGACCGAAGGCCGCATTTACCTCGACGGTGTGGATATCACCGACATGCCGCCCTACGAGCGGCCGATCAACATGATGTTCCAGTCCTACGCCTTGTTCCCGCACATGACCGTGGCGCAGAACATCGCGTTCGGCCTGCAGCAGGACAAGATCCCCAAGGCCGAGGTCGACGCCCGCGTGGCTGAGATGCTCAAGCTGGTGCAGATGAGCCAGTACGCCAAGCGCAAGCCGCACCAGTTGTCCGGTGGCCAGCGCCAGCGTGTGGCGTTGGCGCGTTCCCTGGCCAAGCGTCCGAAATTGTTGCTGCTCGATGAGCCGATGGGCGCCCTCGACAAGAAGCTTCGTTCGCAGATGCAACTCGAACTGGTGGAAATCATCGAGCGTGTCGGCGTGACCTGCGTGATGGTGACCCACGACCAGGAAGAGGCCATGACCATGGCCGAGCGCATCGCGATCATGCACCTGGGCTGGATCGCGCAGATCGGCAGCCCGATCGACATCTACGAGACGCCGACCAGCCGCCTGGTGTGCGAGTTCATCGGCAACGTCAACATCTTCGACACCCAGGTGGTGGACGACGCCGAAGGCCACGCGGTGCTCAAGTGCGCCGACCTCGACCGCGATATCTACGTGGGCTATGGCATCGCGACGTCGGTGGAAGACAAGTCGGTGACCTACGCGATCCGCCCGGAAAAACTGCTGGTGACCACCGAAATGCCGACCTGCGAGCACAACTGGTCCAGCGGCAAGGTGCACGACATCGCCTACCTGGGCGGCCACTCGGTGTTCTACGTGGAGCTGCCAAGCGGCAAGCTGGTGCAATCCTTCGTGGCCAACGCCGAACGCCGCGGCCAGCGGCCGACCTGGGGCGACCAGGTCTACGTCTGGTGGGAAGACGACAGCGGCGTGGTACTTCGCTCATGAACATGAAGAAGTTCAAGCGGCGCTTGCACCGCATCATCCCCAATGGCAAGCAGGTGGTTATCGGGATTCCGTTCCTGTGGCTGTTCCTGTTCTTCGCGCTGCCGTTCTTCATCGTCTTGAAGATCAGCTTTGCCGAAGCCGACGTGGCGATCCCGCCCTACACCGAGATCTACACCTTCGTTGAGCAGAAGCTGCAGCTGGTGCTCAACCTGGGCAACTACGCGATGCTCGGCGACGATGAGCTCTACATCGCCGCGTACCTGGGCTCGCTGAAGATGGCGTTTTTCAGCACGCTGCTGTGCTTGCTGATCGGCTACCCGATGGCTTATGCGATTGCCAGCGCGCGCAAAGAGCTGCAGACCGTGCTGGTGCTGCTGATCATGATGCCGACCTGGACCGCGATCCTGATCCGTGTGTACGCGTGGATGGGCATTCTCAGCAACAACGGCCTGCTCAATGGCTTCCTGATGTCCATCGGGCTGATCAACGAACCGTTGCAGATCCTCAACACCAACATCGCGGTGTACATCGGCGTGGTCTATTCGTACCTGCCGTTCATGATCCTGCCGCTGTACGCCAACTTGGTGAAACATGACCAGAGCCTGCTGGAAGCCGCGTCCGACCTGGGCTCGAGCACCTTCAACAGCTTCTGGAAGATCACCGTGCCGCTGTCCAAGAACGGCATCATCGCCGGCTGCATGCTGGTGTTTATCCCGGTGGTGGGCGAGTTCGTGATTCCGGAACTGCTCGGCGGCCCGGAAACCCTGATGATCGGTAAAGTGTTGTGGCAAGAATTCTTCAACAACCGTGACTGGCCGGTGGCGTCTGCCCTGGCGGTGGTGATGCTGGCGATCCTGATCGTGCCGATCATCCTGTTCAACCGCAGCCAAGCCAAAGAGATGGAGGGCAAAATATGAAGCGCTTCAGTTTCTCAAGCTTCATGCTGGTGGCGGGGTTGTTGTTTATCTACCTGCCAATGCTGATCCTGGTGATCTACTCGTTCAACGAATCCAAGCTGGTGACGGTGTGGGGCGGTTGGTCGATCAAGTGGTACGTCGGCCTGCTCGACAACACCCAGCTGATGGGCTCGGTGATGCGCTCCCTGGAAATTGCCTGCTACACGGCGGTCGCCGCCGTGGCCCTGGGTACCTTGGCGGCGTTCGTGCTGACGCGCATCAGCAACTTCAAGGGCCGCACGCTGTTCGGCGGTCTGGTGACGGCGCCGCTGGTCATGCCCGAAGTGATCACCGGTCTGTCGCTGTTGCTGCTGTTTGTGGCCATGGCGCAGATGATCGGCTGGCCGCAGGAACGTGGCATCGTGACTATCTGGATCGCCCACACCACCTTCTGCGCCGCGTATGTGGCGGTGGTGGTATCGGCGCGCCTGCGCGAGCTGGACCTGTCGATCGAAGAAGCGGCGATGGACCTGGGCGCGCGGCCGTGGAAGGTGTTCTTCCTGATCACCATCCCGATGATCGCGCCGTCGTTGGCGGCGGGCGGCATGATGTCGTTCGCGCTGTCGCTGGATGACCTGGTACTGGCCAGCTTCGTGTCCGGCCCGGGCTCGACCACCTTGCCGATGGAAGTGTTCTCGGCGGTACGCCTTGGGGTTAAACCCGAGATCAACGCCGTGGCCAGTCTGATTCTGCTGGCCGTGTCGCTGGTGACCTTCCTGGTGTGGTTCTTCAGCCGGCGTGCCGAAGAACACCGCAAGAAAGCCATTCAGCAAGCCATCGAAGAAGCCGCGGCGGATGGCTGGAAACAGCCGGACAAGCGCCGCGCGCCTGCGCCGGTCTAAAGACCTGTGCGGTCCAAATGTGGGAGGGGGCTTGCCCCCGATGGCAGTGGGTCAGTCAATAGATGCAGTGA
>NZ_JBAWDE010000014.1:0-5906 GCF_049590575.1 Pseudomonas sp.
TCAGCAAACTGCTCGAGCAGCTCTTTCGGGATTTTTGGTAGTTCACGCAGCGGTGGTTTCTTTTTGGTTGGCATACATGCACCTCTTGCTCATGGTATGCCCGAACACAAAATTTCTGACACCCCCCAATCAAAAACCACAACAACCCTAAATCCCCCCCACGCTTATGCGTTTCCAGAACAGGAAATCCGTGCGCATGCCCTTGGGCCAGATGCCAACGGATCGGCAGTTTGGTCACCATCATCAGCGTATTGAGGGATCGAGAGATGTCAGTCGCTACCAGCCGTATCGAAGACGCCCCGCTGCACACAAGCCAGGCGCCCGCGGAAACGCTCTATCAGTTCGAAGAAACCCCGCTGCTTGCTCGCCAGCGCCAGCAGGAATCCAACGCCCGCAGTTACCCGCGACGCATCCCCCTGGCGCTCAAACGCGCCAAGGGGATCTACGTGGAAGACGTCGAAGGCCGCAGCTTCATCGACTGCCTCGCCGGCGCCGGCACCCTGGCGTTGGGGCATAACCATCCGGTGGTGATCGAAGCCATCCGACAGGTGCTGAGCGACGAGTTGCCCCTGCACACCCTGGACCTGACCACCCCGGTCAAGGATCAGTTCGTGCAAGACCTGTTCGGCCTGTTGCCGGCGGAGCTGGCGCGCGAAGCCAAGATCCAGTTCTGCGGCCCGACCGGCACCGATGCGGTGGAAGCCGCGTTGAAACTGGTGCGCACCGCGACCGGACGCAGCACGGTGCTGTCGTTCCAGGGCGGTTACCACGGCATGAGCCAGGGCGCGCTGAGCCTGATGGGCAGCCTGGGGCCGAAGAAACCCTTGGGCGCCTTGCTCGGCAATGGCGTGCAGTTTCTGCCGTACCCCTACGATTACCGCTGCCCGTTCGGCCTGGGTGGCGCGCAGGGCGTACGGGTCAATCTGCATTACCTGGAAAACCTGCTGAATGACCCGGAAGCCGGGGTGTTGCTGCCGGCCGCGGTGATTGTCGAAGTGGTCCAGGGCGAGGGCGGTGTGATCCCGGCCGATCTCGACTGGCTGCGCGGCCTGCGACGCATTACCGAGCAAGCCGGTGTGGCGTTGATCGTCGATGAAATCCAGAGCGGGTTCGGCCGCACCGGCAAGATGTTTGCCTTCGAACACGCCGGCATCATCCCGGACGTGGTGGTGATGTCCAAGGCCATCGGCGGCAGCCTGCCGTTGGCGGTGGTGGTGTATCGCGACTGGCTCGACACCTGGTTGCCGGGCGCGCATGCCGGGACCTTCCGCGGCAATCAGATGGCCATGGCGGCGGGGTCAGCGGTGATGCGCTACCTCAAGCAACATGACCTGGCCGGCCACGCGGCCGCCATGGGCGAGCGCCTGGGCGAACACCTGCGCATCCTGCAGCGCGACTTCCCACACCTGGGGGATATTCGTGGGCGTGGGCTGATGCTCGGGGTGGAGTTGGTCGACCCGGATGGCACGCCGGATATTCAGGGCCACCCACCGGTGCATCGCCAATTGGCGCCGCTGGTGCAGCGTGAGTGCCTCAAGCGCGGCCTGATCCTGGAGCTGGGCGGCCGGCATGGCAGCGTGGTGCGTTTCCTGCCGCCGCTGGTGATCACCGCCGCTGAAGTGGACCGGGTCGCCGAGATCTTCGGGCGCGCCCTGGCGGCAGCGGTCGCCAGCCTCTAATTTTTTGCAAGCTTGATACGTTTCTACAGATATCAGCGCTGCGCGTGGTGCGCAGCCAGCCTTTGAGCGATGGAGAACAGCAATGACCTCAGTATTTGACCGCGACGACATCCTGTTTCAGGTAGTGGTCAACCACGAAGAACAGTATTCCATCTGGCCGGACTACAAGGCCGTGCCGGAGGGCTGGCGCACCGTGGGCAAAAGCGGCATGAAGAAAGAATGCCTGGCCTACATCGAAGAAACCTGGACCGACATGCGTCCGTTGAGCCTGCGCCAGAAGATGGATGGCGCTGTACTGGCCGGCTGACACACCGCAAAGCCAATGCGGGACCGGGCTTGCCCGCTCCCGCATAAAGCGTTATTGCGGTGTGTGGGTGTACAGGTAATCCGTCGCCAGCGACGCCAGCGTCCTCACCCCCACCACCAACGCCGACTCATCCACAAAGAAGCCCGGATTATGGTTCGGCGCGGCTTTGCGCATGTCCTGATCCCTCGGCGTCACCCCCAGGAATACAAACAGCCCCGGCGCTTCCTTGGCGTAAAACGAGAAGTCCTCGGCACCGCCCACCAGCGGGCCTTGCACCACATCATCCTTGGCCGCCCAGCGCAGGCTTGGCAGCATTTTTTCGGTCAGCGCCGGGTTGTTGATGGTCGGGTCGTATTTCTCGATGATGGTGACTTCGGCCTTGGCGCCGCCGCTTTCGGCGATTTTCTCGACGGTCTGGCGCACATCCGCGTGCAGCTTCTGGCGAATGCCATAGTCGTAGGAACGGATGGTGCCGCTCATGTCCAGCGACTCGGGGATGATGTTGTAGCGTGTGCCGCCATTGATGGTGCCGATGCTTACCACCGACGGAAACGAAGAAATATCGGTGCGGCGGCTGACCACGGTCTGCAGGCCGACGATGGTCTGCGCGCCGACGGTGATCGGGTCGATCCCGTCCCAGGGGCGGCCGGCGTGGGTCTGTTTGCCGAGGATCTTGATGCGCAGGTCATCCGAGCTGGCCAGCGTCGGGCCCGGGCGGTAGGCGATTTGCCCGGCGGGGACACCGGCCCACACGTGCAGGCCGAACACCGCATCCGGCTTGGGTGTCTTCATCACGCCTTCCTGCACCATCATTTTTGCGCCCCAGGTGTTCTTGCCATCGGGGATAAAGTCGCTTGGGCCTTCTTCTGCCGGCTGGAAATAAAACACCACGGTGCCCGGCAAGCGCTCGCGCATGCCCGTCAGGATTTTTGCCGTGCTCAGCAGGATCGCCGTGTGGCCGTCGTGGCCGCAGGCGTGCATCACGTCGACTTCCTTGCCCAGGTAGGTGCCTTTGGCTGTGGAGGCGAAGGGCAGGTCGGAAACTTCCTTGACCGGCAACGCATCCATGTCGGCACGCAGCGCCACGGTCGGGCCGGGCAAGCCACCTTTCAGGATGGCAACCACGCCGGTGCGGGCTACGCCGGTTTTTACCTCGAGGCCGAGGTCGCGCAGTTGCTTGGCGACCAGCGCGGCGGTGCGGGTTTCGGTATTGCCCAGTTCAGGGTGGGCGTGGATATCGCGCCGGGTTTCGAGCAAGGCCGGCTCGAGGATTTTTGCTTGGGCGGCGATTTCCTCCCGGGCGCTGTCCTGGCCGCTGCTGGCGGCTATCACTGCGCTGCTGGCCACGCCACACAGCAAACCGAAAACCCATTGGTGTGTCAGACCGTTCAAACGCATAAGGACCTCTCCTGAGTTTATTGTTGTAGAGCTTTCTCCTGCACGGAGCCTGCGGTCACCACCTGCACACTCAAGCGCGGCGTGGCCAGGTCCAGCCCGGCTTCATCCAGATGGCGCTTGAGCGACAGGTTGAACGCCCGCGACACTTCCCACTGCTTGATCGGCGCGGTCTTGAACCGTGCCCGCAGGATCGCACTGCCGGACTCAAAGCTTTCGACGCCCTGGATCTCCAGCGGCGACCAGATATTGCGGCGCTGCAGCGGGTCGTTGCGCATCTTCTGGCCGACGTCGCGCATCAGTTTGATCGCGTCGTCGATTTCCATGTTGTAGGGGATCGCCACGCGGAAGATCGCGTAGCCGAACTCGCGGGAATAGTTCTTGATGCTTTTGATTTCGCTGAACGGAATGGTGTGCACGATGCCGTCGATATCGCGCAGGCGCACGGTACGGATGGTCAGGCCTTCGACGGTGCCGAGGTGGCCGCCGACGTCCACGTAGTCATCGATGGCCAGGGAGTCTTCGATAATGATGAACAGGCCGGTGATCAAATCCGCCACCAGCGACTGCGCACCAAAACCGATGGCCAGACCGATCACACCAGCACCGGCCAGCAGCGGCGTGACGTTCATGCCCATGTTCGCCAGGGCGACAATCGCGGCAATGATAAAAATGGTCACGAACAGCACGTTGCGGATCAGCGGCATCATGGTCTGCGCACGCGCGTTGGCCAGGCCTTTGCGCGAGCGGGTGAGGGCGTGGTGGATCGCGGTGTCGCTGAGGATCCAGATCAGCCAGGCAAACAGCAAGGTGCCCGCCAGGCCGAACAGCTTGACGCTGACTTCGTGGCCATCGCCTTCGGTAAAGCGGATCAGCGACAGGCCCCAGACCCGCAGGCCCAATTCGATAAACACCAGCCACACCGCCAGGTGGGCCAGGGTGTAGACGAAGCTTTTCAGGCGCTCGGAATACAGTGCATGGCGCTTGTGCCCGCGTTGCGGCTTGAGCGCGTGGCGACGTACCAGGCCATTGATGACCATGCACAACACCAGCAACACCGTGCACAACAGCGACTGCCGCAGGGCGGTGCTGGTGTCGCCGGCAGACAGGAAGGTGGCGAACAGCGAAATGCCCACCAGCAACAGCGCCGGGATGTACCAGAATGAGCCGATGATCGACAGCGTGTCGGTCAGGGCGCGGCGGGTGAGGCGGCGCGACAGGGGCTGGTTGCGGATCAGGTGGGCGATCGGTCGGCGGAAACGCAGGATAAATACGCCGGTGGAGAGCGCCGCCATCACATTGGCAACCGTCGCGGCGGTGTGGGCCAGGTGCTGGCCGAGCGCCGCGACCAACCGTGGGTCACTCAAGGCTTCGCCAAAGGCGGCAAAGCTGCCGATCCACCAGAGTGGCCGGAACGCCTGGTGGCGCAGGATGTAAAGCGCGCGGTGGCGGTGCGGGCCATCGAGCAGGGAAAACGCAATCACACAGATCGCCGAGAAACAGGTGCCGACCACCAGCGCGTACGCCAGCACCATCGCCAGGGATTTGCCCAGGGACGACGGCAGTGCGTAGCTCAGGTACACGGTGATCACCAGGGCGATCAGCCACGGCCCCAGTTTGCGCAGGGCGAAGCGCAGCATGTCCCAGGTGCGCGGGTGTTGCGGCAACTCCTCGGGCAAGCCGAAGCGTTCGCGCACGCGGTGGCTGAGCCAGATCAGCGCGGCGGCCAGCAGGCTCCACACGGCCAGGATCAAGGCAAAGCCAAAGATGATCGGCAGCCATTCGCTGGCCGGCAGCATCAGCGCACTCAACTCATCCTTGGCCAGGTCGACTTCGTCGGACCAGCGCCCCAGCGGGCTGTCGGCGCCGGAAAACTGCTGCTCCAGGCCCGACAGGGTGCTGCCGATCAAACCGAGCACGCCTTGTTCGGCGGGCGGTTGGGCCTTTTGCGTGGCTTCGCGGAGCTTTTTCAGGTCGCTCAGCAGCTGGGTACGCTGCTGGTCGTTTTCCAGGGTCTTGATCACCTCGTCCAGGGACTGGCCCAGCGGCACCTCTGCCTGGGGTTGGGCCTTGTTGGAGCTGCCCAGCAGGCCGGGCAGGCTCACCGCTTGGGCGGACGTCAGCGGCAGCAGCGTGAGCAGGGCGATCAGGAAGTAGCAGGGCAGGGCAAACAGACGGGAAAGCACGAGGCGGTCAACCTTGAAAACGACGAGTTGACCGAGTGTACGAGGCCGCTATGCCAGATGCGAGTGCATTTGTCATTCCGCCAGTTTGGCGAGGATCTTGTACACCACGGTACCGAGGATCAGCAGCATGCCCACCCACATGCCGAACACGCCGAGGGGCTTGTCGCGAAAGTTGAAGCCGACCGCGAGCATGATCATGCCGATCACGATAGGGATGAGCATGGCGTGGAAGGAGGACATGGAGATCATCGGGCGACGGCCTTGTCAGAGTGGGAATTCTGACAAGTCTAGGCGCGATTGCGGAAAGTGCAGGTGATACAGGTCAGCTATATCCACAAC
>NZ_JBAWDE010000015.1:0-19431 GCF_049590575.1 Pseudomonas sp.
GCCGTGGCCTGGCCGGGCTGGGGCTGATCTCCGGCGCGGCCTGGTTGCTGTTGATCACCGCCAGCATGGCCGGCCGTTGGGACGCGGCGCTGCAACCGGCGACCGTGCAGCTGGTGCTGGGCAAAACCTTTTTTGGCCAGGTGTGGGTCTGGCATCTGCTACTGAACCTGCTGCTGGTGATCGCGCTGTTCAAACCCTGGCCCGCCCTGCGCCTGCCCCTGGTTGCATTGCTGCTGGCCACCCTGGCACCGGTCGGGCATGGCGCCATGCTCGATGGGTTGAGTGGGCAATTGCTGATCCTCAATCAGGTCGTGCATCTGGTGTGCGTCGGTGCCTGGCTCGGCGGTTTGATGCTGCTGGTGTTGGTCCTCAGGCAGCCGCAACCGCTGGCGCTGGAGCCGCTGCTGAGGCGTTTCAGCGGCGTGGGTTACGGCCTGGTCGCCGGCATGCTGGTGACCGGCTTGATCAACGTTCGGGTGCTGACCGGGCAACTGTGGCCTACGCCGCTGTTCAATAGTTTTGCGCTGATTCTGTTGATCAAAGTGCTGTTGGTGCTCGGCATGTTGGCGCTGGCGTTGCTAAATCGTTTGCGCATCGAACGCTGCGAACAACGGCTGGGCACTTTGAAAGCCAGCGTGATGCTGGAATGGTTACTGGGTGTTTCAGCAGTTGCAGCGGTTTCGCTTCTTGGCACCTTGCCACCCATGGTAATGGCCGGGTAAAGCCGGCTGAATGATCACGCATAAACCTGAAGTCATCGTATAACTTCTGCTTGACACCCCGCGAAAACCTGGCAAATATCCCGCTCAATGTTGTACGACGACGTATGACAAATAATAAAAACAACAAAAAAGGGAGCTTCACTGTGAGTCAACTCGCCTGCAATTTCTCCACGCGTCTGGGCCTTATCGGTCTCGGCAGCCTGGCCTTCACTCTTCCCCTCAGCGCCCAGGCCGATGGTTTTGTCGAAGACGCCAAGGCCACGCTCAACCTGCGTAACGCCTACTTCAACCGCAACTTCACCAACCCGAGCAACCCCCAGGGCAAGGCGCAAGAGTGGACGCAGAACCTTATCCTCGACGCCAAGTCCGGCTTTACCCAAGGCACCGTCGGCTTCGGGCTGGACGTACTGGGACTGTACTCACAAAAGCTCGACGGCGGCAAAGGCACCGGCGGTACCCAGCTGCTGCCGATCCACGATGACGGGCGCCCGGCCGACAACTTCGGGCGCCTGGGCGTGGCGCTGAAAACCAAGCTGTCGAAGACTGAATTGAAAGTCGGTGAATGGATGCCGGTGCTGCCGATCCTGCGCTCCGACGATGGCCGCTCCCTGCCCCAGACCTTTCGTGGCGGCCAGGTGACCTCGAGCGAAATCGCCGGCCTGACCCTGTACGGCGGGCAGTTTCGCGGCAACAGCCCGCGCAACGACGCGAGCATGGAAGACATGTTCATGAACGGCAAAGCCGCGTTTACGTCGGACCGTTTCAACTTCGGCGGCGGCGAATACACCTTTAATGACAAGCGCACCCAAGTCGGCCTGTGGTACGCCGAACTGACCGATATCTACCAGCAGCAATACGTCAACCTGACCCACAGCCAGCCCGTGGGCGACTGGACCTTCGGCGCCAACCTCGGCTATTTCAACGGCAAGGAAGACGGCAGCGCCCTGGCCGGCGACCTCGACAACAAAACCGCGTTCGCCCTGCTCTCGGCCAAATACCTGGGCAACACCTTCTACGTGGGCCTGCAGAAACTCACTGGCGACAGCGTATGGATGCGGGTCAATGGCACCAGCGGCGGCACCCTGGCCAACGACAGCTACAACGCCAGCTACGATAACGCCAAGGAGAAATCCTGGCAGCTGCGCCACGACTTCAACTTCGTGGTGCTCGGCATTCCCGGCCTGACCATGATGAACCGCTACATCAGCGGCAGTAACGTGCACACCGGCACCATCACCGACGGCAAGGAATGGGGCCGTGAGTCGGAACTGGCCTACACCGTGCAGAGCGGTGCGCTGAAGGACCTGAATGTGCGCTGGCGGAATGCGACCATGCGTCGGGATTTCAGCAACAACGAGTTTGATGAGAACCGAATTTTTATCAGCTACCCCATCTCATTGCTCTAAGGCCGGGCGAAAATCCGGCAGGCACTGGAAAACGAATGTGGGAGAGGGCTTGCCCCCGATGCGGTGATTCAGTCACAAAATGTATTACTGATCCACCCCCATCGGGGGCAAGCCCCCTCCCACATTAAAAGCATCGTCGTCTGTAAGAACGTTGACAATCTGGGGAATCCCTAACGATACTTCGACGCAGTCATACGACAACCTACAACAAAAATTGGAATCCTAATGACCATCACCACGCCCACCCCCTTCAACCGCCTGCTGCTCACCGGCGCCGCCGGTGGCCTGGGCAAAGTCTTGCGCGAGCGCCTGCGCCCCTACGCCCAGGTGCTGCGCCTGTCGGACATCGCCAAGATGGCGCCGGCCGTCGACGCTCGCGAAGAAGTGCACATCTGCGACCTGTCCGATAAACACGCCGTGCACCACCTGGTGGAAGGCGTCGACGCCATCCTGCATTTCGGCGGTGTCTCGGTGGAGCGCTCGTTCGAAGAAGTGCTGGGCGCGAATATCAGCGGCATTTTCCACGTCTACGAAGCCGCGCGTCGCCATGGCGTAAAGCGGGTGATCTTCGCCAGTTCCAACCATGTGATCGGCTTCTACAAGCAGGGCGAAACCATCGACGCCCACTCGCCGCGCCGCCCGGACAGCTACTACGGCTTGTCCAAGTCCTACGGCGAAGACATGGCCAGCTTCTACTTCGACCGCTACGGCATCGAGACCGTGAGCATCCGCATCGGCTCCTCGTTCCCGGAACCGCAGAACCGCCGCATGATGCACACCTGGCTGAGCTTCGACGACCTGACCCAATTGCTCGAACGCGCGCTGTACACGCCAAATGTCGGCCACACCGTGGTCTACGGCATGTCGGATAACCTCGACACCTGGTGGGACAACCGCTACGCCGCCCACCTGGGTTACGCGCCCAAGGACAGCTCCGAAGTGTTCCGCGCCCAGGTTGAAACCCAACCGCCGGTGGCTGACGATGACCCGGCCAAGGTCTACCAGGGCGGTGCGTTCTGCGCGGCCGGGCCGTTCGGTGACTGACGCCACCTCAACCCAAGGGAATGAGTTGCCATGACCGCTGAATTGATTGTCGATGCGCGCAATGCCGTGGGCGAATGCCCGGTGTGGGTGCCAGAGGAAAACGCCCTGTATTGGGTGGACATTCCCAACGGTGGCCTGCAACGCTGGAGCGCCGCCACCGGCCACGTCGCCGCGTGGAAAGCCCCGCAAATGCTCGCGTGCATCGCGCGCACCACGACGGGCAACTGGGTCGCGGGAATGGAGGACGGTTTTTTCCAGCTGACGCCGCACAACGACGGCAGCCTCGACACCACGCTCCTCGCGCATGTCGAGCACCCGCGCGCGGGCATGCGCCTGAACGATGGTCGCTGTGATCGCCAGGGCCGTTTCTGGGCCGGTAGCATGGTGATGAACATGGGTTTGAATGCCGCCGAGGGCATTCTCTACCGCTACGCCGCCGGCCAGGCGCCGCAGGCTCAGTTGGACGGTTTTATCACCCTCAATGGCCTGGCCTTCAGCCCCGACGGCCGCACGATGTACGCCTCGGATTCGCACCCGCTGGTGCAACAGATCTGGGCGTTCGACTACGACATCGAGACCGGCACGCCATCCAATCGCCGCGTGTTCGTCGATATGCATTACTTCCTCGGCCGGCCCGACGGTGCCGCGGTGGATGCCGACGGCTGCTACTGGATCTGCGCCAACGACGCCGGGATGATTCACCGCTTCACCCCCGACGGTCGCAGGGATCGCTCCCTCAGCGTGCCAGTGAAAAAACCCACCATGTGCGCGTTTGGCGGCAGTCGGCTGGATACTCTGTTCGTCACCTCGATCCGTGATGACCAGAGCGAAGCATCACTGTCCGGCGGCGTGTTCGCCCTCAACCCCGGCGTCCAGGGACTGCCCGAACCAAGCTTTACCCTCTAGCTGCATCGTTGTGCCTTGAATAAAAAAATAACAAGACAGGAGACGCACCCCATGGACTTCAAACGCACCTTGCTGGCCGCTGCACTCGCACTTCCCCTCGCGCTTTCCAGCGCCGCCCAGGCGCTGGAAATCAAATTCGCCGACATCCACCCCGCCGGCTACCCCACCGTGGTTGCCGAGGAAAACATGGGCAAGGCCCTGACCCAGGAAAGCAACGGCGAACTGACCTTCAAATACTTCCCGGGCGGGGTCCTGGGTTCCGAGAAAGAGGTGGTCGAGCAGGCCCAGGTCGGCGCCATCCAGATGACCCGCGTCAGCCTTGGCATCGTCGGCCCGGTGGTGCCGGACGTGAACGTGTTCAATCTGCCGTTCGTGTTCCGTGACCAGGCGCATATGCGCAAGGTCATCGACGGCGAAATCGGCGATGAAATCCTCGCCAAGATCACCGATTCCGAATTCGGCCTGGTGGCCCTGGCCTGGATGGACGGCGGCACGCGCAACCTCTACACCAAGAAACCGGTGCGCAAGATCGAAGACCTCAAGGGCATGAAGATTCGCGTACAGGGCAACCCGCTGTTCATCGACGCGTTCAATGAAATGGGGGCCAACGGCATCGCCATGGACACCGGCGAGATCTTCAGCGCCTTGCAGACCGGGGTGATCGACGGTGCGGAAAACAACCCGCCGACCCTGCTTGAACACAACCACTACCAGAACGCCAAGTTCTACACCCTGACCGAGCACTTGATCCTGCCCGAACCGATCGTGATGTCGAAAATCACCTGGAACAAACTCACCCCCGCCCAGCAGGTCATGGTGAAAAACGCGGCCAAGGTCGCCCAGGCCGATGAGCGCGTGCTGTGGGACAAAAAGTCCGCCAGCAGTGAAGAGAAACTCAAGGCCGCCGGCGTCGAGTTCATCACCGTCGACAAAAAACCCTTCTATGACGCCACCGCCCCGGTGCGCGCCAAGTACGGCGCGGCTTACGCCGACATGATCAAGCGCATCGACGCCGTCGAGTAATCACCTCCCCTCCTGCAAGGCCCGGCGCGTTCCGCATTGACGCGCCCGGTTACGGTGAACGCCATGAAGAATTTACTGCTGCGCATCAACGACCGCATTTACATGACCTGCATCTGGGTCGCCGGCCTCTCGGTACTCGGGGTTGCACTGATCATTCCCTGGGGCATTTTCGCCCGCTACATCCTCGGCACCGGCTCCAGCTGGCCGGAGCCCACCGCCATCCTGCTGATGTTGGTGTTCACCTTTATCGGCGCCGCCGCCAGCTACCGTGCCGGCGCGCATATGTCGGTGGCGATGATCACCGACCGCCTGCCAGCCGGCCAACGCCGCATCGTCGGCATCGTGTCGCAGCTGTTGATGGCGACCATCTGCCTGTTCATGACGATCTGGGGCAGCAAGCTGTGCCTGTCGACCTGGAACCAGTTCATGAGCGCCATCCCCACCCTGCGCGTGGGCATCACCTATATGCCGATCCCGATTGGCGGGCTGCTGACGCTTATTTTTGTGCTGGAAAAACTCTTGCTGGGCGACCAGAGCCAGCGGCGCGTGGTGCGCTTTGACCTGGTTGAAGAAAGCGAAGGGGCTGCCTGATATGGACGCATTGATTCTGTTGGGCAGCTTTATCGCCTTGATCCTGATCGGCATGCCGGTGGCCTACGCCCTCGGATTGTCGGCGTTGATCGGCGCGTGGTGGATCGACATTCCGTTCCAGGCCCTGATGATCCAGGTGGCGGGCGGGGTGAACAAGTTTTCGCTGATGGCGATTCCGTTCTTCGTGCTGGCCGGGGCGATCATGGCCGAAGGCGGCATGTCGCGGCGGCTGGTGGCGTTTGCCGGGGTATTGGTGGGCTTTGTGCGCGGCGGCTTGTCGTTGGTCAACATCATGGCCTCGACGTTTTTCGGCGCAATTTCCGGCTCGTCGGTGGCGGACACCGCCTCGGTCGGCTCGGTACTGATCCCGGAAATGGAGAAGCGCGGCTACCCACGGGAATTCGCCACCGCCGTGACCATCAGCGGCTCGGTGCAGGCGCTGCTGACCCCGCCCAGCCATAACTCGGTGCTCTACTCCCTGGCGGCCGGCGGTACGGTGTCGATCGCCTCGCTGTTCATGGCCGGCATCGTTCCGGGCCTGTTGATGAGCGCGTGCCTGATGGTGCTGTGCCTGATCTTCGCGAAGAAGCGCGACTACCCCAAAGGCGAAGTCATCCCGCTGAAGCAGGCGCTGAAAATCTGCGCCGACGCGCTCTGGGGCCTGATGGCCATGGTGATCATCCTCGGCGGCATTCTCTCGGGCATCTTCACCGCCACCGAGTCGGCGGCGATTGCGGTGCTGTGGGCGTTCTTCGTGACCATGTTCATCTACCGCGACTACAAGTGGAGCGAGCTGCCCAAGCTGATGCACCGCACGGTGCGCACTATTTCGATTGTGATGATCCTGATCGCCTTCGCCGCCAGCTTCGGCTACATCATGACGTTGATGCAGATCCCGGCAAAGATCACCACGATGTTCCTGACCCTGTCGGACAACCGCTACGTGATCCTGATGTGCATCAACATGATGCTGCTGTTACTCGGCACGGTGATGGACATGGCGCCGCTGATCCTGATCCTCACGCCGATCCTGCTGCCGGTGATTCTCGGTATCGGCGTCGACCCGGTGCACTTCGGCATGATCATGCTGGTCAACCTCGGCATCGGCCTGATTACCCCGCCAGTGGGCGCGGTGCTGTTTGTGGGCGCGGCGGTGGGCAAGGTCAGCATCGAGAAAACCGTGAAAGCCTTGCTGCCGTTTTACGGCGTGCTGTTCCTGGTGCTGATGGCCGTGACGTACATCCCGGCGTTGTCGCTGTGGCTGCCAGGGCTGGTGCTGTGATGCTGCTTGAACTCGAGGATGACCTGACCCACCTCACCCTGGCCCCGGCCATCGGTGGCAGCATCGTCAACTGGACGGTGCGCGCCACCGGCCAGCCGTTGTTGCGCCGTAGCGATGAGCAGGCGCTCGCCACCGGGTTGCCGGGCAAACTGGGGTGCTATCCCTTGGCGCCCTGGTCCAACCGGATTGCTCAAGGCGGTTTTGACAACCCGGACGGCTGGCTGGCGTTGACGCCCAACAGCCTGACCGCCCCCCTGCCGATTCATGGCTCGGCCTGGCAACAGGCATGGCAGGTGGTCAGCCAGTCGGCCCAGGAGGTACTGCTGGAGGCGGTATGCGAAACGCCATTTGCCTACCGCGCCGAGCAACGTTTCCGGCTGCGGGACGGCGCGTTGAACATCGAACTGCGCGTGACGCATCTCGCCGAAAAAGCCGCCTGGCATGGCCTGGGATTGCACCCCTACCTGCCGCGCCGGCCTGGGACGCGGTTGCAGGCCAAGGCGGCGCAGGTCTGGCTGAGCGATGCGTCCAAACTGCCCACGGGCCTGGCGGCGATACCGCACGCCTGGGACTTCCAGGCGTTGAAAAGCTTACCCGAAGGTTTGGTGGACAACGGGTTCTGCGACTGGGACGGGTATTGCCGGGTCGAGCAACCGGAACTGGGCTATGCACTGGAGTGCCGGGCCCGCGGGGCGGATTACTTCTTGCTGTATTGCCCGCCGGGGCTGGGGTTCTTTTGCATCGAGCCGGTGAGCCATCCGGTGAATGCACATCACCTTCCGGGCAGGCCCGGGTTGAAACTGTTGGAGCAGGGCCAATCAATCCAACTCGATTTCACCCTGAAATACATTCCAAATGTGGGAGGGGGCTTGTCCCCTTCCACATTTTGATCTGCGGTGTATCAGGGCGGGCTGTTTTTCAGGCGCCCTGCCGTGTCGATACTCACTACCACCGATAACCCCGGCCGCAGCCGCTCGCTCTCCGCTTGGTCAGGGTCCACGGTAATCCGTACCGGCACACGCTGGGCGATCTTCACAAAGTTGCCGGTGGCATTGTCCGCCTGCAACAGGCTGAACTCCGACCCGGTCGCCGGGGAAATATGCTGCACCGTGCCGCGAAACTTGCGGTGGTTCAGCGCATCCACGGTGAAGGTCACCGGCTGGCCAACCTGCACGTTATCCATCTGGGTTTCTTTCATATTGGCGATCACCCACAGCTGGTTCGGCACCAGGGCCATCAGCTGGGCGCCGGAGTTGACGTAGGCACCGAGGCGCACGCCAATCTGCCCCAACTGGCCGTCACGCGGCGCGGTGATGCGGGTGTTGGACAGGTCGATCCGCGCCAGCTCCACCGCCGCCTCGGCGCTAGCCACTGCCGCTTCCAGGGAGCCGCGATTGACGATCACCGTCTGCAGGTCCTGCCGCGCAATTTCCAGGCTGGCCTGGGCCTGAGCTACTGCCGCGATGGTCTGCGCATTCGCGGCGCGGGTCACGTCCAGCTCGCGCTTGGATACCGAACCATCACTGATCAATTCTTCATTGCGGCGCAAATCCGCAGTGCTCTTGCGCGCCTGGGCCTGGCTGTCCGCCAGCGCGGCCTGGCGCAGTTTGATCGTCGCTTCGGCGCTGTTGCGTTGCTGCACCACGTTCGCCAGTGAGGCTTTCTGCACCGCCAATTGCGCCAGGGCCTGGTCGAGGCGCTGCTTGTAGATGCGGTCATCCAGGCGCACCAGCAGGTCGCCGGCCTTGACGTACTGGAAGTCCTGCACCGGCACTTCGAACACATACCCGCTGAGCTGCGGGCCGATAATCGTCACCTGGCCGCGCACCAGGGCGTTTTCGGTGGTTTCCACCGCGCTGCTGAATGGCGGCAGTTGCCAGGCATAGAGCACGATCAGCACACCGACGATGGCAATCGCGGCAAAGCCCAGCGACGAAACAATGCGCACCCGCAGCGAGCGCGGTTCGGTGACCGTGGCGCCCGGCGGCGTGGTGCCTTCCGGGGTGGACGCGATGGCGTTGGTGGTCGTGGTGGTGGAGCTAGTCGTACTGCTCGGTTCGGTCATGAAGTAACGCCGCTGGGTTGAACGGGAGTGGCTGCTGCCTTGGTGGTGCTCATCAGCCACAGACTGCGGATAAAGATCCAGATCATGGTCAGGATCGCGATGATCGCGATCAGCATGAACACATCGTTGTAAGCCATTACATTCGCCTCACGGGTCGCCGCCGTGGCCAGGCTGCGTATGCCCATGAGGTTGCGCAATTGCGGGTCGGCGATGATACCGCCGTAGGCAGAGCCGCCGCTCTGCACCCGCGCGGCCACACGCGGGTCGAGCAGGGTCAGGTGTTCGACGATCATGCTCGAGTGAAACTTCTCGCGCACGATCTGGAACGTCCCGAGCAACGCCGCACCGATCAGGCCGCCGAGGTTCTGGCAGATCCCGAACATCACCGAAAAACTCACCAGGTTGCGCGGGTTGGTCAGCACGTTTTTGGTGCCCAGCACCATGGTCGGCCCGAGAAAGAAGGTGCCGCCAAAGCCTAGCAGGAACTGGCTGATATACATGTTTTGCGGGCGGGTCAGGTTGCTTGAAAAACTGTCGATCACCGAGCCGGTAGCCATCAGCGCCAGGGAGATGATCAGCGGCATCAGCAGGTGCGCCGGGTTGATCGTCAACGCGCTGACCACCAGCCCCGCAATCGCCCCGGCGAGCATCACCACGTAGAGCGTGTGCATCTGCTGGTAGCTCATGTTCAACATTTGCATGAAGCCCACCGCACCGGTGGACTGCTCCGACAGCACCATGCGAATCAGGATCACCGCCAGCGCCAGACGGATCATGGTGCCGCTACCCAGCCAGCGGGTCATCAGCATCGGGTTGGCGCGGTTATGCTCGATGGCCAGGCCGGCCATGATCAACACCAGGGAACAGGCCGAGGCGATGCCGATCCACGGTGCTTCCAGCCACCAGTCGATGCGCCCCAGGGACAGCACCGCGCACAGCAAGGCCACACCGGTGGCAAGGATGGCGAAGGTGAGAAAGTCGAGTTTTTCAAAGGTCTTGAAACGGTCGCCGGGTGGCAGCTTGAGCAGGAACACACAGCCCAGGCAGATCAGCGCCAGCCCGAGTTCGAACAGGTACAGGCCGCGCCATTCGGCGATCTGCAGCAAGTCTTCGGAAAACAGCCGCGCCAATGGCAGTGCCAACTGCGCAGTGCCCAACCCCAGCACCAGGGCTTTCAAGCGCCATTTGGCGGGGAACGCCTGGATCATGTAGTACAAACCCAGGGAGCTCAGCGCAGCGCCGACCATGCCGTGGGCCGCCCGCACGGCGATGGCCGAGTTGAGGTCGTTGACGAACAAGTGGGCGAAGGTCACCAGCGCGTACAGCACCAGGAACACTTCGGTGAATGCGCGCAGGCCGAACTGCTGGCGAAACTTCACCAGCAGCAGGTTCATGCAGACGTTGGTCATGACGTAGGCGGCGGGCAGCCAGGCCATTTCGGCGGTGGTCGCACCCAGGGCGCCTTGCAGGTATTGCAGGTTGGCGATCACCAGCGAATTGCCCAGCCCCCCGGTGATGGCGACCAGCACGCCCACCATCGCGAACAGCCAGCGCTTGTGCGTGGGGTGCAGCGGCGTCGACGGCGAGCCCGGCAGGCTCGGGCGCTCGTGGGGCTGCCAGGTGTGGGGGGTGTATTTGTCCATTCGATGACCTAGATGAGCCGGCGGGTGACGCCGGTAAAACCATTACTCAGAGACAGTAAACCTGAGCGGAGTTCATCTTGCCATCGCGGACTCATCGGTGAGCGCCCATCCAGCCACTCACACGCTGCTTTCTTGACTCGACGGCAGTGAGGCCAACAGCTCGGCGCGGCACGTTTCGAGAATTTCATCGGCGAGCGGCGAGTCATCCGGACACGCCCGTGACAGCATCACGGCACCGATGGCATGGGCCAGCAGGTCGATCATTTTCGCGCGGGCCTCTGGCCGGGTTACATCCAGACCCGCCGTGTACTTTTCCTCGAGTGCTGCCAGCGTGTTTTCCACGCCACTGGCAAAGGTCGCCTTCAGGTCATCGGACTGGCGGGCGGCGTCACCACACAACGCCGCCATGGTGCACCCCACGCCCCTGCCATCCCTGTGATCCCTGGACACGTACAGGTTGACGAATCCCGGCACGTCGAGATCGCACGTACTCGACAGGGATTTGGCCAGGCTATTTTCCGCTGCTTCAGCCATCAGGTCAGCCTTGGAGCCGAAGTGTTTGTAGAAGCCGCCCTGGGTAAAGCCGGCCGTGGCCATGAGTTCTGCCACGCCCACACCGTCATAGCCTCGCTCACGAAACAGCTCTGACGCCGTGTCCACAATATGCGCTCGATTGGCGAGCGATTGCGTCTTGGTGATCTTCATTTCGCGCCCCTGAAACTCCTGAACAATGGCCCGACTATACTCTGATGTCGATCACAATCAAAACTGTTGACACGTTTGATTATGATCGACATCATAAAAACACGCCGCTGTCGGGCGCAGATCCCCGTCTCCCATCAACGTGTATGGAATCGATATGAACGAACAAAGCGTGTTTGAACCCTACACACTCGGCTCACTGACACTTTCGAATAAAGTGGTGATGGCCCCCCTGACACGTAACCGCGCCGGGGCAGGCTTTGTTCCGAGTGAGCATGCTGCGACCTATTACAGCCAAAGGGCGACGGCAGGCCTGCTGATTGCCGAGGCAACCCAGATCTCACAGCAAGGTCAGGGTTATCAGGATACCCCCGGTATCTATACGCAGGCCCAGATAGAGGGCTGGCGCGCAGTCACCCATGCCGTGCATGCCAAAGGCGGGCGCATTTTCCTGCAGTTGTGGCATGTCGGGCGCGTGTCCCACGTAGACCTCCAGGAAAACGGTGCAGCCCCGGTGGCGCCTTCTGCCCTGCAGGCCGCGACGAAGGTCTTCGTCAACAACACCTTCGCCGATGTTTCAGCCCCGCGCGCGCTTGCTATAGATGAGTTGCCCGGGATCGTTAATGACTTTCGCCAAGCGGCGATCAACGCCATCGCCGCAGGTTTTGATGGCGTGGAGATCCACGGCGCCAACGGCTACCTGCTGGATCAGTTCCTCAAGGACGGCGCCAACATTCGTACCGACGCCTACGGTGGCTCGGTTGAAAACCGTGCTCGCTTGGCGCTTGAAGTCACGGCTGCCGTGGTGGACGCGGTCGGTGCCGATCGCACGGGCATCCGCATTTCCCCGGTGTCACCCGCCAACGGCATTTCAAGCAGTGATCCGCAGCAACAGTTCGATTACCTCGTCGACCAGCTCGATGCCTTGGGCCTGGTTTACCTGCACGTGGTAGAGGGTGCAACGGGTGGGCCACGCGACGTCGCGCCTTTCGATTTTGGCGCGCTACGCCAACGCTTCAAAAATACCTACATTGCCAACAACGGTTATGACCTGGACCTGGCGATTTCGCGACTCAACGACGACAAGGCCGATCTGATCGCCTTCGGACGTCCGTTCATTGGCAACCCTGATCTGGTCGAGCGGCTCAAGCACCATGCGCCCCTGTCCGCATTCAACCCCGCGACGTTGTATGGCGGCGGTGCTGCGGGTTACATCGACTACCCGACACTGGCCGAGTCCCGCGCCGCCAAGGGCTGAATAGCCCTGGAAACCCGAATCGCTGACCCCCTTCCTTCAAGAGCATCTATTTATGAGCCTCCCAGAAACCGTACTGATTACCGGCGCCTCCACAGGCATTGGCGCGATCTACGCCGAGCGTTTTGCCCAGCGTGGGCACAACCTGGTGCTGGTTGCCCGCGACAAAAACCGCTTGGACGCACTCGCCTCGCGGCTGCGTGAACAACACGCGATCTCTATCGACGTGATCCAGGCCGACTTGACTCAAACCAATGATTTGATGCGCGTCGAAGCTCGCCTGCGAGATGACGCGAGTATCGGCATCCTTGTGAACAACGCGGGCGCCGCCCAATCCGGCAGCTTCATCGAGCAATCCACCGACAGCGTTGCCAACCTGGTTGCGCTCAACACCACCGCACTGGTGCGACTCGCCAGCGCCATCGCGCCACGCCTGGCACACGCGGGCCATGGCGCGATTATCAACATTGGCTCCGTGGTAGGCCTGGCACCGGAATTCGGGATGAGCGTCTACGGTGCGACCAAGGCATTTGTGCTGTTTCTGTCCCAGGGCCTGAGCCTTGAACTCTCGCCCAAAGGCGTCTATGTGCAGGCTGTGCTGCCGGCGGCCACCCGCACGGAAATCTGGGAGCGTGCGGGCATCGACATCAACGCCCTGAGCGACATCATGGCCGTGGACGACCTGGTCGATGCGGCGCTGGTCGGTTTCGATCGTCGCGAACCGGTGACCATTCCGCCGTTGCAAGACGCCGCGCGCTGGGATGCCCTGCAAACCGCCCGCCAGGGGTTGCTTGCCGAGATTCGCCAATCGGCAGTCGCCGAGCGATATCAGGCCAAGGCGTGATTGCCACGCGAAACCATGAGCGACAGGCATTCAATCACTGAAGCTCAGAACGGAGTCTTGAATGAAAACATCGTCCGAAAAAACCGCGATAGTCACCGGCGCATCCTCCGGTATTGGTCAAGCCACCGCTCAAGCACTGGTGCGTGCAGGGTATCGGGTGTTTGGCACGAGTCGCCAGGCGGCGGCCAGCCCGACGCCAGTGTCCATGCTCGCCTGCGATGTAACGGACGAGGGCTCAGTCAATGCGCTGGTTTCCAGCGTTCTCGCGCAGACCGGGCGCATCGACCTGTTAGTCAACAATGCCGGGGTCGGGATGGCGGGCGGCGCTGAAGAGTTCTCGATCCCACAGGTGCAGGCATTGTTCGACGTCAACCTGTTCGGCGTAATCCGCATGACCAACGCGGTATTACCGTCGATGCGTGAAGCAGGCCAGGGCCGCATCATCAATATCGGCTCGATTCTAGGGCTGATACCCGCGCCCTACTCCGCTCATTATTCGGCGGTCAAGCATGCGCTGGAAGGCTATTCGGAATCCCTTGATCACGAGGTGCGAGCCTTCGGTACACGCGTGTCGGTCATCGAGCCCGCCTTCGTGCGTACCGTCTTCGATCAGAACGGCATTGAGCCGGACTCGCCGTTGAAACAATACGAACAACCTCGCGCCGGGTTCAAGGCCTTGCTCAGCGAGGTGATGCCCAAAGCCGACCTTCCAGATGTCGTGGCGGCAGTGGTGGTGAAAGCCGCGACCGACCACTCACCTCAGCATCGCTACACGGCCGGCAAGGCAGCGCGACAAATCAGCCTGCTGCGCCGCTTTGCCCCCGCCGGGTTTTTCGACAAAGCCTTGCGCAAGCAATTTCGCCTGCCGGTTTGAAACGGATGGATCTGAAGCGTATTCACCCTCAGATCCAGCCAAGCCAACTCCAGTAGGTGGCGGCGAACACCAGCATCAACCCATAGCCAATCAGTGTGACCAGAACCCCCACCTTGGCAAACTGCCGCGCCGTAAATGTCCCGGTGCCCAAACACACCATATTCTGCGGCGCATTGATCGGCAGGATGAACCCGTAACTCATCACAAACCCCAGCAGCATGGTCATGCCCAACCGGCTGAACTCCCCCGGCAAGGTCTGCAACACCGCGATCAGAATCGGCAGCAACGCCGAGGTCAATGCCGTGGCGCTGGCAAACCCCAGGTGAATCACGATCAAAAACGCCGCCAGAATCGCAAACACCCCCAGCGGCCCCACCTGGTCCAACCCGGTGTGCGCCACCACCTGCGCCCCCAGCCATTGGCCCGCCTGGGTGGTCAGCAGTGCGGTACCGAGGCTGATGCCGACCCCGAATACAATCACCGTGCCCCACGGGATCCGCGACTGCACGTCCTTCCAGGTCATCACGCCGATACCGGGCAACAGCAGGAACACCAAGCCGGCATAGGTCGTCGACGTCGTGTCGAAACTGTGCAGCCGCCCTTCGGTGGCCCAGGCCAACAGCAATAACACCGACACCGTCAGCAAGCGCTTCTGCGGCCCGGTCATCGGCCCAATGTCCACCAGCGACTGCGCCACCGCCTCCTTGCCGCCAGGGATGCTGTCGGTTTCCGGCGGCAACAGCTTGAGCACCAGAAACAGCAGCACCGCCGACATGATCAACGCCCAGGGCGCGCCAGCGATCAGCCAGTCGATCCACGACACACGCTGGCCGAGCATCTTGTCCATAAAGCCGACCGTCAGCAGGTTCTGCGCGGCGGCGGTCTGGATGCCGACGTTCCAGATGCTGGTGCCCTGGGCCACCACGATCATGATCCCGGCGGCGATATTCGAGCGTTTGTCCACGCCAAACGCGGCGATCACGCCCATCATGATCGGCACCACACAGGCACTGCGCGCCGTGGCGCTGGGCACGACCAGGCTGAGCAGGATGGTCACGGCAATGGCGCCGAGCAGGATGCGCCGGGTGCTGGTGCCGATGCGGCTGAGGGTCACCAGCGCGATGCGCCGGTCCAGGCCGGTGTGGGTCATGGCGGCGGCGATAAACAACGCGCCCGCCACCAGGGCCAGCGCCGGGTTGGAGAACCCGGTCAGCGCCATGCTGATCGCCGGGCTGGAGCCGATCAAGTGCGTGGGGTCTTGCAGCGACGGTGCGGTGCCGAGCAAAAACGCCATCAGCGAGGTGATCATGATCGCGCTGGCCTCATAGGACACCGCTTCGCTGATCCACACCACCACGGCAAACGCAAGGATCGCCAGCATGCGGTGCCCGGCCACCGGCAAGTCAGCCGGCAGCGGCAACAACAGCACCCCGACCATCACCAGCACGGCGAGCACCAGGCCCAAGGGTAACTTGAAGGATGCAGCGGGGGTTGCGGGGGCGTTCATGAGCTGCTCCGTCAGGCCTTAAATTCAGGCCGGAGCATGGCGCAGAATACCGCAGGCGGTGTTGACGAGTATCAAGGCGCCGGTATTCGCCTCAGGCCAATAACTGCATAGCCCGCCATTCGGCGGCGCCAACCTAAACGCGCGCCGCCTTCACCACTGCAGCAACCTGCTCAGCCACTTGCAGCAAATGGCTATCATCTCTGAACCGGCCAATCATCTGAAGCCCAACCGGCAGCTCCCCCGCCTTGCGCACGAGCGGAATATTGACTTGCGGCAAACCAAACGCCATCCAGAACTTGATGAAGTCGGATGGCCCGGTGGCGTCCAGGCCCACCGGGGCAACAATGCCACAGCTCGCCCCCAGCACGGCATCAAACGGCTTGAATAGCTCTTCCAACACTGCAGCCAGCCTCGACAGCCGTCGTTTGGCAGCTGACTCTTGCTTCCAGGTCGTCCGACTTGCGCGCTCGAACATAGCAATGAGTTCGACGCTCAGTTTGTCCGGCTGCGTATTCATCTCGGTGTAAAGCGAGCGAGCGCCCTCGCAATCATTTATCAAAAGATGGTCATCAAAAACACTGGAGAACGCCTCGGGCAGAACGACTTCACTCACTTGATGGCCTGCCGATCGCAGGTTTTCCACCGCGGCTTCCACTGACTTAGCCACCGCCCTGTCTACCTGATCCCAACGGGCCGTACGGCAAAAGCCGAACGACCGTAAAGGGCTTTCAGGCACAGCCTTGGGGAAACCAGGAATCAGGACCTGGGCTATCAGGCTCAGGTCACGCACAGATCGCCCATACCAACCCGCCGTGTCAAAACTGGGTGCGAGTGGCTTTACCCCTTCAAGCGACACCAGTCCGTACGATGGCTTGAAGGCATAAACCCCACAATACGAGGCGGGTTTGATCAGTGATCCTGCCGTTTGTGTCCCCAACGCGATGGGGAAAAAACCGGCGGCCATCCCCGCTGCGGCGCCGGCACTCGAACTTCCAGGCGTTCTGTGTAGATCATGCGGATTACGGGTAGGCCCGGTATGCATATAAGCGAACTCGGTGGTATGGGTCTTGCCCATAATCACTGCCCCGGCCTGACGCAGCAGCGATACAACATGGGCGTCTCGGGAGGGACGGTTGCCCGCATAGATCGGCGAGAAAAAACAGGTGGGATGATCCACGGTGTCGTAGTTGTCTTTGACCCCCACCGGAATACCTGCCAATAAACCTTTAGCCTGCGTCTTGCTCAATTGGCGGGCTTGAGTACGAACCGCAGCGGGGTCGAAAGACACGAAGGCTTGTATTACGTACTCCTGAGACGCGACGCGCCCAAGAAAATATTCGGCTACCTCCTCCTCACTCAAGAGATCCGAACGTACCGCTTCCACGAAAGCGGTGGCATCTGCATAATCAAAATTGTACATAGCGCTCCCCGTATTCCGGCTCAACTGCATTACCTCTGATCATTAGCGGGCGACTTACATTAAATAGTGAGAAAAATCTCTAACTTGCGTAGGCCGCTTCCAAGTTGGAGAAACCTTTTATCTCAATGGGATTTCCGGCAGGGTCAAGGAAAAACATAGTTGCTTGTTCACCCGGTTCCCCTGCAAAGCGAATATGCGGAGCAAGGATAAAATCCACGCCACTCTGGATCAGGCGATCTTTGACCGCCCCCCATTCGGACATTTCCAGCAGCACACCAAAATGCGGCATCGGCACCAGATGTTCACCGACTTTCCCGGTATTTGTCACCGGAAAAGGCGCACCCAAGTGCAACGACAATTGATGCCCGAAGAAATCTACGTCTACCCATGTATCGGTGCTTCGACCTTGCGTGCAGCCCAGTACGCCACAGTAAAACTGACGCGAGCGCTCTAAATCACGAACATGAAAAGCAAAATGAAAAACCGACCGCATAAGACACTCCTTAAATCATCGAAAGATTAAAGTTAACAGCGGGATAGAATGAAGCTTGTGCCACTTTCAGATAAAGAGATAGCCTGTAATTCTTATTCATACCGAAAGTTATCTTTATGGATACACGCTATCTGAAGAGTCTCATCACGGTTGTGGAGTGCGGTTCCATCGCTCATGCCGCACGGGCTGAAGGGTTGACGGCAGCCGCCGTCAGTCAGCGAATTCTGGCCCTCGAACGGCAACTGGGCATCGAACTGCTGTGTCGCCTCGGTCATGCGGCCAAGCCGAGTGAAGCGTGTGTGGCGTTACTGCCAAGGGCCAGGCGCATCGTTCGCGAAGTTGCACTGCTGGCGGGCGATGCCGACGGCGTGGGGCTTACGGGAGAGCTGAAGGTCGGCGCGATTTCGACGGTCCTTACCGGCCTGCTTCCAGCAGCATTGCGAAACCTGACAGAGCAGGCTCCCAGCCTGAAATTAGTGATAGTGCCGGGAACCTCGCGCTCGCTGTATCAGGCGCTTCTCGCGGGCGAGCTGGACGCGGCGTTATTGGTGGCCCCACCCTTCGAATTGCCAAAAGCATTACAAAGCAGGTTACTGCGTAAGGAACCCTTGGTCCTGCTATCGAAGAGCACGTCCTCGAGCAGCATCCTTTCTCAGCTGCACACTCAACCCTATATACGTTATGACCCGGACGCCTGGGGCGGACGCCATGCACAGCGTTACCTGGCAGACAATGGCTTGATGCCAACGCCCCTGGTGGACCTCGATGCGCTGGAAACCATCGCCGTGCTGGTATCCGAAGGCCTGGGCGTGAGCCTCGTACCGTATTGGTCCGGTTTTGAACAATGGGGCCAGCGGTGCACAGTGAGCAAGGTCAAGAGTGCGCGCTATGACAGAGAAATCACATTGGTCAACCCTATCCAGACTGACCGACCAAACATGATCAGCATTTTGCACCAGGCACTCTGCGCGAGCAGCGCGTGCATGGTGGCGGGGACGCTGACGGGCCCGGTTCCAGGCCCGCCGCTTACGGCATAAAACCGGCCTTGACCAACATACCGACCGCCACCATGACGCACAGGCTGGCAAACCCCACCTGCAAGGTGCGTGCAGGAATCACCGAGCACAGGCGCCGACCGGCGAGCATGCCGACGATACTCGCGCCGATAAATACCCAGCCTACTGGCTCGATGCGCACGCCAGCATGCAACGCGCCGGCCACGCCGATCAGCGAAATCAGGCTGATCACCATCAACGAGGTGGCGACGATCCCGCGCATCTGCACGTCGGTGAGTTGCTTGAACGCCGGCACGATCAGGAAACCGCCGCCCACGCCGAGCAAGCCCGACACCGCTCCGGTGACCGCGCCGAGGGCGGCCAGGGTGGCGCTGCACTTGGCGGTCCAGGCCAGGCGCCCGGTCTGCTGGTCGAGCATGCAATTCTTCTGGCCCCAGGAGGCGGCGCCATGGTCACTTGGCCCGGGCTCGCGTTTTTCACGCTGCAACATGCGCCAGGCCACCAGTACCATCAGCGCGCTGAACAGGCCCATCAGCACCGGCTCCGGCATCTGGTGGGCGAGAAACACCCCCAGCGGCGAAAACAGCGCGCCAAGCAACGCGATCAACAGCGCCGCGCGGTAACGCACCAGGCCATGG
>NZ_JBAWDE010000016.1:0-11113 GCF_049590575.1 Pseudomonas sp.
CTCCCACATTGATTTCAGTATGCTCTAGATATCTGTAGGCACCCTCGCCTGCCCCCGCGCATCCTCCCGGCTGATCAGCCCGTCCGCGACCAGCGCCTTCAAGCTCATATCCAGTGTCTTCATCCCCAATGCCCCACCGGTCTGAATCGCCGAGACCATCTGCGCCGCCTTGTCTTCGCGGATAAGATTACGAATCGCCGGCGTACCCAGCATGATTTCATGGGCCGCTACCCGCCCGCCGCCGACCCGCTTGACCAACACTTGTGACACCACCGCCTGCAGTGACTCCGAAAGTTGGGTGCGAACCATGGCCTTCTCCCCCGCCGGGAACACGTCCACCAGGCGGTCCACGGTCTTTGCCGCCGAGGTGGTGTGCAGCGTGCCGAATACCAGGTGGCCGGTCTCAGCGGCCGTCAGCGCCAGGCGGATGGTTTCCAGGTCGCGCAACTCGCCCACCAGGATCACGTCCGGGTCTTCGCGCAGCGCCGAACGCAGCGCGTTGGAAAAACTGTGGGTGTCGCGGTGGACTTGCCGCTGGTTGATCAGGGCCATTTTCGGCCGGTGGATAAATTCGATGGGGTCTTCGAGGGTCAGGATGTGCTGGCGCCGATGTTTATTGAGGTAGTCGATCATGGCCGCCAAGGTGGTGGACTTGCCCGAACCGGTAGGCCCGGTTACCAGCACCAGGCCACGCGGCAACTGGGCCATGCGCCGAAACACCTCGCCCAGCCCCAGGCTTTCCAGGCTGTGCACCTCATCCGGGATGGTGCGAAACACCGCGCCCATGCCGCGACTCTGCTGGAACACATTCGCCCGAAACCGCGCCAGCCCCGGCAGCTCGAAGGCGAAATCCGTTTCAAGAGATGTTTCGAAATCCTTTTGTTGGTACTGATTGAGCAAAGGGCTCAGTAAGTCCGCAACTTGCGGGGCTGAAAGCACCGGGCCTTCCAGCGGCCAGACCTCGCCATCGACACGCAGCATCGGTGCCAGGCCAGCCGACAGATGCAGGTCGGAGGCGCCACGGCGTACGCTGGCTGTCAGCAATTGAGTGATATCCATAGGGCTTTCCATTTCCAGTAGAATGCCGCGGACTCCATATCCACGGGCGCATCTTGAATGTCGACGATAGCAGACAACATCGGCCAGGTTAGCCAGCGCATCCGCGCCGCAGCCGACGCCGTGCAACGTGACGCAAGCAGCATCCACCTGCTGGCCGTGAGCAAGACCAAACCCGCGCAAGCCGTGCGCGAGGCCTACGCCGCCGGGATGCGCGATTTTGGCGAAAACTACCTGCAGGAAGCCCTGGGCAAACAGGCCGAATTAACCGACCTGCCCTTGAGTTGGCACTTCATCGGCCCCATTCAATCGAACAAGACTCGTGCGATCGCCGAGAACTTCGCTTGGGTGCATTCCGTGGACCGCCTGAAAATCGCACAACGCCTGTCCGAGCAACGCCCGGCCGACCTGCCGCCGCTGAATATCTGCATCCAGGTCAATGTCAGTGGCGAAGCCAGCAAGTCCGGCTGTACGCCCGCCGACCTGCCGGCCCTGGCAGACGCAATCAGCGCGCTGCCGCGCTTGAAGCTGCGTGGCTTGATGGCGATCCCCGAGCCGACTGAAGATCGCGCCGCACAAGACGCGGCGTTCGCCCAGGTACGCGACCTGCAAGCGAGCTTGAACCTGCGGCTCGACACACTTTCCATGGGCATGAGCCACGACCTCGAGTCGGCCATCGCCCAAGGCGCCACCTGGGTGCGGATCGGTACCGCGCTGTTTGGCGCCCGCGACTACGGCCAGCCGTGAAATGGCTGACTTCCAATTAGCTAAGGACCTGTCATGACAGACACGCGTATTGCCTTTATCGGCGCCGGTAACATGGCGGCCAGCTTGATCGGAGGCCTGCGGGCCAAGGGCCTGGACGCCGCACAGATCCGCGCCAGCGACCCCGGCGCCGACACCCGTGCACGCGTCAACGCCGAGCACGGCATCCAAACCTTCGCCGACAACGCCGAAGCCATCCAGGGCGTCGACGTGATCGTGCTGGCCGTCAAGCCGCAAGCCATGAAGGCCGTGTGTGAAAGCCTGCGCCCGAGCTTGCAGCCGCACCAACTGGTGGTGTCGATTGCCGCCGGGATTACCTGCGCCAGCATGACCACCTGGCTCGGCGCACAGCCGATCGTGCGTTGCATGCCCAACACCCCGTCGCTGCTGCGCCAGGGCGTCAGCGGCCTGTACGCCACCGCCGAGGTGACCGCCGAACAACGCGACCAGGCTCAAGAGCTGTTGTCCGCCGTGGGCATCGCCCTGTGGCTGGAACAGGAGCAGCAACTGGATGCGGTCACCGCCGTGTCCGGCAGCGGCCCGGCGTACTTCTTCCTGCTGATCGAGGCCATGACCGCCGCTGGCGTGAAACTCGGCCTGCCCCACGAAGTCGCCGAGCAGTTGGCCGAGCAAACTGCCTTGGGCGCCGCCAAAATGGCCGTCGCAAGCGAGGTGGACGCCGCTGAACTGCGCCGCCGCGTGACCTCCCCAGGCGGCACGACGCAAGCCGCCATCGAATCGTTTCAGGCCGGTGGCTTTGAAGCCCTGGTTGAAAAAGCACTGGGTGCCGCGGCACATCGTTCGGCCGAAATGGCCGAGCAGCTGGGCAAATAGTTGCACCCCTGCCACTGGACTAGATAGGAAACACACATGCTCGGAATCAATGACGCTGCCATTTTCATCATCCAGACCCTGGGCAGCCTGTACCTGCTGATCGTGCTGATGCGCTTTATCCTGCAACTGGTGCGGGCGAACTTCTACAACCCGCTGTGCCAGTTTGTGGTCAAGGCCACCCAGCCGCTGTTAAAGCCGCTGCGCCGGGTGATCCCGAGCCTGTTCGGCCTGGACATGTCGTCGCTGGTGCTGGCGCTGCTGCTGCAGATCCTGCTGTTCGCGGTGATCCTGATGCTCAATGGCTACCAGGCCTTCACCGTGTTGCTGTTGCCTTGGGCGCTGATCGGCATTTTCTCGCTGTTTTTGAAGATCATCTTCTGGGCGATGATCATCAGCGTGATCCTGTCCTGGGTCGCACCCGGCAGCCGCAGCCCGGGCGCCGAACTGGTCGCGCAGATCACCGAGCCGGTGCTGGCGCCGTTCCGTCGCCTGATCCCCAACCTGGGCGGCCTGGATATCTCGCCGATCTTTGCGTTTATCGCGATCCAACTGGTGCAAAGCTGGGTGATTCCGCGGCTGGCGTTCTACGCGTTCATGCCTAAAGAGCTGTTCGGGCTGATTTGAAACGCGGATAAGTGAGGGAGCGGGCTTGCTCGCGAATGCGCAGATCAGTCGATATTTTCGCTGACTGACACACCGCATTCGCGAGCAAGCCCGCTCCCACATTTTGTATCGGCGCACTGAATTGACTCCGTGCAGGCCTTCGCTTGCCGCTAGGGGCAGCGGTCTTTAGACTTACGCCTCATTTAAACGAGAGCAGGGTCGATGCCAGCCGCCTTTCCCCCCGATTCTGTTGGACTGGTCGTGCCCCAAGTGGCGCATTTCAGCGACCCGCTGGCCCTGGCCTGCGGCCGTTCGCTGCCCGCCTACGACCTGATCTATGAAACCTACGGCCAACTGAACGCCACGGCGAGCAACGCCGTGCTGATCTGCCACGCCCTGTCCGGCCACCACCACGCCGCCGGTTTCCACAACGCCGACGAGCGCAAGCCCGGCTGGTGGGACAGCTGCATCGGCCCCGGCAAGCCCATCGACACCCGCAAATTTTTTGTGGTCAGCCTGAACAACCTCGGCGGCTGCAACGGTTCTACCGGCCCCAGCAGCCTCAACCCGGAGACCGGCAAACCGTTTGGTGCTGATTTCCCGGTGCTGACCGTGGAAGACTGGGTGCACAGCCAGGCCCGCCTCGCCGACCTGCTGGGTATCCAGCAATGGGCCGCCGTGATCGGCGGCAGCCTGGGCGGCATGCAGGCGCTGCAATGGACCATCAGCTACCCGGACCGCGTGCGCCATTGCCTGGCTATCGCTTCGGCCCCCAAGCTGTCGGCGCAGAACATCGCCTTCAACGAAGTGGCGCGCCAGGCGATTCTCACCGACCCCGAGTTCCACGGCGGTTCGTTCCAGGAAGCCGGGGTAATTCCCAAGCGTGGCCTGATGCTGGCGCGGATGGTCGGGCACATCACCTACCTGTCCGATGACTCCATGGGCGAAAAATTCGGCCGTGGCCTCAAGAGCGAAAAGCTCAACTACGACTTCCACAGCGTCGAGTTCCAGGTCGAAAGCTACCTGCGTTACCAGGGTGAGGAGTTCTCCGGGCGTTTCGATGCCAACACCTACCTGCTGATGACCAAGGCCCTGGACTACTTCGACCCGGCGGCGAACTTCGATGACGACCTGGCGAAAACCTTCGAGGGCGCCACGGCCAAGTTCTGTGTGATGTCGTTCACCACCGACTGGCGCTTCTCGCCGGCCCGTTCGCGTGAACTGGTGGATGCCTTGATGGCGGCCAAGAAAGACGTCTGCTACCTGGAGATCGATGCTCCGCAAGGCCACGATGCCTTCCTGATCCCGATCCCGCGTTACCTGCAGGCTTTCAGCAACTACATGAACCGCATTACTTTGTGAGAACGCCATGAGAGCCGACCTGGAAATCATCCAAGACTGGATCCCCGCCGGCAGCCGCGTGCTCGACCTTGGCTGCGGCGATGGCGAACTGCTGAGCTGGCTGCGCGACAACAAGCAAGTCACCGGCTACGGCCTGGAAAACGACCCGGACAACATCGCCCAGTGCGTGGCCAAGGGCATTAACGTGATCGAGCAGGACCTGGACAAGGGCCTGGGCAACTTTGCCAGCAACAGCTTCGACATCGTGGTAATGACCCAGGCCCTGCAAGCCGTGCACTACCCGGACCGCATCCTCGACGAAATGCTGCGCGTAGGCCGCCAGTGCATCATCACGTTCCCCAACTTCGGCCACTGGCGCTGCCGCTGGTACCTGGCGACCAAGGGCCGCATGCCGGTCTCGGACTTCCTGCCGTACACCTGGTACAACACGCCGAACATCCACTTCTGCACCTTCGAAGACTTCGAAGCCCTGTGTGGCGAGCGTGAAGCCAAGGTGATCAACCGCCTTGCCGTCGATCAACAGCACCGCCACGGCTGGGCGAGTAAACTATGGCCCAACCTGTTGGGCGAAATCGGTATCTACCGGGTCAGCAGCCCTGGCCTGACGGACCACAAGATTGCCGTCTAATCACCTTCAAGAGGGACGCTCATGAGTCGCCTGGCTATTTTTCTACTGACCGCCTGCCTGGGTGCCAGCGCCGTGGCAGCAGACGCCGTCGACGGTAACCGCCAGAAAGAATTTGGCGATATCACCGTGCACTACAACACCTTCACCTCGAGCTTCCTGCAACCGGAAACCGCCCAGGCCGCCGGTATCGTGCGCAGCAACGAAAAGGGCCTGATCAATGTGTCCGTGATCAAGGGTGTCACCCCCGTGGCCGCGCAAGTCACCGGCACGATCAAGGACCTGAGCGGCAAGAGCGAAGTGCTCACGTTCAAGCAGATTACTGAAAAGGGCGGTATTTCGTACCTGGCGCCTTACTCGGTCACACAGCAGGAATACCGGACGTTTACCATCAACGTTGAAACCGGTGGCAAAGCCCACGGTTTCAGCTTCGTCCAAGAACTCTTTCCGGGCACCAAATGAACCTCACCCAACTCGTACTGGCCAGCCATAACGCCGGCAAACTCAAAGAACTCCAGGCCATGCTCGGCGAATCCGTGCAATTGCGCTCGATTGGCGAGTTCAGCCAGGTGGAACCGGAAGAGACCGGCCTGTCGTTCGTCGAAAACGCCATCCTCAAGGCGCGCAACGCGGCACGCATCTCCGGCCTGCCTGCGCTGGCGGACGACTCGGGCCTGGCAGTGGACTTCCTCGGCGGCGCCCCGGGCATTTACTCGGCACGTTATGCCGACGGCAAGGGCGACGCGGCCAACAATGCCAAGCTGCTCGACGCGCTCAAGGACGTGCCGGACGCCGAGCGTGGCGCGCAGTTCGTCTGCGTGCTGGCCTTGGTGCGGCATGCCGATGACCCGCTGCCGATCCTCTGCGAAGGCCTGTGGCACGGGCGTATCCTGCACGCGGCCAGCGGTGAGCATGGGTTTGGCTATGACCCGCTGTTCTGGGTGCCGGAGCGCAATGTCTCCAGCGCCGAACTGAGCCCGGCCGACAAGAACCAGATCAGCCACCGCGCCCGCGCAATGGATTTGCTGCGCCAACGCCTGAGCCTGAAATGACCCAGAACACCTCTGCGCAGCCGCTGATCCACGGTGGCGCGCAAACACCACGGGCGGCCCTGCCCCACCTGCCGCCCCTGGCGCTGTACATCCATATCCCGTGGTGTGTACGCAAATGCCCTTATTGCGACTTCAACTCCCACACGGCCAGCAAGGTGCTGCCGGAAGAAGAGTACGTGGACGCCTTGCTCGCCGACCTCGATCAGGACCTGCACGCGGCGTATGGCCGTGAGCTGAGTTCGATCTTCTTCGGCGGCGGCACACCGAGCCTGTTCAGCGCTGCTGCGCTGGGGCGTTTGCTCAAGGGCGTTGAAGCACGTATCCCGTTTGCTGGCGACATCGAGATCACCCTGGAAGCCAACCCTGGGACCTTCGAGCAAGAGAAGTTCGTCGCGTACCGCAAGCTGGGAATCAACCGGCTGTCCATCGGCATCCAGAGCTTCCAGCAGCCAAAGCTTGAGGCCCTCGGCCGTATCCACAACGGCGACGAAGCCGTGCAGGCTGCGGGCATGGCGCGCCAGGCCGGGTTCGACAATTTCAACCTGGACCTGATGCACGGTTTGCCCGATCAGTCCCTGGACGACGCCCTGAGCGACCTGCGCCAGGCCATCGCGCTCAAGCCGACGCACCTGTCCTGGTATCAACTGACCCTGGAACCCAACACCGTATTCTGGAACCAGCCACCTGCGCTACCGGAAGACGACACGCTGTGGGACATTCAGGAAGCCGGCCAGGCGCTGCTGGCCGAACACGGTTACGCGCAATATGAAGTCTCGGCCTATGCCCAAGCGGGCCGCCCGGCGCGGCATAACCTGAACTACTGGAGCTTTGGCGACTTTATCGGCATCGGCGCCGGCGCCCACGGCAAGCTCAGCCACCCGGACGGGCGCATCGTGCGCACCTGGAAGACCCGCGCGCCGAAGGACTACCTCAACCCGGCAAAAAGCTTTCAGGCCGGGGCGAAACAGCTGACCAATGAAGAACTGCCGTTCGAGTTCCTGATGAACGCATTGCGGCTCACCGAAGGCGTCGACGCCAGGCTCTATGCCGAGCGCACCGGCCTCGACCTGGCCAGCCTGGATGCGGCGCGGCGCGAGGCAGAACAAAGTGGCTTAATGCAGGTCGAACCGTCACGCCTGGCGGCGACCGACCGCGGGCAACTCTTTCTCAATGACCTGTTGCAGAAGTTTTTGAGCTGACGCTCTAAGGAAATCGAATGGATCTGGTACTCGACCTGCTTGCCACCGTATCCCGCTGGAGCCGTAGCAACCTGTCGGAAATCTCCCTGGCCCTCGTCGGCTGTTTGCTGGTGCTGTTCGGCGCCGACATCAAGGGCTGGGTCGAAGCGCGACTGGGCAGCATCGCCGGCGCGCTGCGCGTGCCATTGATGGCGCTGGTGTGCATGATCGGCAGCGGCGCGGCGTTGATCTACGCCACACCGTGGATTGTGCGCGGGCTGAGCCAGTTCAATAACTACAGCCTGGCGCCGGTGCTGGTGGTGGTGCTGGTGTTGATTGGCGTAGTCGCCGACCGCCGCTGACCCCAGACCCAACACAGATACAAATGTGGGAGGGGGCTTGCCCCCGATGGCAGAGTGTAAGTCAACATCAAGGTGACTGATCCACCGCTATCGGGGGCAAGCCCCCTCCCACATTTTTGACCGCATTCCAGGTGACTGGCTTATCAGTCGAGCTTCTCGAACTTCAAATCCCACACACCATGCCCCAGCCGCTCACCGCGGCGTTCGAACTTGGTGATAGGGCGCTCCGCCGGGCGTGGCACGCATTTGCCGTCTTCGGCCAGGTTGCGGTAGCCCGGGGCTACGTTCATCACTTCCAGCATGTATTCGGCGTACGGTTCCCAGTCGGTGGCCATGTGCAGAATGCCGCCGACCTTGAGCTTGCTGCGCACCAGCTCCGCGAAGGAAGCCTGGACGATGCGGCGCTTGTGGTGACGGCTCTTGTGCCAAGGATCGGGGAAGAACAGCATCAGGCGGTCAAGGCTGTTGTCGGCGATGCAGCGGTTGAGCACTTCGATCGCGTCGCAGTCGTAGACCCGCAGGTTGGTCAGGCCTTGTGTCAGCACGCCATTGAGCAGCGCGCCGACGCCTGGGCGGTGCACTTCTACACCGATAAAGTCCTGCTCCGGCGCGGCGGCGGCCATTTCCAGCAGGGAGTGGCCCATGCCGAAGCCGATTTCCAGGGACCGTGGGGCCGAACGGCCGAATACCTGGTCGTAGTCCACCGGCGCGTCGGCCAGGGGCAATACGAACAGCGGCGCGCCTTGCTCCAGGCCCTTTTGCTGGCCTTCGGTCATGCGGCCGGCGCGCATCACAAAACTCTTGATGCGGCGGTGCTTGGACTCGTCGCCTTCTTCCACGGTGTTCGGCGTTTCGTTTGATTCAGTCATCAATGGCTCTTACTTGATCAGACCATCCAGCGGCGAGGAAGCGCTGGCATAGAGTTTTTTCGGCATGCGGCCGGCGAGGTAGGCCAGGCGGCCCGCGACGATCGCGTGTTGCATGGCTTCGGCCATCATGATCGGCTGCTGGGCATGGGCGATGGCCGAGTTCATCAGCACCGCGTCGCAGCCCAGTTCCATGGCGATGGTGGCGTCGGAGGCAGTGCCCACGCCCGCGTCCACCAGCACCGGGATTTTCGCTTCTTCAAGGATGATCTGCAGGTTATACGGATTGCAGATACCCAGGCCCGAACCGATCAGGCCGGCCAGCGGCATGACAGCGATGCAGCCGATTTCGGCCAACTGGCGAGCGATAATCGGGTCATCACTGGTGTAGACCATCACGTCGAAGCCTTCCTTGACCAGCGTTTCGGCGGCCTTGAGGGTTTCGATCACGTTGGGGAACAGGGTTTTCTGGTCGGCCAGCACTTCCAGCTTCACCAGGTTGTGGCCGTCGAGCAGCTCACGGGCCAGGCGGCAGGTGCGCACAGCCTCGATGGCGTCGTAGCAACCGGCGGTGTTCGGCAAGAAGGTGTAGCGATCCGGCGACAGCACCTCGAGCAGGTTCGGCTCGCCTTCGATCTGGCCAAGGTTGGTGCGGCGCACGGCAAAGGTGACGATCTCTGCACCCGAGGCTTCGATGGCCAGGCGGGTTTCTTCCATGTCGCGGTACTTGCCGGTGCCGACCAGCAGGCGGGACTGGTAGGTACGACCGGCCAGGACGAAGGGCTTGTCGCTACGAACGATGCTCATGGGCAATCCTCGAGTTGGGGTGAGGTTCTGCAGAATGCGGGTTGGCGCGCTTCAGCGCCGGGCGGCTAGCCGCCGCCGATGGCGTGGACGACTTCGACCTGGTCACCGTCGGTGAGCGCAGTCTCGGCGTGCTGGCTACGCGGGACGATATCCAGGTTGAGCTCCACTGCGACGCGACGCCCGGTCAACTCGAGACGGGTCAGCAGGGCCGCAACGGTTTCACCGTCGGGCAGTTCAAGGGATTCGCCGTTCAACTGAATGCGCATGCCACGGGCCGCCATCGTTTTTAGGGGCCAGCATTCTAGCCCGATTGGGCTTGCCGGCCCAAGCCCCCCGGTCAGATGGCTTGCAGGCGCCAGGCGGCCAGACCGAGGAAGAACCAGCCCAGCAGGAAGGCCAGCCCGCCTAATGGCGTGATGATGCCGAGCTTGCTGATACCGGTCAGGGTCAGCGCATACAGGCTGCCGGAGAACAGCAGGATGCCGACGGTAAAGGAAATGCCCGCCCATCTGACCAGTCGGCCAGGAATATGCGCCGCCAGCAGCGCCACGCCGAATAATGCCAGGGCGTGGACCAGTTGGTAGGTCACGCCAGTGTGGAAGATCGCCAGGTACTCGGCGCTGAGGCGGTTTTTCAGGCCGTGCGCAGCAAAGGCGCCAAGGGCGACACCGGTGAAGCCGAAAAAGGCAGCCAGCATCAGAAAGCTACGCAGCATGAGGAACTCCAGTCAGACTCAGTGGGCAGGGTCTGTATAATGGCCCGCTCAACGGGTTCGGCCAAGCCATCTCTATGCTGCGTCTCCTCTTCAAGCGTTTTCTCAAAGTCGTGAAATGGTTTGCCATCGGCAGTGTGCTGCTGGTGCTGCTGTTGCGTGTCGTGCCGCCGCCGTTCACCGCGCTGATGGTGGAGCGCAAGGTCGAATCCTGGTTTGACGGCGAACCGATAGACCTGCAGCGCACCTGGGTGCCGTGGGATGAAATCTCCGATGACCTCAAGGTGGCGGTGATGGCCGGCGAGGATCAGCGCTTCCCGCAACACTGGGGCTTTGATTTTGGCGCGATCCAGGCGGCGATCCTGCACAACGAACGCGGCGGTTCGATTCGCGGCGCCAGCACCTTGAGCCAACAGGTGTCGAAAAACCTGTTCCTCTGGGCTGGCCGCAGTTATCTGCGCAAAGGCCTGGAAGCCTGGTTTACCGGACTGATCGAGGTGTTGTGGCCCAAGCAGCGGATTCTTGAGGTGTACCTCAACAGCGTGGAATGGGATGACGGCGTGTTTGGCGCCGAAGCGGCGGCGCGGCATCACTTCGGCGTGAGTGCCAAGGGGCTTTCGCGCCAGCAGGCCAGCTACCTGGCGGCGGTGTTGCCTAACCCGCGGGTGTGGAGTGCCAGCCATCCGACGGCGTACGTGGCGCGGCGCGCGGCGTGGATTCGCCAACAGATGAGCCAGTTGGGTGGGGATGGTTACCTGGTCGAGCTGAACAACTCCCGAAAAGCACCCTGGTCCGACTGACACAACATAGAAACAAATGTGGGAGGGGGCTTGCCCCCGATTGCGGTGTGTCAGCTACAAATGAGCTGACTAATCCACCGCTATCGGGGGC
>NZ_JBAWDE010000017.1:0-5573 GCF_049590575.1 Pseudomonas sp.
CGCACAAAGGGTCCGAGTGGGGCATGAAATCCCATTCGGACCATTCACCGCTGTCAGCCTTCGAGCTTGCTTTTCAGCAGCTCGTTCACCTGTTGCGGGTTGGCCTTGCCTTTGGAGGCTTTCATGGCCTGCCCGACAAAGAAGCCGAACATCTTGCCGCGCTTGGCTTCGTCTGCCGCACGGTACTGCTCGACCTGCTCGGCGTTGGCCGCGAGCATTTCATCCAGCACGGCGGAGATGGCGCCGCTGTCGGTGACTTGCTTGAGGCCACGCTTCTCGATGATGTCGTCAGCGCTGCCTTCGCCGGCGGCCATGGCTTCAAACACGGTCTTGGCGATTTTGCCGGAGATGGTGTTGTCCTTGATGCGCAGGAGCATGCCGCCCAGTTGCTCGGCAGTCACCGGGGCTTCGTCGATTTCCAGGCCCTGTTTGTTCAACAGGCTGCCCAGCTCGACCATTACCCAGTTGGCCGCCAGCTTTGCGTCGCCGGCAATGCTCAGGACTTTTTCGAAGTAGTTGGCTTGTTCGCGGCTGGAGGCCAGCACGCTGGCATCGTAGACCGACAGCCCGAACTGCGCCTGGAAACGCTCGCGTTTTTGCTGCGGCAATTCCGGCAGGGTGGCGCGCACGTCATTGAGGAACGAATCCTCGATGACCACCGGCAACAGGTCCGGGTCGGGGAAGTAACGGTAGTCGTTGGCTTCCTCTTTGCTGCGCATGGCGCGAGTTTCGTCTTTGTTCGGGTCGTACAGGCGGGTTTGCTGGATCACCTTGCCGCCGTCTTCGATCAGCTCGATCTGGCGACGCACTTCGCTGTTGATCGCCTTCTCGATGAAGCGGAACGAGTTGACGTTCTTGATCTCGCAGCGGGTGCCGAACTCGACCTGGCCCTTGGGGCGGATCGACACGTTGCAGTCGCAACGCAGCGAGCCTTCGGCCATGTTGCCGTCGCAGATGCCCAGGTAGCGCACCAGCGCGTGGATGGTCTTGACGTAGGCCACGGCTTCCTTGGCGCTGCGCATGTCCGGCTCGGAGACGATTTCCAGCAGCGGCGTGCCGGCGCGGTTCAGGTCGATGCCGGTCGCGCCCGGGAATTCTTCGTGCAGGCTTTTACCGGCGTCTTCTTCCAAGTGCGCGCGGGTCACGCCGACACGTTTGATCGTGCCGTCTTCCAGCGGGATGTCCAGGTAGCCCTTGCCGACGATCGGCAATTCCATCTGGCTGATCTGGTAGCCCTTGGGCAGGTCCGGGTAGAAGTAGTTTTTGCGCGCGAACACGTTGTGCTGGCCGATTTCGGCGTCAATCGCCAAACCGAACATCACCGCCATGCGCACCGCTTCCTGGTTCAGCACCGGCAGCACGCCGGGCATGCCCAGGTCTACCAGGCTGGCCTGGGTGTTGGGCTCGGAGCCGAACGTGGTGGCGCTACCGGAGAAAATCTTCGATTGGGTGGCGAGCTGGGTATGAATCTCCAGCCCGATCACAACTTCCCATTGCATAGTGTTCTCCTCAGAAGCCGGTAGGGGTGCGAGTGTGCCAGTCGGTGTTCAACTGGTACTGGTGCGCCACATTGAGCAGGCGGCCTTCCTGGAAATACGGGGCGAGCAATTGCACGCCGACCGGCAGGCCATCGACGAAACCGGCGGGCATGGACAAGCCCGGCAGGCCCGCGAGGTTGGCGGTGATGGTGTACAGGTCTTCCAGGTACGCAGCCACCGGGTCGCCATTCTTGGCGCCGAGCTTCCAGGCCGGGTTCGGCGTGGTTGGGCCGAGGATCACGTCGACCTGTTCGAAGGCGGCCATGAAGTCGTTCTTCACCAGGCGACGGATTTTTTGCGCCTTTAGGTAGTACGCGTCGTAGTAACCGGCCGACAGGGCGTAGGCACCGACCATGATCCGGCGTTGTACTTCAGCGCCGAAGCCTTCGCCGCGGGAGCGTTTGTACAGGTCGGTCAGGTCTTTCGGATTTTCGCAGCGGTAGCCGAAGCGCACGCCGTCGAAACGCGACAGGTTGGAGGAGGCTTCCGCCGGGGCGATCACATAGTAGGCAGGAATCGCGTGCTGGTTGTTCGGCAGGCTGATTTCCTTGATGACCGCGCCGAGCTTTTCCAGCTCTTTAACGCTGCTGTGCACCAACTCGGCGATACGCGGGTCGAGACCGGCACTGAAATACTCTTTCGGCACGCCAATGCGCAGGCCTTTAAGCGACGTATTCAGGCTGGCGCTGTAGTCCGGCACCGGCTCGTCGATGCTGGTGGAGTCCTGTTTATCGAACCCAGCCATGCCTTGTAACAAAATCGCGCAGTCTTCGGCGGTGCGCGCCAGGGGGCCGCCCTGATCCAGGCTGGAGGCGTAGGCGATCATGCCCCAGCGGGAAACGCGACCGTAGGTCGGCTTCAGACCGGTGAGGTTGGTGAAAGCCGCCGGCTGGCGGATCGAACCGCCGGTGTCGGTGGCCGTGGCCGCCGGCAGGAAGCGTGCGGCAACCGCGGCAGCCGAACCACCGGACGAACCGCCGGGCACGTGCTCGAGGTTCCACGGGTTTTTTACCGCGCCGTAGTAGCTCGATTCGTTGGCCGAGCCCATGGCGAATTCGTCCATGTTGGTCTTGCCCAGGGTCACGGCCCCGGCGGCAGCCAGCTTGGACACCACGGTGGCGTCGTAGGGCGCTTTGAAGTTGTCGAGCATCTTCGAGCCGCAGCTGGTGCGAATGCCCTGGGTGCAGAACAGGTCTTTGTGGGCGATCGGTGCGCCCAGCAGTGCGCCGTTCTCACCGTTGGCGCGACGTGCGTCGGCGGCCTTGGCCTGGCTCAGGGCCAGCTCCTCGGTGAGGCTGATGAAGCTGTTGACCTTGGGATCGTGCTCGGCGATGCGCGCCAGCAGGGTCTTGGTCAACTCTTCGGAAGAAAACTTTTTGTCGGCGAGACCGCGGGCGATCTCGGCCAGAGTCATGTGATGCATGAAAGGCTCTTTCCCTTTAGTCGATGACTTTCGGAACCAGGTACAGGCCGTTTTCGACCGCTGGCGCGATGGACTGGTAGGCCTCGCGATTGTTTTGCTCGGTCACGACGTCTGCGCGCAGGCGCTGGCTGGCTTCCAGCGGGTGAGCCAGGGGCTCGATGCCGTCGGTATTCACGGCCTGCATTTGGTCAACCAGCCCGAGAATGCTGTTCAGGGCTGCGGTGGTCTGTGGAAGATCGGCTTCATTCAGGCCAAGCGAGGCCAGATGAGCGATTTTTTCCACGTCGGAGCGTTCAAGCGCCATGGGAATCTCCAGTGGAAAACAGAACGGAGGCTGTCCGTGTGTTAGATTGTCGGAACACTACCGCATTTCTACGGTCTTACGGCCGCGATTGTGGGGGTTGGTGCACAGAAAGTCGGCCAATTTAGCACATTGGCGCCTTGCCCAAAATCCCTGTCGTTGTTAGAGTTTGCCGCACTTTTTTACCCACGCGTTGCCTAGGGTCCCTTTCCCATGTTCAAGAAACTGCGTGGCATGTTTTCCAGCGATCTTTCCATTGACCTGGGCACTGCCAACACCCTTATTTACGTGCGCGAGCGCGGTATCGTTCTGAATGAGCCATCGGTTGTGGCCATTCGGACCCATGGTAATCAGAAAAGTGTCGTTGCCGTTGGCACCGAGGCCAAGCGTATGCTCGGCCGTACACCAGGCAATATTGCTGCCATTCGTCCGATGAAAGACGGCGTGATCGCCGACTTCAGTGTCTGCGAGAAGATGCTGCAGTACTTCATCAACAAGGTTCACGAAAACAGTTTCCTGCAGCCCAGCCCTCGTGTGCTGATCTGCGTTCCATGCAAGTCCACCCAGGTGGAGCGTCGTGCCATCCGTGAATCGGCCCTTGGCGCCGGTGCCCGCGAAGTGTTCCTGATCGAAGAACCGATGGCTGCTGCGATCGGTGCCGGCCTGCCGGTTGAAGAAGCGCGCGGTTCGATGGTGGTGGATATCGGTGGTGGTACCACTGAAATCGCCCTGATTTCCCTGAACGGTGTGGTGTATGCCGAATCCGTGCGTGTAGGCGGCGACCGCTTCGACGAAGCGATCATCACTTATGTGCGTCGTAACTACGGCAGCCTGATCGGCGAATCCACCGCCGAGCGCATCAAGCAGGAAATCGGTACCGCTTACCCGGGCGGCGAAGTTCGCGAAGTCGATGTTCGCGGTCGCAACCTGGCAGAAGGCGTTCCACGTGCCTTCACCCTGAACTCCAATGAAGTGTTGGAAGCTCTGCAAGAGTCCCTGGCCACCATCGTTCAGGCTGTGAAGAGCGCCCTGGAGCAGTCGCCGCCGGAATTGGCTTCCGATATCGCCGAGCGTGGCCTGGTACTGACCGGTGGTGGCGCCTTGCTGCGCGACCTCGACAAGTTGCTGGCCCAGGAAACCGGGCTGCCGGTGATCGTCGCCGAAGACCCGCTGACCTGCGTCGCCCGTGGCGGTGGCCGTGCACTGGAAATGATGGATAAACACACCATGGACCTGCTCTCCAGCGAATAAGTATTTGCTCGTTAGCCCATGTTTCGCCCACAGGCAGCACTTTGCAGTGCTGCCTGTTGGCGTTTATCTTCTTCAATCTGCATCCAGGCCGGTTAGATGCCGTATGAATAAAGAGAACATTTGCCTGGGAGGAGCGGCTTATTAAACCGCTTTTCGCCAAAGGCCCCTCATTGGGCGTGCGCTTGTTGGTGCTGGTCGTGCTTTCGGTCGCGCTGATGGTGGTCGATGCCCGCTTTGCACTGCTCAAGCCCGTGCGTAGCCAGATGTCGCTGGTGTTGATGCAGACTTACTGGATCACCGACCTGCCGCAACGTCTCTACCAGGGCGTGGCCAGCCAATTTGGCAGCCGTACCGAGCTGGTCGCCGAGAACGAAAAACTCAAGACTGAAAACCTGCTGTTGCAGGGGCGCATGCAAAAGCTGGCGGCCCTCACCGAGCAGAACGTTCGGCTGCGCGAGTTGCTCAATTCTTCCGCGTTGGTCAACGAGAAGGTCGAAGTGGCCGAGTTGATCGGCATGGACCCCAACCCCTTTACCCATCGCATCATCATCAACAAGGGTGAGCGCGACGGTGTGGTCCTCGGCCAGCCGGTACTGGATGCCCGTGGCCTGATGGGGCAGGTGGTCGAGTTGATGCCCTACACCTCGCGGGTATTGCTGCTGACGGACACCACCCACAGCATCCCGGTGCAGGTCAACCGTAACGGCCTGCGCGCGATTGCCAGCGGCACCGGCAACCCCGAGCGCCTGGAATTGCGGCATGTGGCTGATACGGCCGACATCAAGGAAGGCGACCTGCTGGTCAGTTCCGGCCTGGGCCAGCGTTTCCCGGCGGGCTACCCGGTAGCGACCGTCAAGGAAGTGATCCACGATTCCGGCCAGCCATTCGCCATCGTGCGCGCCGTGCCGACCGCCGCCTTGAACCGCAGCCGCTACCTGCTGCTGGTGTTCAGCGATAACCGCACTCCGGAAGAGCGCGCCAATGACGCCGCCCAGGCCCAGGAAGCGGAAGACAAGCAGAACGGCAGCGTACCAACCATTCCTGCCACGGTGCCGAAACC
>NZ_JBAWDE010000018.1:0-14277 GCF_049590575.1 Pseudomonas sp.
GCGCTGGGCTGCGAAGCGGCCCCAAAAAAGCCCGAGCGCTGCGCACGCCAACCCGGGGCAAGCCCGCCCGCCACAACAACCCGCTCGCCACGAGGGCGCTGGCCGCCCCAAAAGGGTGCATGAACAAACTTGAACTTCGCACCCGCCCGATTCTTCTAATGGGTTTCAGCCCTGCATGGAGCACGGATGTGCCCAGAATCATCTCCCCCGACACGCCTGAAGCGGCCCTGACCGACCACAGCGAACACAACGCGAAGATTTTCGGCTCGCCCAAAGACCGCCTGGACTTTTACCGGCGCGAGATCCAGTACGAAACCACCATCCTGGCCAACCGCACCGACGCGTACCTCACCGCGCAATCGTTCCTGGTGATCGCCTTTGTCTCTGGCATGGGCAACCTCAACCCGGAGTGGGGCAAGTTGTTTACCTTGATCGTGCCGGCGTTCCTGGCCTTTCTCGGCATTCTCAGCTCGCTGAACGCCTGGCCGGGGATTCGCGCCGCTTACGAAATCATTGACCACTGGCACTACAAGCAGAGCGAACTACTGCGCAGCGAGCCGGTAATGGGCATGGCCTACGACGAGTCGCCGCTGTTTTCCGAAATGGAGTCCTCGCACAAAGGCTATCGCAAGTCGCTGCTGTTCTCGATGCGCGCACCGTGGCTGTTCATGGTGTTCTGGGTCCTGCTCGGCGCGTACGCGTTCTATATCCAGGTGGACAACCCAGGTTCGTAAGCAATTGGAACTTCACCGGCCCGCGCAGGACCTTAGTTTTACGCAGTCTGCGTTTTTCAACCGAGGTGACCCATGAGCACAGACAACGACCCGCAAACCAGCAACCGTAACGACCCGGCGATTGACGGTGGCGAGCCGGCCCCAGGCACTGCGGCCGACGCGCCGAAAGATCCGAAGCCGGCGAGCGACCCCAAGGCCAAGGAAAACGACTACAGCCCGGATTTCAAGCCAGAGCCAGAAGCCAAGCCTGAAACCGACGCGGATATCGACACCCAAGGCGGCTAGAGGAGACGCTCATGTCCAAAGAACTGGAAGACGAACTCAACGACCCAGGCAATGAAGACCCGGGCTCGCTGATGGATGATGCAGAAGTGCCGCTCAACGACCTGGATGAAGCGGCGGACGTAGGCAATACCGAAAATCAGGACTGAGTGTTCACCTTGGCACGTCGTTCATACCACGCCAGCATCGGCTGGGTACTGAGGCCATGAACGACGATGCTCAAGGCGATCACCGAAATGGTCAGGTTCACCGCCACTCCGCTGCTGGTGCCAATCAGCCCGTGATTGAGCGCGTAGAACAGGTAGTAGATGCTGCCGATCCCGCGAATCCCGAACCAACCGATCAAGCCGCGTTGCCGGCGATCGATCAGGCTGCCCCAGGGCATGGCGAATACGCTGACGGGGCGAATCACGCAGAACAGCAGCGCAGCCACCGCCACCGCGCGCCAATCCCAATGGCTGACCAGCACGATCCCCAGCAGCGTGACCAGGAACACTTCCATCGAGCGCTCCACCAGGCTGCCGAACGAGAGCATGTCGCCCATCATCACGCCGGCGGCGATCTGCGTATCGGCCAGTTCGCTGACATCGCCTTGCAACGCGCGCTCGGGCTCCACTTCCAAGTGGCCGACCACCGGCAATGCCAAGTGCTCCGATGGCGTTGATGACTTGCCCGTGGACTTGAATTCCGCCTGACGCAAGCCCAGCCCAGCGGCGAACACCGACAGGAAGCCATAACCGCCGACTGCCTCGGCCACCACGTAGGCGAGGGCGATCAGGGCCAGGGTCAGGTAGTCGTTGGGAGACAGCGTGCTGTCGGCGTTGGTGATGCGCAGCCACAAGGTCACGCGGCCGATACCTCGGCCCATCCAGTAGCCGATCAGCAGGCCGGCGGGCACCGCCCACAGCAGGTTCTTCAGCACCCAGCCGCCGAGCCAGTCACCGTCAAAGCCGCCATGCTGCATGAACAGCAGCGCAAAGATCACAAAGGGGAAGGCGGTGCCATCGTTCAAACCCGCTTCACCGGACAGGCCAAAACGCAGCGCGTCATAGTCCTGTGCATTGTTGACCTGTACCAGCCCCGCCAGCACCGGGTCGGTCGGCGCAAGAATCGCCCCGACCAGCAGCGACACGCCCCAGGACAATTCGAACAGGTAATGCAGCGCCAGGCACACGCCGAGAATGGTCACCAGCATCACAGGTCCTGCCATGCCAAACGCGATGCGCCAAGTCCGATGGCGCAACGGCAAGCGCAGTTTCAGCCCGCTGACAAACAACGAAAACAACACCGCGACTTCGGTCAGGTGCTCCATCCAGCGCGCAGAGCCTTTGATGTCCAGATGCAGCAGGTCGACACCGAGCGGGCCGATGGCGACACCCAGCAACAGGCACACCGCCGACGTGGTGACGGGCATCCAGCGCAGGTACGAAGCGGTAAGGGCGAGGGTGAGCAGGACGGCGCCGAGGACGGCCAACCATAGAATGAAAGTCATCGAGCGTGTTCCGGGCCGTGGTCTATCCAGGTTGGAGGACCACGGCCGGGTACAGGTTCAATGTGCTTTGATCAGGTGAGTCGGCAAGCTCCCAGGGCCCTCAAAGGGCGGGACCGAACTTCTTCGGCAGATACGTTACCGGGGCCTTGATAAGTTTAGGTGCATCACCCAGTGGGGCTATGTTGATCTCGACAATTTCTCCATTATTTTTGTACAGCTTAGGTTTTAGTTTATCGACATACCTCGCTCGCAAAAAATCCGCTGCCAGCATTTGCGCATAGTCGTCGGGAATACCAGGAATTTGTTTTTTCAGCGCAGCCACACCTTGATCTCGCGAGTGCGTGATGGTTGCAGGGTCAAAGTTGGTGGTGACGGTGCCTTCAAACGCTTTCACGGGCTTTTTGATTACCTTCTGCATTCGGCTGCCGAATGATCGGCTGCCGCCTTCGGCAGAGTGGCATATCATCAGTCGTACGCTGTCGAAATCCTGCGGGTCTACGCCTTTTGACTTTAACAACGCCACCAGTTGCTCGGCGGAATAGGCCTTACCGCTGATTTCGATGTCTGCGTTATTTCGCGAGAATATTTTCTTATTCGAGACGTAGGGTTTTCCATGCGCCACGATATTCAGCCGATCAGTTCCCTTGTACACGTCGTAAAAAACATGAACTTCGGAGTCAATAACCTTGAATTCTTTTATGTTGCTGCCCAATTGAATGACGTTGTCTTTTGCCAACCCGGTCTCGAGAAGCGATGTTTCTAAAACATTGTCGATCATCGAAGGTTTTTGCGGCGTGAAGCCTTCGATGGCTTTGCCATAGACGTTTTTTGTGTTGGGGTTGTAGGCAAACCACTTCCCGGTGTCGGCATCAAACTTGGCCAATGTATTGACATCGTTCGCGCTATTAGCAGCCTTATAGCTGCCTTGCGCGATATCGGGTTGTTTGACCAAATCCTGCAGGTTGACGCTGCGATAGGAACCGCGCAGTTGCTTGACGCCCTTATAGGCTGCGCCGGCGCCCGTGCGCACGCCATTCACGAGCCCTTTGGCGAGGTCATCTATCCCGCCCAAAGGGTTAAGTGCGCCCAACGCTGCGCGACCGACGATCTTGCCTGCCTGGGTGGCTTTGGACAGCGCCGAGGCGCCGGCTGAAAGCGCTTTCGCGCCCTTGGCTGCAGCGCCGAGGCCGACGGCGAAACCGAAGATATCGAAGCCGAGGTCGACAAAACCCTCGCCGACATTGCCCTTTATGAAGTTGTGAATGGCTGACCTGAGTGGGATCAGGTTGAGCGCAATATCGATGAGGATTTCATGCGGACTTACCTCGGTTTCAAAGGTTGTCTTGCCCTTGGCAGACCGGTGGACGCCAGGCCAATCCATATCTTCGATCACCGCGTCGACCAGGTACTGGGTCCTGGCACTCCCAAAGCTGTTAGGTACGCCTTGCGCGCCCTGTCGTTCAGCGGTTGAGTGGTCACCCGCAGGCTTTACCTCCAGGTATTTCTTACCCTTTTTAGGAAAGAAGCTGCCGGTTGGCAGGTATTCCTGGTAAGTCTCCTGTGGCCGCGGGGTCACCGTGCCTTTCAATCGATCGATTTCATAGGTCAAGACCTTGCCGTTGCGTTCGGTCTGGACCAGCAGAACACCCTCTGATGTGCGCAGGGGGTAGTCGGTTCTGTGGTAGTCGACTTCTTTGCGGATGGTGATTTTGCCGAACTCAAGATTTTGCCGGTCTTCCAGCGGCAAGCTGGAAATAAGGTGCTTGATCTGTGCTGAGGTGGTTTTTTTGACGGCGTTGTTGTAATCCGCGAACGCCGTCTCAAAGGTGGCTTTGGCGGATGGAAGGGTGTTGAGCTTGGCCATGACGTGGTTGATGTCGATCGCACTGGATGAGGAGACCCATTGCGCAGGGACACCATCAACCGGGATAGTGACTTGCCCAAACGTCACTTTGTTCACAAAGTCCCGGCCTGTTACGCCCCAGTCATCTGCCGAGTCGGGTGCGCGGCGCACGCCTCGTCCGTCGATATACAGATCCAGTATCGAGTAGGGCCCGTTAAAGTGCCGATTGGAAGGCTGCGAGGTGATGGTTTTTACCTCGAACAGTTCCGGCTTCATTTCCGGAAACGCTTTTTTCAACTGTTCCAGCGCCAGGCTCTCGGTCGTCGGCAGCTTGCCGATGTGGGTTTCAGCAGCCGCTCTGAACTCGCCGATCTGCGCGTTAAACGCCTTGCGCACAGCGGTCATGGCGGTAACGTCGGACGGATAGCCCATGCCACTTGCCTCCGCCCAGTCCTTGATCGCTTCGTTCTGAGCCGCAAACTCAGTCCGGCGTTCAGTATCCGTGATGGGGGCAATGCTGGCCTGAAGCATGATTTGTACATAGTTCATCGTGGCGGTTGCGCCAGGCGACTGAGCTTCGATGCGGGCGACCGCCGTGGTAAAGCTGACCCAGCTGTGGTTGCCCGGAAGGACTTGTTCCGGGATGCCCTTGACCAGGAATTCCGGGGCGCGACCGGCGAGCATGACACGCGCTTGAACTGCTGCGGTCTGCGGGGAGGAGGCCCTGCCAGTCAGCACGAGGTGATCAGCAAATTGCTGGACGATCATCGAGGCAGGCTTACCCGAATTTTCAGCTGAGACCAGCCTATAGCCTTCGAGGGTTCCGCCCTTGCCCGAATGCGCGGTGGTCTCCAGGTTCAACGCCGCCAGGAGCCAGTCAGTGGCACTGCCTTTAACCGAGCGCGCCTCGAATTTGGCCTGAAGCGCCTCGCCCAGTGCCTTGCCCTTGGGCGAATTGATCAAGTCATCGAGCAACGCGCGCGGATTAGCCTGTTCCTCAGCGGAAAGTCGCCTGCCGTCCAACAGATAATCCAGGACATTGCCGTATGGGCGGATGTCGCCCTTCAGCTGTTCCCGGCTGGCCTGGTCAAGCGGTTCTGGCCAGCTCAGCGCCCCCCCCAGGTTGCCATGAGCCGCAGCCTTAGGTTGCGCGTTGGAGAGGGCGTTTGCCAGGTTTATCAGTTGTTCGTGAGTAGTCGGGATGTCCCAGCCGTGATCCCGCAGAAACTGCAGGAGGCTCACTTCAATCCATTTACCCCTCTTGGGTGGTTGATAGGTGGCGTCGGAATGCAGCGTTATCTTGCGCTCCAATCCATCGCGGATCAGCCCGCCGTAGTCGGTGTCATTCTCCGCAGACGTTGCGAGGAGGCGTAGCGTATGGGCCGCAACATGCCGGTTGTAGGTATCACCTAGCACCGCTTTCTGATCCTGCAGCGCATCCTCGCTGCGCAACTTGAGCAGGCCGGCGTACGTACTTGAATCCAGCGGTTTGAAGCCCTGATCCTGTTCGATTTCCGTCGCACGCATACGCTTGGCGGCCGGCGTAAGGTCCTGCGGCTCCCGATAAAAACGCCCCACGACCGACCAGGGAACCGGTCGATCCGCCCCGCCTGCCGGAGGTGCAAACGGTGCTCCCAAGCCGATGGCTCGTGCGGCCTGAAGGATCGGCCCGCTGATGGCGGCCCACTGGCTGTCATCTTGCCCCGACGTGTGCAATGTGCGCTCTGGGTCCAAGCCAAGCTGAAGCCTGTAGGAGAGCTGACCCGATTCCGGATCGAGCATGATCGATGCGATGTCTATGCCTTTATCCTGAATCCACTGACGCACCTCCGGCGACTGGAAGGCGTCGCGCAACTGGCCCCACCATTGGCCGAATGTGGAGTCCGGAGGGATGTCGTTGATGTCAATATTGCCAGACAGCCTCTCGCTATACGCCATGGCTAATTCACGATCACCTTGGGCGCGAGGGGAGCCCGCCGTCTCCGGCGGGGTTGAGGGCTCATGCTTTTGACTGGGCAGCGGCTGCGGGGTTGGCAGCGCAGAAGGCACTGAGGGCTGAGGCCATGGGGAAGTGTGGTTGGAAATGCTTTGCATAGGTCCGTCATCCTTGTTCGTTTGACTGTGAAAGCCCCGTTCTAGAAACGTACTTGGGCTCCACCCTATGTAGCGATCGCACTGGAATGATTCCCTCTCTCAGCCCTTATCTCGTTTCTCTATATGTCGACGTTCAGCGCGGGCGCCCACTGCCGTCTGATCGAATGAGTTGTCACGCTAATCGGCGTTTTTCCAACAACAGACGTTCAAGCTCTGCCATCGGCAACGGCCGGCTGAACAGGTACCCCTGGATCTGATCGCAGCCCGCCGCCTTTAAAAACCCCAGTTGTGCCTGGGTTTCGACACCCTCGGCGACTACGCGCAGGTTCAGGCTGTGAGCCAGTTCGATAATGGTGCGGGTAATGGCCGCATCCTGTGGGTTGGTGGTGACCTCGCGGATAAACGCGATATCGATTTTCAGCGTGTCGATCGGGAAACGCCGCAGGTAGGCCAGGCTGGAATACCCGGTGCCGAAGTCGTCAATCGAGATCTTTACCCCCATTGCCCGCAGCCGCTGCAGCCTGGCAATGGTGTGCTGAGTGTTCTCCATCAGCGAGCTTTCGGTCAGTTCAACCTCCAGGCAGTGCGGCGCGACGCCGGTGCTGGCGAGGATGCGCGCAATATCGGCGATCAGGTCGCCCTCGATCAGTTGATGGCCGGAGACGTTTACCGAGACTTCGACCGCGCCAATATCGGTAAGCTGCCACTGCGCGATCTGCTGGCATACGTTATTGATCACCCAGCGCCCCACGGGGACGATCAGGCCGAGGCTTTCCAGGATCGGCACAAATACCGCTGGCGACACCGCGCCATACTCGGGGCGGCTCCAGCGTAACAAGGCTTCCAGGGCGCAGACCTTGCCCTCGGCCAGCTCGACCTTGGGCTGGTAATGCACGATGAACTCATTGCGCTCAACCGCCTGGCGCAAGGCGTTTTCCAGGTCCTGGCGGGCCAGGTCGTGCACGTTCATGCCCGAGGTTTCGCCGGTTTGCTGTTGCAGTTGCTGTTCGAGCATCAGGCTGTGATTTTTCAGTTGATCGCCGCGGGCCTTCAGGCGCAGCAGGTTGCGCACCCGCAGCCACAACTCGACGCGTTCCACCGGCTTGCTGATGAACTCCTCCGCACCGGTTTCCAGTCCGCTGACGCGAGCACTCGGTTCACTGAGGGCCGAGAGCATGATGATCGGGATATTCGCGGTGGTTTCGTCGCCTTTCAATTGGCTGGCGACTTCGTAGCCGTCCATGCCCGGCATCATGATGTCCAGCAGGATCAGGTCGGGCGGCTGTTGCGCCACCAGCCGCAGCGCTTCTTCGCCGCTGCCGGCCGTCAGGGTCTGGTAGCCCTCGTGTTGCAGCAGGGTTTCCAAGAGTTTGCGAATCTGTGGTTCGTCGTCAACGATCAACAGCGTTGCGGGTTGGCTGGCCATGGAGAGGACTCATCTAAGTGGGCTGATGTTCTGGTGCAGCAAGGTATCGATCACCTGGTACAGCTCTTTGTAGCGCAATGGCTTGATGACGTACGCATCGCAGCCGGCCAGGCGGGTCTTTTCGCGGTCTTCCTTCATGGCCATGGCGGTCAGGGCAATCACCGGGATGTGCGCGGTATCCGGGTCTTGCTTGAGCAGCGAAGTAGCGGCCAGGCCGTCCATGCCCGGCAACTGGATGTCCATCAGGATCAGCGCCGGTTGTTGCGCGCGCGCCAGGGTCAGGCCGGTTTCGGCATCGGCGGCCCACACCACGGTATGCCCGGCATTGACCAGCAGTAACCGCGCCAGGCGCATGTTCGCCTCGTTGTCCTCGACAATCAGGATGTGCGCCATGCGGCCTCCTGGCTGGCGGCGCGGTGCAAGGGCAGCCACACCACAAAGCGCGTGCCCAGACCTTCCTGGCTGGCGACGGCGACGCTGCCGCCGTGCAGGTCGGTGAGTTGCTTGACCATTGCCAGGCCCAGGCCGGTGCCTTCGAATTTGCGCGCCAGGCTGCTGTCGATCTGGCTGAAAGCCTTGAACAGCTTGCCCATGTCATCCTCGGCAATACCGATGCCGCTGTCACTCACGCTCAGTTCCAGGAATTGCTGATGGGCGCTGGGCTGCAAGACAAAGCCGTGCACCGGCCATGCACCGGCGATCTGCCCGACCTGGTCGCGCGCCACCTGGCGCACTGCCAGGGTCACCGAGCCGCCGTGCTCGCTGAACTTCACCGCATTGGCCAGCAGGTTGTAGATGATCTGTTTGGTCTTGCGCAGGTCCAGCTCGAGGATGCCGAAATCGTCCTGGCTCTCCAACTTCAACTGGATACGCTGCAAGGCGGCCTTTTCGCGCACGATCAACAGGCTGTTGGCGAGCAACCCCGACAACTCCACGGCTTCCAGCTCGAGGTCCATCATCCCGGCCTCGACCTTGGACAAATCAAGGATGTCGTTGATCAGTGACAGCAGGTGCTGGCCGCTGGTGAAAATATCGCCGATGTACTCGCGCTGCACATCGCTCATGTCGCCCACCAGGCCATCCTTCAAGGCTTCGGAAAAGCCGATAATGGCGTTCAGCGGCGTGCGCAGTTCATGGGACATGGTGGCGAGGAATTCGGACTTCATATGGCTGGCGTGTTCCAGCTCCAGGTTTTTTTCTTCCAGCGCGCGTTCAAAGCCTTTGCGTTCGGCTTCTTCCTGTTTGCGCGCGGTGTTGTCGGTACCGATCAGCAGGTAACCGATGATCGTGTCATGCCGGTTGCGCAACGCAGTCACCGAAACCATCGCCGAGAGGCGGCTGCCGTCCTTGCGGATATAGGTCAGCTCGTAAATGTCCTCGATGCCGCGCGAGGCCTTGAACACCAGCGCTTCAAAGCCGGGGGTGATCGGCGTGTCGAGTTCCAGGCTGAGGGCGGCGGCGCGGGTGATCAGTTCGGCGGGGTCGGAAATGTCGGCGGGGGTGATGCGGTTCAGTACGTCTTCAGCGGCGTAACCGAGCATGCGTTCGGCACCGACGTTGAAAATCTGGATCACGCCTTTTTCGTCGGTGGCAATGCTCGAAAAGTACGCACTGTTGAAAATCGCGTCCTGCAGGGCGCCAGTCTTGAGCAGGGTTTTCTGGCGTTTGAATTCGACGATTTTTTCAGCGCGCGATTGGGCTTCGGGCGGATTCGGAGTGGGGCTTTTATCCATCGCTGGCGGTTTCCATGAGTTTCAGGCCCGCCGGCGTCAGGCGACAACGGCGCAGAGCATGCTCGCAGAAGACCGCCCGCAGACGATGAGGAGGAGATGAGGTCTTTGGACAATAGCAGAGATTATGGCGTTTTGATGGCCGAAACCTCACGACGTATGAGTTTTATACCCTCAATTGGATGCAATGGTCGATTTTGCGCAATTCGGCATGATTAAACGTTTCATCAAGCGATAAATGGCAGACGCAAGCGCTTGCGTAAGCAAATGTATCTGACTAGAGTCGGCGGCACTCGACTACAAAAATAATAAACCCAGGAGCTCATCAATGAGCCTTGAACCCTTGCTTGAGATGCAGGGCATCAGCAAGACCTTCAACGGTCTGCGCGTGCTCAAGTCTGTCGGCCTGAAGGTCTACCCCGGCGAAATCCACGCCTTGATGGGGGAGAACGGCGCCGGCAAATCCACCCTGATGAAAATCCTCTCGGGCGCCTACCAGGCCGACCCCGGTGGTGAGATCCGCATTGCCGGTCAACTTGTCGCCACTTTCACTCCCGCCACCGCCAAAGCCCTCGGCATTGCCGTGATCTACCAGGAACTGAGCCTGTGCCCGAACCTGAGCGTGGCCGAAAACATCTACCTGGGCCGTGAACTGCGCCGTGGCTGGACCATCGACCGCAAAGGCATGCAGGCCGGCTGCGAGGCAGTGTTGCAGCGCCTGGGCGCCGAGTTCACTCCGGCAACGCCGGTCAGTAGCCTGTCGATTGCCGAGCGCCAACTGGTGGAAATCGCCCGCGCGCTGCATGGCGACGCCAGGATCCTGGTGATGGACGAGCCGACCACGCCGTTGTCGTCACGCGAGACCGACCGCCTGTTCGCGCTGATCAAACAGCTGCGCAGCCAGGGCCTGGCGATCATCTATATCAGCCACCGCATGGCCGAAATCTACGAGCTGTCGGACCGGGTCTCGGTACTGCGCGACGGCCAATACATCGGCGAGCTGAGCCGCGATGCGCTGTCCGCCGAAGTGCTGGTGAAAATGATGGTGGGCCGCGACCTGTCCGGTTTCTACAAGAAGGAAAACGCCGCCTACAACCCCGGCAACGTGGTGATGCGCGTGCGCGACATGGCCGACGGTAAACGCGTACGCAATTGCAGTTTCGACCTGCACGCCGGCGAAGTATTGGGCATTGCCGGGCTGGTCGGGGCAGGGCGCACCGAGCTGGCGCGGTTGATCTTTGCCGCCGACCCACGCACTTCCGGCACGCTGGAAGTGGTCGGCAAGACCGTCACGCAGCTGCGTAACCCGGCAGATGCGATTCGCGCCGGCGTGGTCTACCTCACCGAAGACCGCAAGGCCCAGGGCCTGTTCCTGGACATGAGCGTGGCCGACAACATCAACGTGTGCGCCTGCGTGCCGGATGCGCACGCCGGCGGGGTGCTCGACCGCGGCCACGCCGCGCAACGCTCGAATGCCGCGATCAAGTCACTGTCGATCCGGGTGGCGTCGGGCAAGGTCAGCGTCGGTGCGTTGTCCGGTGGCAACCAGCAGAAGGTCCTGCTGGCGCGGCTGCTGGAGGTCAAGCCGCATGTGCTGATCCTCGACGAGCCCACGCGTGGCGTCGACATCGGCTCCAAATCCGAGATTTACCGCATCATCAATCAACTGGCGCTGGCCGGCGTGGGCATCGTGGTGATCTCCAGCGAGTTGCCGGAAATCATCGGCACCTGCGACCGCGTGTTGATCATGCGCGAAGGCCAGTTGGTCGCCGAAGTCGGCGGGGCCTCGGGCCACGCTATTTCCCAGGAACGTATTATTGACCTCGCCACCGGTGGCGATCAGGTGGTTGCCCATGGCTGATTCGATGATTGCAACAACAGGCAAGGCCGAACGCGTACGCGAACTGATGCGCACGGTGGGCATGCTGCCGGTGCTGATCCTGCTGCTGGTGGGCTTCGCGCTGGCCAGTGAAAATTTTCTGACGATGCAAAACCTGTCGATCATCACGCAGCAGGCCTCGGTCAACGTGGTGCTGGCGGCAGGCATGACCTTTGTGATTCTGACGGCGGGCATCGACCTGTCGGTGGGCGCGATCCTTGCCGCCTCGGCGGTGGTGGCGCTGCAGGCGTCGATGTCGCCGCAGTTCGGCATGTTCGGGATTGCCGCCGGTATCGGCTTTGGCCTGCTGCTGGGCCTGGTCAACGGTGGCTTGATCGCCTTTATGCGCCTGCCGCCGTTTATCGTCACCCTCGGTGCACTGACGGCGATGCGCGGGTTGGCGCGGCTGTTGGCCGACGATAAAACCGTGTTCAACCCCGACCTGCCATTCGCGTTTATCGGCAATGACTCGATCCTCGGCGTGCCCTGGCTGGTGGTTATCGCCGTGGCGGTGGTGGCGCTGTCGTGGTTCATCCTGCGCCGCACGGTGATGGGCGTGCAGATTTACTCGGTGGGCGGTAACCCGGAAGCGGCGCGACTGTCCGGGATAAAAGTCTGGAAAGTGCTGCTGTTCGTGTATGCCATGTCCGGCGCGTTGGCCGGGCTGGGCGCGGTGATGAGCGCCTCGCGCCTGTTCGCCGCCAACGGCCTGCAACTCGGCCAATCCTATGAGCTGGATGCCATTGCCGCGGTGATCCTCGGCGGCACCAGCTTTACCGGCGGTGTCGGCACCATCGGCGGCACGTTGATCGGCGCGCTGATCATCGCGGTACTCACCAATGGCCTGGTGCTGCTCGGCGTGTCGGATATCTGGCAGTACATCATCAAGGGCATTGTGATCATCGGCGCGGTGGCGCTGGATCGCTATCGCCAGTCCGGTGCCCGGACCTGATTTGACTCAAACAACAATCACAAGAGAGACCCGCATGAACCTTAAACGCATCTTTCCCGTTATTGCCCTGGCTGCCCTGATGTCCAACGTGGTCGAAGCCCGCGAGCTGAAAGCGCTGGGTATCAGCATGGGCTCGCTGGGCAACCCGTATTTCGTGACCCTGGCCGACGGCGCAAGCGCCCGCGCCAAGGAGCTGAACCCCAACGTCAAGGTCACCTCGGTGTCCGCCGACTATGACCTGAGCAAGCAGTTTTCGCAGATCGACAACTTTATCTCGTCCAAGGTCGACCTGATCCTGATCAACGCCGTCGACCCTTCGGCCATGGCCTCGGCAATCAAAAAGGCGCGGGACGCCGGAATCGTCGTGGTCGCGGTGGACGTGGACGCCAAGGGCGTGAACGCCACGGTGCAGACCGACAACGTCGAGGCCGGCAAGCTGGCCTGCCAGTTCCTGGTCGACAAGCTCGGCGGCAAAGGCAATGTGATTATCCAGAACGGCCCGCAAGTCACCGCCGTGACCGACCGGGTCAAAGGCTGCAAGGCCGCACTGGCCGGGGCGCCGGATATCAAGGTGCTGTCCGACGATCAGGACGCCAAGGGCTCGCGCGAAGGCGGCCTGAATGCAATGCAGGGCTACCTCACGCGCTTCCCGAAAATCGACGGCCTGTTCGCGATCAACGATCCGCAAGCCATCGGCAGCGACCTGGCGGCCAAGCAGCTCAAGCGCAGCGGCATCCTTATTACCTCGGTGGACGGCGCGCCGGATATCGAGAACGCGCTGAAAACCGACACGCAGATCCAGGCGTCCGCCAGCCAGGACCCATGGGCCATGGCCCAGACCGCCGTGAACGTCGGCAATGACCTGCTCAACGACAAAGCCCCGGCCGAAGCGGTGACCTTGCTCACGCCCAAACTGATCACCCGCGACAACGTCGGTACCTACAGCGGCTGGTCGAGTAAACGTTGATTTAGCCGGAGGATAAGCGCTGTGGTCACCATGGATGACGTGGCACGCAGGGCCGGTGTGTCGTCGTCGACCGTGTCCCACGTGTTGAACGGCACGCGCAAGGTCAGCCCGGCCACGGTGCAGGCGGTGCAGCGCGCGATCCAGGCGTTGGGCTATGCCCCCAACACCCTGGCGCGCTCGCTGGCCCGTTCGAGCACCAGCACGATTGGCGTGGCGATCTCGGCGCTGTCCAACCATTACTTCAGCGAAACGGTGCACGCGATCGAAACCGAGTGCGCCAAGCATGGCTACATGATGCTGTTCGTCGACACCCACGACGACCCGGAGCAGGAACTGCGGGTGGTCACCGCGCTGCACCATCGGCGCGTCGACGGGATTCTGTTGGCGCCGGCGAACGGCTCAATGGCTCTGGAGTATTTGCGCGCCAATCAGATTCCAGCGGTGCTGGTGGACCGCATGATGAGCGAGCAGTTTGATCAGATCGGCGTGGACAATGCCTCGCCGACGCAGGCGCTGATTGCCCACCTGATCGGCCATGGGCATCGCCGTATCGGCTTTATCGCCGGGCGCGAAGGTTTCAGTACCACGGATGAGCGAGTGGCCGGTTACCGCGCGGCGTTGCAAGCGGCGGGGCTGGGGTTTGATCCGCGGTTGTTGGTCAACGGCGGCTCGGACACCGCCCCGGCGCGCAAGGCCACGGCGCAATTGCTGGCCTTGCCCGAACCGCCCACCGCGATCATGGCCGGCAATAACCTGATGACTCTCGGCGCCATGCAGGCCCTGCGTGACGCGCATATCGAGGTGCCGGAGCAAATGGCCCTGGTGGGTTTTGATGATTTTGACTGGGCGGATTTCTTCGTGCCGCGCCTGACCTTGAT
>NZ_JBAWDE010000019.1:0-9041 GCF_049590575.1 Pseudomonas sp.
CTGATACACCGCTTTCGCGAGCAAGCCCGCTCCCACATTCACTGCATTCCAACGGCAGGCGCGGTGTCAGCCGTAGAAATGCGGACGTGGCGGCAAGCCGACTTTGACGATCTGCTCACTGCCCTGCGCTTCGATACACGCATCCGCCGCCACCGCCGCCGCGAACCCGTCCCACGCCGACGGCCCGCCGACTTGCCCGGCGCGCACGCTGTCGATAAAGGCCTGCAACTCCACGTCGTACGCGCCGATAAAACGGTCTTTCCAATCCATCAGGATCGCATTCGACAGCTTGGCCCCGCTGCGCAATTGCACCTGCGAGGGCTCCGGCAGTTTGGCGATACCGGTCTCCCCCACCACTTCGCACTGGATGTCGTAGCCGTACTGGCAGTTGACGAACACTTCCACGTCGATACGCGTGCCCTTGGCGGTTTCCAACAGCACGATCTGCGGGTCGCGCAGGTGGGCCAGGGCTTTGCTGGTCTTGCGCGGGAACACCACTTGCACCGACACGTAGTCGTCGTTTAGCAACCAGCGCAGCACATCCAGCTCGTGGATCAGGGTGTCGGTGATCGCCATGTCGGTCTTGTAGTTCTCGCCCACCGTCGGGTTGCGGTGCGCGCAGTGCAGCATCAACGGCTCGCCGATCTGGCCGCTGTCGATCACCGCCTTGAGCGCGCGATAGCCTTCGTCATACGGGCGCATGAAGCCCACTTGCACCAGGCGCTTGCCGTGGGCCACTTCGGCCTCGACGATTTTGCGGCAGCCTTGGGCCGTGACCGCCAGGGGTTTTTCGCAGAACACCGGCTTGCCGGCGGCGATGGCGGCGAGCACGAATTCCTCGTGGCTCGGGCCCCAAGAGGTGACCAGCACAGCCTCGACCTGGGGCGAACTGATCAGCGCATGGCCGTCCGCGTAGACCTCGGCATCCAGCTTCAAGTCCGCGACCACCTTGGCGGCTTGCTCCAGATTGATGTCGGTCACCGCCACCACCTGGCTGTTGAGCAAGGTCTGGCTGCAACGACGGATATGATCGCGGCCGATGGCCCCGGTACCAATCACTCCAAGCTTCAATGACATATAAAAACTCCTCTTGTTATTAGTACTGCCGGGCCTTGGCCAGCTGTTCGTTGAGTTTTTTCGCGGCGGCATTCGTGCGTTCACTGGTGGACACCTGCGCCACGCCGACCCGCCACCACGACAGGTAGCCGTGGACCATGGTCTTGGGCAGCACCTTGATATCGATCAGCGTCGACACGGTTTGCATACGCGCATCGGCCAGCGCCGCTTCCAACTGCTCCACGGTGCTGACTTTGTAGGTTTTGCAGCCATAGGCCGCCGCGCTCATGGCGAAATCCACCGGCACCAGGCCGCCGTCGAGCTTGCCACTCTCGGGGTTGCGGTAGCGAAACTCGGTGCCGAAGCTGTCCATGCCGTTGCCGATCTGCAGGTTGTTGATGCAACCGAAGGCCATGTTGTCGAGCAACACCACGTTGATCTTGCGCCGCTCCTGAATCGAGGTCGCCAGCTCCGAATGCAGCATCATGTAGGAGCCATCGCCGACCAGGGCATAGACCTCCTTGTCCGGTTCGGCCAGTTTCACGCCGAGGGCGGCATTGATCTCGTAACCCATGCACGAATAGCCGTATTCGACGTGGTAGGTATTGACGCCCTTGCTGCGCCACACGCGTTGCAGGTCACCGGGCAGGCTGCCGGCGGCGGCGACGATAATCGCGTCGTCGGCCAGGGTTTGGTTGAGCACGCCCAGCACGCGGCTTTGGGTGAGGCACGAGCCGGTCAGCTCGATAAATTCGCGCAGCACGGCGCGGTCCAAAAGGTCATCGACCTCAGGCACAAAATCGTCGCCCTGGTATTGCACCTGGTGCACGCGATCCACTTCAGCGTCCAGCCGGGTCTTGGCGTCTCGGACCTGTTCGCCCCAGGCGCAGCGGTAATCGCCGAGCGCATCGGCGAGTGCGTCAAGGGCGACCCTGGCGTCGGCCAGCACCTGTACGCCATCGAGCTTCAACGCGTCGCAGGGGCTGATATTGAGGTTGAGAAACCTCACCTCGGCGTGTTTGAACAGTGATTTTGAGGACGTGGTGAAGTCGGTATAACGCGTGCCGATGCCGATGATCAGATCCGCCTCGGGCGCCAGCAGGTTGGCGGCCAGGCAGCCCGTCTCGCCGATACCGCCGAGGTTCAGCGGGTGGTCGGACACCACCGCGCTTTTACCCGCCTGGGTTTCGGCGAAAGGAATATCAAAGCGCTCGGCAAAGGCTTGCAACGCAGCATTCGCGCCGGAGTACTTCACGCCGCCACCACAGATGATCAGCGGCTTGCGCTTGCCCCTGAAGGCCGCCACTGCATCGCCGAGCATGGCTTCGGTCGGCGGCCGACGCTCGATACGGTGTACACGTTTTTGCAGGAAATAATCGGGATAGTCCCAGGCTTCAGCCTGCACGTCCTGGGGCAAGGCCAGGGTCACCGCGCCGGTTTCCGCCGGGTCAGTCAGCACGCGCATCGCATGAATCGCGGCGGTCATCAATTGCTCGGGACGGTTGATGCGGTCCCAGTATTTACTCACCGAGCGGAAGGCATCGTTGGTGCTGATGCTCAGGTCATGGAACTGTTCGATCTGCTGCAGCACCGGGTCGGGCTGGCGGCTGGCGTAGACATCGCCGGGCAACAGCAGCAACGGAATACGGTTGGCCGTGGCGGTCGCGGCGGCGGTGAGCATGTTCGCCGCGCCCGGCCCCACGGAGGCGGTGCACGCATAAATCTTGCGGCGCAGGTGTTGTTTGGCAAAGCCGATGGCCGCATGCGCCATGCCCTGCTCGTTACGGCCCTGATGCACCACCAGGTCACCGCTGTCCTGCTCCAGCGCCTGGCCCAGGCCCAGCACATTGCCGTGGCCGAAAATCGTGAACACCCCGGCGACAAACTTGCTCTGCACGCCATCGACTTCGATGTATTGGTTATCCAGGAACTTCACCAGGGCCTGGGCCATGGTCAATCTTGTTGTGGTCATGTTCGCACCTTGTATGAATGCAAATCTGTCGATCACCGGCGATTCAATGGGGGAGCGGGCTTGCTCGCGAAAGCGGTGTGTCAGTCACCTTGTGCATTTACTGACCCACCGCTTTCGCGAGCAAGCCCGCTCCCACAGGTTTATCGATGTCAGGTCCGGGAATTGTGTAAATGGGCGATGCTTGCGCCAATGGCCTGCTGGATATCCGCCAGTTCGTGCACGCTTTCGGCAAACGGTTCGAACGACAGGTAGCCGCCGTAGCCGCTGCTGAGCAAGGTGTCGATCTGCGCCGCATTGCCAAGGATGTCGCCCTCGCCCACCAGCACACGGTGGCCGTCGCGGATCGAATTCAGCGGCGCCTCGGCATCTTCCACGCCGGAGATGTGCACCAGGCCGGTCAGTTGCGCGAAGAACGCCTGCTCGCCGGCCAGGTGGTGATGGAAGGTGTCGTGCACCAGGCGGAACACATCCAGGCCGCCGATGGACTTGATCGCATCCACCGCCACGCGCTTGCTGCGCAAGGCGCATTCTTCAAAGCCCAGCGGCTCGATGAAACCGAGAATCCCGTACTCCCGCAGGATCGGCGCCAGCTCGCTCAACGCGGTGCGCAAACCGGCGGCGCGCTGGGCTTCGCTGCGGGTGTCGCCGCGCTCATTCAGCGGGCACATCACCAGGCCTTGCGCACCGCATTCACGCGCATAGGTGGCGAGTTTGACCGCCTGGGCGCGGCGCTCGTCGTTCCACACATCAAAGGGGTACAGCGCGTTGATCGACAGCACGGTGATGCCGTGCACCGCGCACAATTCACGCACGCGGCTGGCCGGGGTGCCATATTCGATTTCGTTGCCTTTGAGGTCGTTGCGGATCTCGATGGCATCGCATTTCAGCGCGGCCGCCAACTGGATGAAATCCGGTAGGGACAGATTGGGCGCGACCATGCGGTTAAGCGCAAAACGTAGGGGCGATTTCATTATTGTTGGGCTCCATCCAAACCGGTTAAAGGTCCAGCAGCCAGCTGTGCTGCGGGTCGTTGTGGAAATGCCAGGCGCGCTTGGGGCCGGCCATCACGTTCAGGTAGTAAGACTCGTAGCCGTACGGCACGCTGACCGGGTGATACCCCTTGGGCACCACCACCAGGTCGCTGTTTTCCACGGCCATGGCCTGGTCGATGCTGCGGTCGTCGGTGTACACGCGCTGAAACACGAAACCCTGGGGCGGGTTGATCTGGTGGTAGTAGGTTTCCTCGAGAAAGCTCTGGTGCGGCAGGTCGTCGGTGTCGTGCTTGTGCGGCGGGTAGCTCGACGAATGCCCGGACGGCGTGCGCACTTCCACCACCAACAGCGAATGCGCCGGCTCGCTGTCCGGCAGGATGTCGCACACATAGCGGGTGTTGGCGCCTTTGCCGCGCACACTGCGCTTGCACTGTTCAGGGCGGATCAGGCGGGGCTCGAACCCCGGCGCACCGGGCGCGGCGCAGACGGCAATCTGCACATCGCTCAAGGCCGTGACCTGAGCATCGGTGCCGGGCGGCAGGTAGGCGGCGAATGGGGATTTATCCTCGAACACCGACTGGCGATCACCGAGGTTCTGCCAGTTGAAACCCTCGCCTTCAATGTTCACCCGGCCACTGAGCAACACCAGGCAGAGTTCATGATCGCCGGCGGTGACCGGCAGGGTTTCGCCCAGGCTCAGGCGGTAGGCGGCAAAGCCCACGTATTCCAGGCGTCCGTCTTCCAGGGCAACCATGGTTTGCCCGCGTTTGCTGCTTTTTACCAGTAAGCTCATTTGGCAGTCCTCTCGCGTAACAGCGCGCGCAAGGTGTCGTAGCCCTTTTTCGCATAGATGTAGCTGGGCGCGACGGCCGGGTCTTGCTCGGCTTCCACCACCAGCCAGCCTTCGTAGCGGGCCGCCAGCAATTCATCGAGCAAGGATGCGAAGTCGATATCGCCGTCGCCGGGCACGGTGAAGGTGCCGTTGACGATGCAGTCGGGGAAGCTCCACATCTGGTTGCGCGCCAGCTGCACCACCGGCTTGCGCACGTCCTTGAAATGCACGTGGCAGACGCGGTCGATGTGTTTGCGCAGCACCTCCAGCGGTTCGCCGCCACCCATGTAGCAGTGGCCCGAATCGAACAGCAGGCCGACCTCCGGGCCGGTGCGGCGCATCAACTGGTCGATGTCTTGCGGGGATTCGACGTAGGCGCCCATGTGGTGGTGGTAGGCCAGGCGCACGCCCTGGGACAGGGTAAAACGCGCCAGTTCGGTGAGCTTGTCGGCATACGCCTGCCAGGCCTGCTCACTGTGCAAACGCGGGCGTTCGATCAGGCGAATGCGTGAGCCCTGGATCGAATCGGCGACTTCGCCGTAGACCAGCACCTTGGCGCCGTTGAGCTTGAGCAGTTCGACATGGCTGGCGATGGCCTCGATTTCTTCGGCCACCGAGCGCCGGGCCAGGCGGCTGGAATACCAGCCGGAGACCAGCGCCAGATCGTAGGGGCGCAACACATCGCCGACGCCTTTGGCGTCCTTGGGGAATTTGCCGTTGAGTTCAAAGCCTTCGTAGCCGATGTCCTTGCCTTCGCTGAGGGCGGTGCTCAGGGGTGTTTCACCGCCCAGGGCCGGCAGGTCGTCGTTACTCCAGGAGATCGGGTTGATGCCAATTCGGATTGCGGGCATGGCTGCACCTTTATTATTTTCAGGTATCACTGCTTTCTGCTCTATGTGGGAGGGGGCTTGCCCCCTTCCACATTTGACCGTGTTAATTTCTGGCACTGCGCCAGGCATTAATAAGCTGCTCAAAGGTCTGCTGCACCTGCTGAATCAGCGTCTCGTCATCAATCTCCCCGGCCATCCACGCGCGGCTGGGTTCCTGGAAGATCGTGCGGCCCACGGCGAAACCTCGGCAGGTGGTGCTCTGGCTGGCTTGCTGGAAGCCGTCGGCGAGACACTCGGCCGAGGCGTTCAGGCCCAGCAGCACCACGCCACGGCAGTAGGGGTCGCGCTCCTGGATCAGTTCGTCGAGCTTTTTCCAGTCGTCGGCCGACTGCGCCTCGATCTTCCACCATGCCGGGTAGATGCCCAGGTTGTACATTCGCTTGAGGCTGCGGTAGAGCACGTCCGGGTAGGTGGACGGGTGATCCTTGGGCGGGATGACTTCCAGCAGCAGCTCATGGCCGCTGACCAGTGACGCTTCGTACACCGCCTTGAGTTGTGCTTCCTGTTCCAGGCGCAGCAGCGGCTCGTCGTCGGGGTGGAATTGCACCAGGCACTTGATGATCTGTTCCTGGGGCCAGGCGAGCAAATTGCTGCCGAGCGAGCGGCCGTGTTCGAACGCCAGCGGGCGCGAGTTCTGCACCTCCACCGGGCGCGCGATCCACCAGCCACGACCACTGGCGGCGTTGAGCGCGTCCTGGCCGAAACGCTGGTCGGCCAACAGGCCCACATCGGCTTCGACGCCCTGTTCGGCGAGCCTTTTCTCCACACGTTCGATGGCCTGGATAAACAGCTGCTTGATGTCACTTATACGGCTCGGGTCCTGGCCGCCGCGTTGCGCCAGGTCGACCAATTGCCAGCGGTGGTCGAAGGCGAACACGAACAGCTGCTTCCAGGCCTTGCGCGGCACGCTCACACGGTGCAGGCGTTGCAGGGTGACGTCCTGATCAGGGCGGGTGATCGGCACCGGGCTGTTGAACAGGTAATCCAGCTCGGCAGGGGTCGGCATCGCCGGTGCGCAGGCGTGGCGCGACACCACCAGGCCACCGCAAGCGTTGGCCAGCTGGCTGCAGCGCTCATCACTGGCATCGTTGAGCCAACCGCTGAGAAAGCCCGACATAAAGGCATCGCCGGCACCCAGCACGTTCAGCACTTCAACCCGCACGCCGGGGTAAATCGCGCCGTCTTCGAGCCGCGCAGGGATTGCGCCGTGGATCACCGTGCAGCCCTGCGGGCCGAGCTTGACCACCAGGGTGGCCGGGGTCAGTTCACGCACAGTGCGCAGCGCGGTGAGCAGATCCTCGCTGCCACCGGCGATCAGGAATTCTTCTTCGGTGCCGACGATCAGGTCAAAACGCGGCAGGATTTTCTGCACGTGCTGGCTGACATTCTGGTCGGCCACGAACCGCGTTTCGCCATCGGCCTTGCCCGCCAGGCCCCACAGCACCGGGCGATAGTCGATGTCGAGCACGCGCTTGACGTTGTGCTTGGCCGCGTAGTCCAGGGCCTGGATGCTGGCTTTGTACACGCCGTCGGTGGAGAAATGTGTGCCGGTGATCAGCAAAGCTTTGCTGGAGGCAATAAAGGCTTCGTTGACGTCTTCGGCGCGCAGGGCCATGTCGGCGCAGTTTTCGCGGTAGAACACCAACGGGAAGGTTTCGCGGTCCTTGAGGCCGAGCAACACCAGGGCGGTGAGGCGTTCCGGGTCGACCTTGATGCCGCTGACATCGCAGCCCTCACGGGCCAGGGACTCGACCAGGAAGCGGCCCATATGGTCGTCCCCTACCCGGCTCAACATGGCCGACCTGAGGCCCAACCTGGCGGTGCCGAAAGCAATGTTGGCGGAGGAACCGCCGAGGTATTTGGCAAAGCTGGACACGTCCTCAAGCCGCGCACCGACTTGCTGTGCATAGAGGTCGACGCCCAGGCGCCCGAGGCAAATCAGATCCAATTGACGCCCACTGGCAAAACGAGTCTGGCCCATGCTGGCTCCTGTTATTTTTATCAGCCTGCGTGGTGCCGCCGTGGTGACGGCACACGCCTTTGGTGAGAGCAGACTAGAACGTCCGGCGACGGCAATCAATATTTATTCCATAATTATTTTTAGTGGAATATTTTTTCCAATAAGCCGGCATAATCGCCTGCCAGCCAACCTGCATCGTTTCAGCAGGCCACGGGGGCCGTGATGCCGGGGTATTTTTTTGCGCCTACCCTGTAGACTTGCGCCACCCATCAGCGCACCAGACGAACACGCCAGAAGGATTGCCCATGTCCCGCACCGATCCCGAGACCGCCCTGGAAGAAAGCCTCGCCAGCCCTCCGATCAATGCCGAACGCCTGTTGCAGCTGATCACCGACGAATACGAGAGCCTGCCGCGCCAGCTCAAGCGCATCGCCAGTTATATGAGCCAGCAGAGCGACCGGATCATGGTCGATCGCATCAGCGATATTGCCCGCGAATGCGAAGTGCATCCGTCGGCCATCGTGCGGTTTTCCCAGCGTTTCGGCTTCAGCGGGTTCAGTGAGATGCAGGCGCTGTTTCGCGAGGCCTATACGCACAAGACCACGCCGGTGCAGAACTACCAGCAGCGCATCCGCAGCATGATCGCCAACAAGTCGCAGAAGGCCAGCGGCGGCGACCTGGCGCGCGAGTGCGTGAATGCCACCCTGTCGGGCATCGAGCGCCTGGGTCTGGAACTGGATGACGTGGCGTTCGAAAAGGCCGTGGACCTGGTGGTCAACGCCGACAATATCTACGTGGTGGGCGTACGTCGTTCGTTTGCGGTGGCCGATTACCTGGTCTACAACCTGCAGCACACCAACAAGCGCATCCACTTGATCTCCGGCCTGGGTGGCAGCTATCGCGAGCAGATGCGCAGCGTGCGGGCCAACGACCTGGTCATCGCGATCAGCTTCACGCCCTACGGCAAAGAGACCCAGCATTGCCTGCGCATCGCCCAGCACCATCAGGCCAAGACCCTGATCATCACCGACAGCAACCTGTCGCCCCTGGCCAAACGGGCGAACGCGGTGCTGTTGGTGAATGAAGGTTCCTCGTTTGCGTTCCGCTCGTTGAGCGCCACCTTGTGCCTGTGCCAGGCGCTGTTTATCGCGGTGGCGTATCGGTTGGAATTGAAAGTGGATGAGATTCATGAGCAGGTCGGTTTCGACGACTGACCCCGGCTGCCGACAGCCACTGCGCCACACAGCAAAATGTGGAAGGGGGCTTGCTCCCGATAGCGCAGTGTCAGTCGCCGGTAACACCGACTGACTTAGCGCTATCGGGGGCAAGCCCCCTCCCA
>NZ_JBAWDE010000020.1:0-71405 GCF_049590575.1 Pseudomonas sp.
CACACCGCTATCGGGGGCAAGCCCCCTCCCACATTTTTTACTGCCTTGCGATTACTTGCGCGCGGCCTCCCACTGCTTGAGCAAGTCGTTGTAGCCCACGGTTTCGCCTTTCGGTTTCTCGTTGGCCAGTTTCGGCTTGGGCGCGCCCGGCTGGTCGAACCAGTATTGCGCGTCACGCTCGGGGTTCATTTTCGGGCCACACACCGGTTGCACCTTGGAGCGTTCCAGGCGCGTCATGATCGCGTCCTGCTCCTTGGCCAGGTTGTCGAGTGCCTGTTGCGGGGTTTTCTCGCCGCTGGCCGCCGAGGCGATGTTGCTCCACCACAGTTGCGCCAGGCGTGGGTAGTCCGGCACGTTGGTGCCGGTCGGCGACCACTCGGTCCGCGCCGGGCTGCGATAGAACTCCACCAGGCCACCGAGTTTCGGCGCCATGTCGGTCATGGCTTGTGAGTTGATATCGGACTCACGAATCGGCGTCAGGCCGACGATGGTTTTCTTCAGCGAGACGGTTTTCGACGTCACGAACTGCGCGTAGAGCCACGCCGCGAGTTTCTGTTTCTCCGGGGTGGATTTGAGGAAGGTCCAGGAGCCTACGTCCTGATAGCCCTTCTTCATGCCCTTTTCCCAATACGGGCCTACAGGCGACGGCGCCATGCGCCACTTCGGCGTGCCGTCGGCGTTCACCACCGGCAGGCCCGGCTTGACCATGTCCGCGGTAAACGCGGTGTACCAGAAGATCTGCTGGGCGATGTTGCCCTGGGACGGCACCGGGCCGGATTCGGAGAAGGTCATGCCCGCGGCTTCCGGTGGCGCGTAGGCTTTCATCCAGTCCACGTACTTTTGCGTGGCGTACACCGCGGCCGGGCCGTTGGTGTCGCCGCCACGGGTCACGCTGGAGCCGACCGGGTGGCAGTCCTCCACGCGAATGCCCCACTCGTCCACCGGCAAGCCGTTGGGCAGGCCTTTGTCGCCGCCGCCGGCCATGGAGAACCAGGCATCGGTGAAGCGCCAGCCCAGGGACGGGTCTTTCTTGCCGTAGTCCATGTGCCCATACACGCGCTTGCCGTCGATTTCCTTGACGTCTTCGCTGAAGAACTTGGCGATGTCTTCATAGGCCGACCAGTTCACCGGCACGCCGAGCTCGTAGCCATATTTTTCCTTGAACTTGGCTTTCAGCTCCGGGCGCTCGAACCAGTCGGCGCGGAACCAGTAGAGGTTAGCGAACTGCTGGTCGGGCAGCTGGTAGATCTTGCCGTCCGGCGCGGTGGTGAACGAGATGCCGATAAAGTCCTTGATGTCCAGGGTCGGCGAGGTGAAGTTCTTGCCTTCGTTGGCCATCAGGTCGGTGATCGATTCGGTCTTGCCGTAGCGAAAGTGCGTACCGATCAAGTCGGAGTCGTTGACCCAGCCGTCATAGATATTTTTGTCGGATTGCATCTGGGTTTGCAGCTTCTCCACCACGTCGCCTTCCTGCAGCAGGTCGTGGGTCAGCTTGATGCCGGTGATTTCGCTGAAGGCCTTGGCCAGCACCTTGGACTCGTACTCGTGGGTGGTGAGGGTTTCCGACACCACATTGATCTTCATCCCACGGAACGGTTCGGCGGCCTTGATAAACCACTTGAGCTCCTCAAGCTGCTGCTCGGCCGTGAGGGTGGACGGCTTGAATTCGCTGCCGATCCATTTTTTCGCCGCATCTTCATACGCATCGGCCCAGGCCGTGACGCTCAAACCGCTGAGGGCCATGACCGCGGCCAATGAAATGCTATGTCGCAGCTTATTGTTTTTATTCAACATAGAGACCTCCAGGTTGTTTATTCACACGGAGCACTAGCCCCAACGCATCACACTCAACAGCCATACCAGGGACAGCGCGGACGCCACCCAGATGCTCCAGTCGGTTACGCCGATCACCAGCAAATGCAGGTAGGCGCTTCCGAGAAGTCCGATAAACAAGCGATCACCACGGGTGGTGCTGATCGGCAACAAACCGCGCCGCGGGATGCTCGGCGAGCGCAGCTCCCAGGTGGTCATGCCCGCCAGAATCAGGGCAATGCCGCCGAAGAACAGGGCGGTGGGCGTAGTCCAGGCCATCCATTCCATCATCGACTCCTCAGACCCGGCCGAGGGCAAAGCCCTTGGCCACGTGGTTGCGAACAAACCAGATCACCAGCATGCCTGGCAGGATAGTCAACACCCCCGCCGCCGCCAGTACGCCCCAGTCGATACCCGACGCCGAGACCGTGCGCGTCATCACTGCCGCAATCGGCTTGGCGTTGACCGAAGTCAGGGTGCGCGCCAGCAACAGCTCGACCCAGGAAAACATGAAGCAGAAAAACGCCGTCACCCCGATGCCGGAGCCGATCAGCGGGATAAAAATCTTCACGAAGAACTTGGGGAAAGTGTAGCCGTCGATGTAGGCGGTTTCGTCGATCTCCTTGGGCACGCCGGACATGAACCCTTCCAGGATCCACACCGCCAACGGCACGTTGAACAGGCAGTGCGCCAGGGCCACGGCGATGTGCGTGTCGAACAGGCCAATCGACGAATACAGCTGGAAGAACGGCAGCAAAAACACCGCCGGTGGCGCCATGCGGTTGGTCAGCAGCCAGAAGAACAGGTGCTTGTCGCCGAGGAAACGGTAGCGCGAAAACGCGTAGGCCGCCGGCAGCGCCACGCTCAGCGAGATCACCGTGTTCAGGCTCACGTAATACAGCGAGTTGAGGTAGCCGGTGTACCAGCTCGGGTCGGTGAAGATCACCTTGTAGTTGGCCAGGGTGAAGTCCTGCGGAAACAGCGTCAGGCCGCCGAGGATTTCGGTATTGCTCTTGAAGGACATGTTCAGCAGCCAGTAGATAGGCACCAGCAGGAACAGGATGTAAATGAGTAAGGGGATCAGCTTGCGCTTGCTCATGTTGGCGGCCTCAGCGGTTGGCGTCGGAGTGGGTCATGGCGGTGTAGAACAGCCAGGACACCAACAGGATGATCAGGAAATACACCAGCGAAAACGCCGCGGCCGGGCCCAGGTCGAATTGGCCGACAGCCATCTGGGTCAACGTCTGACTGAGGAAGGTGGTGGCGTTACCTGGCCCGCCGCCCGTCAGCACGAACGGCTCGGTGTAGATCATGAAGCTGTCCATGAAGCGCAGCATCACCGCGATCAGCAGCACGCTTTTCATCTTCGGCAACTGGATATGTCGGAAAACCGCCCAGGCCGACGCCCGATCAATCCGCGCGGCCTGGTAGTACACATCCGGAATCGCGCGCAGCCCGGAGTAGCACAACAGCGCCACCAGTGACGTCCAGTGCCACACGTCCATCACCAGCACCGTGACCCAGGCATCCGCGGTGTTGGCCGCGTAGTTGTAGCTGATGCCCAGGGCATTCAGGCTGTAGCCCAGCAAGCCGATGTCGGCGCGGCCGAAAATCTGCCAGATGGTGCCCACCACGTTCCACGGAATCAGCAACGGAATGGCGAGAATGATCAGCACCAGCGACGACCAGCGGCCCTTGGTCGGCATGGTCAGGGCGATGGCGATGCCCAGCGGGATTTCGATCAGCAGCACGCAGGCCGAGTAGATGAACTGGCGCAGCAACGAGTCGTGCAGGCGCGGGTCGAGCAGCACCTGTTTGTACCAGTCGGCGCCGACGAAGTAGCGGCTGGACTGGTCGAAGATGTCCTGCACCGAGTAGTTGACCACGGTCATCATCGGGATCACCGCACTGAACGCCACCAGCAGGAACACCGGCAACACCAGCCACCAGGCCTTGTTGTTCTGCACCTTGTTCATGGCAGCACCTCCAGCAGGTAATCGTCGGCATACACCATCAGCCATTGCGCGGGGAAGCTGATGCAGGCCTTGCCTTCGGGCACCGGTTTGTCTTCGGCCAGGCGCACCTTGAGGGTGGCGCCGTCGAGGTTGAGGGTGACGATCTTGTAGGTGCCGAGGTCCTCCAGATGAGTGACATCGGCCTGCAGGGCGTCGGGGTTGTGCTCGTCCCACACGTGGATAAATTCCGGGCGGATGCCCACCTGCAATTTCTTGTAGTCGGTACTGGCAATGCGTTGCTGCAGCGCCTCGGACAATGGCAGGTGGGTGCCGGCAAACCGTACCCCGCCCGCCTCGGCCTGCACCTCGATCAGATTCATCCCGGGGCTGCCGATGAAATAGCCGACAAAGGTATGGCTCGGCCGCTCGAACAGCTCGCGCGGGGTGCCGAACTGGACTATTTGCCCGCCGTACATCACCGCAATCTTGTCGGCAAAGGTCGAGGCCTCCAACTGGTCGTGGGTCACGTAGACCATGGTGATATTGAACTGCTCATGGATCTGCTTGAGCTTGCGCCGCAGTTTCCATTTCAGGTGCGGGTCGATCACCGTCAGCGGTTCGTCGAACAGGATCGCCGACACGTCATCGCGCACCAGGCCACGGCCCATGGAGACTTTCTGTTTTTCGTCGGCGGTGAGGTTGCGGGCTTTTTTGGTCAGCAGGTTTTGCAGGTCGAGGACCTCGGCAATTTCCTGCACTTTGCTGTGAATTTTCGCCTCGGCCATGCCCTGGTTTCGCAGCGGGAACGCCAGGTTGTCGAACACCGTCATGGTGTCGTACACCACCGGAAACTGGAACACCTGGGCGATATTGCGCTTTTCCGGGGTCAGCTCATTCACCACTTTGTGGTCGAATAACACCTGGCCTTCGGAGGGGCTGAGCAGACCGGAGATGATGTTGAGCAAGGTCGACTTGCCGCAGCCCGAAGGCCCAAGCAACGCGTAGGCACCGCCCTGCTCCCACACGTGGTTCATTTCCCGGATCGCGTAGTCTTCAGGCCCTGTCGGCGTAGGGCTGTAGCTGTGCGCCAGGTTCTGCAAATGGATCTCGGCCATCAGGCAACCCTCGCGACACGGCGCCCGGGGGCCTGGACCAAACGGCCCTGGCCATCGAACACAAACAGTTTATGGGTGGGGATATACACGCGAATCGGCGCGTCGACGTCGTACTCGTGCACCCCCGGCAGGTGCAGCACCAGCAGGAAGTGCTCGCTGCGCACATGCAGGAAGGTTTCCGAGCCGCTGATCTCCGCGACTTCCACGGTCACCGCCAGTTCCAGGTCGTCGTCGTTGCTCGGCACCAGGCTGATATGGCTCGGGCGCACGCCAAAGCGGAATTCGCCCTCGCCAATCGGGCGCAGGTCGACGTTCAGCGGAAAGTGCACGAAATTCGCGAAACTCACTTCATTGCCGCTGATCCGCCCCGGCATCAGGTTAATCGGCGGCTCGGAAAACAGCTCGGCCGCCAGCACGCTCTGCGGCTGGTGGTAGACCTCGGCCGCCTTGCCGCTCTGGATCACCCGGCCTTCGTGAAGAATGGTGGTCGTACCGCCCAAGGCCAGAGCCTCGTTGGGTTCGGTGGTGGCGTAGATGGCGATGGTGTGGCGCGCCTTGAACAGCTCGCGCATTTCCTGACGCAGTTCTTCGCGCAGTTTGTAGTCGAGGTTGACCAGCGGCTCATCGAACAGGATCAGTTCGGCGTCTTTGACCAGCGCGCGGGCCATGGCGGTCCTTTGCTGCTGGCCACCGGACAGCTCCAGCGGGTGGCGCTGCAGGAATTTTTCGATGCGCAGCATTTTCGCGGTTTCCAGCACCTTGCTCTGGATCAGCTCGTTGGACACACCGGCCTGGCGCAACGGCGAGGCGATGTTTTCGAACACGGTCATGGTCGGGTAGTTAATGAACTGCTGATACACCATCGACACGTTGCGCAGGCGTACCGGCTTTTGCGTGACATCCACGCCGTTCATCAGGATTCGTCCATTGTCGGGCTTGTCCAAACCGGCCATCAGGCGCATCAGGCTGGTCTTGCCGGAGAGCGTGCGGCCGAGCAAAACATTGAAGGAACCGGCTTCGAAACGCAGGTTGGCGCCGTCGATCCAGGTTTGGCCTTCGACAACGCGGGAGACATTTTCCAGGGTCAATGACATGACACGACCTTTTTATTATTGGAATGAATCTGGCGAGTCGACAGAGCGAGTTTCGTGCCAAAACGGCAAGTAATTGATGTGCAAGGAAATGAGGTAAAGCTGATGTTCGGGAGTGAACAATCGGGCTGAACAACTGAACAGTTCAGGGGTTGACAATGAACAGTTCTGAACAACACTCTCATGACCAAAACCGGGGCCCCTCCCACATTTTGAACCGGTTGCTTCAGGTAGATTGTGCACGCCCAATAACAATAAAAAATGCAGGTCGCCCCCATGGCCGAACCCTTGGCTCACGACACCCTTATCCAGGAATCCTGGCGCCGCTGTCGCGCCTTTGGCCTGGACCACCAGAGCACACCCTGCTTCGACCAGCTGCCGGCCGAGGGCATCAGCCAATTGCTCGAAAGCCAACATTCCCTGGTGCAAACCACCCACCAGGAAGTGCTGCCCTACTACGAAAACATCCTCAGCAACTCCAACTGCCTGATCATGCTGGCCGACAACCAGGGCCAGGTGCTGACCAGCTGGGGCACCCAGCGTTTTATCGAGCCCAAGCTGGCCAGGGGTTTCAGCGCCGGCGCCAGCTGGATGGAGCGCTCCAGCGGCACCAATGCCATCGGCACCGCGCTGGCGTGTGCCCAGGCGGTGCATATCGAGCATGACGAGCACTTCCTCAAGGCCAACCGTTTCATGACCGGCTCGGCGGCGCCGATCTTCGATGCCCAGCGCGAAATCATCGCGGTGCTGGATGTGTCCAGCGACAGCTACCTGCCGCCCTCCCACACCCTTGGCATGGTCAAGATGATGAGCCAGACCGTGGAAAACCGCCTGATCCTCAACCTGTTTCGCGGTGAGCATTTCCAGCTGACCTTCAATACCGGTTTAAGCAACCTCGACAGCCAATGGGCCGGCCTGCTGATCTTTGATGAAAGCGGCCAGGTGCTCTCGGCCAACCGCCGCGCCGACAACCTGCTGGGCATCAGCCTGTCGCGGGTGATGATCGACAGCCTGTTCAAAGTGTCGTTGCTGGAGTTGCTCAACCAGCCGGAAGGCCTGCCGTTTTCGCTGCAGGCGGCGGGCCGCAATCGCTTCCAGTGTTTACTGAAACGGCCGAAGCAGACGCCGGTGCAGGCGCGGGTGTTCAACCCAGCCGTGCCGCCAAAGCCGGCAACTATTGGCCTGAAGACGCTGCACTTTGGCGACGTACGTGTGGAAAAGGCCGTGCGCCAGGCCGAACGCCTGCTGGAAAAGGACATCCCGCTGCTAATCCACGGTGAAACCGGGGTGGGCAAGGAGGTGTTCGTCAAAGCCCTGCACCAGGCGAGTTCACGTAGCCAGCAGGCGTTTATCGCGGTGAACTGTGCGGCGATTCCTGCGGAGCTGGTGGAATCAGAGCTGTTCGGCTACGAAAAAGGCGCGTTCACCGGTGCCAACCAGAAAGGCAGCATCGGCCTGATCCGCAAGGCCGACAAAGGCACACTGTTCCTCGATGAGATCGGCGACATGCCGCTGCCGACCCAGGCACGTCTGTTGCGGGTATTGCAGGAACGCTGTGTGCAGCCGGTGGGCAGCAGTGAGCTGTTCCCGGTGGATCTGCGCATCATCTCGGCCACCAACCGAGCATTGCGCGAGCGGGTGCAGGCCGGGCGTTTTCGTGAGGATTTGTACTACCGCATCGGCGGCCTGACCCTTGAGTTACCGCCGCTGCGCGAGCGTAGCGACAAGCAGGCGCTGTTCCAGCAACTGTGGCAGCAGCACCGCGAGCCGACCCAGTGGGCCGGGCTCAGTGCCGAGGTACTGGCGCTGTTCGAACAACACCCGTGGCCGGGCAATTTGCGCCAGGTCAGCAGCGTGTTGCAGGTCGCGCTGGCGATGGCCGAAGAACAACCGATTCGCGCAGAACATCTGCCGGATGATTTCTTTGTGGATTTGAAACTGCCAGCGCCCTCGCCCGCCAACGAATACCTGGACGACAGCATCGACCTGAACCAGCGGCTGAAGGCTGCGGGCGGAAATATCTCGCACCTGGCGCGGGAGCTGGGGGTGAGCCGCAATACCCTGTACAAGCGCCTGCGCCAGCATGAGGGCTAGCGCGGCTTGACCACCACCAGCAGGTCGGTGAAGTACTCCACCTGAATCGGCAGGTTATCCGCCAGGGCCGCGAGCGCCGCGGCGGTGTCATCGAGCTTGAATACGCCGGACACCCGCAGGTTCTGCAGGGCCTGCGGGTCGAAGCGCACCAGGCCATGCCGGTAGCTGGCCAGCGTTTGCAGCACGTCGCTCAGGGGTTGGTCGTCGACCTTGAGCAGGCCGCGCGTCCAGGCGTCCGGGTCGGTGTTGCCGATGGCCTGGGGGGCTTGGGCCTGGCCGTGGTCGAGGATCGAACGCTGGCCGGCGGCGACCTTGACCCCTGCGCTGGTCTCACCTTTGACCGCCACACTGGACTCGATCACCGTGACCACGGTGCTCCCGTCCGGCGCGCGCTTGACCAGATAGCGCGTGCCCAGGGCGGTGGCGGAGCCCTGGTCGGTGCGCACCACGAACGGCCGTTGTGCATCCTTGGCCACGTCCACCCAGAGTTCGCCCTGCAACAACTCGATCACCCGTTGGTGGCCGTCGAATTTCACGTCCACCGCCGAGTTGCTGTTGAGCTGCAACTGGCTGCCGTCTTCGAGGGCGATCTGCCGACGCTCGCCGACGCCGGTGCGCTGGTCGGCCATCCACACCGGCAGGTGCTCAAGGCCCAACCAACCGCACAGCATGACGCCGAGCAGCCCGACCACTTGGGCTGCACGTGGGCGTCGCGGCGCAAATGCGCGGCTCAGGGCAAGGCTTGCGGGCCGCGCGGGCACGCTGTCGAAGCTGCCCCACAAGCTGCGCATGCGCTCGATGGCGACCGCGTGGCGCGGGTCTGCCTGGCACCAGGCATTGAAGGCCTGGCGCTCGGCGTCGCTGACATCTTCGTCGTGCAGGCGTGTCAGCCAATTCGCCGCCTGCTGGATGATTTGCTCGGAATTCATACCAGCGGATCTGCCGGGTGCAGGCTGTGGTAGCAATGCACCAGTGCGCTGGAAATATAGTTTTTGACGGTACTTGAGGACACCTCCAGGCGCGTGGCGATTTCGCTGTAGGTCAGCCCGTCGAGACGGCTCAGCAGGAACGCCTCGCGGGCCTTGGTCGGCAGGCCGGCGAGCATTTCGGCGATGCGCTCCAGGGCTTGCAGCGCCACATGAATGGCGGCCGGGTCGGGCATGCCGGCGTCTTCGGATTGGATCGCCAAGGCTTCCATGTAGGCTTTTTCGATGCGCCGACGCCGCGCGCCGTCGATCAGCAGGCGCCCTGCGGTGGTGGCCAGGAAGGCTCGAGGCTCCTGGATATTTTGCGGCTCGGCGAGCATCAGCACGCGGATAAAGGCATCGTGCGCGAGGTCGGCGGCATGCTGTGAACACCCGAGTTTTTTGCGCAGCCAGCCGTGCAACCAGCCGTGGTGCTCGCTGTACATCGCCGTAAGGGTCTGCTGGCGCGATAAATCGCCCAGCGCGGCCGGAATGTCATGCATGCGCAAAAGTATCTCAAATGGGAAGTGTTACCAATTGCGCAGACAATGCCAGTAAAACGAGGTGGGGGCAAGGGGCTCACATTCTCAAAAAAGCCACGAATCAAATGTGGGAGGGGCTTGCCCCCGATGGTGCTGGGTCAGTCAGCTTTTCTGAGTCTGATACACCGCTATCGGGGGCGAGCCCCCTCCCACATTCAGCGCCAGCTCCATGAGACCCCGGTGTAGATGCCGCGCCCATCCGCCGGGGTGGAGCGTGCCACATCCAGGCCCTTGTCGTCGTAGCCTGGGGTGACGGTGTTGGCGTAGCGTCGGTTGGTCAGGTTGCGCAGGTCGACCCAGGCCTGCCAGTCTTGCTTGGGCGCGTCGTAGCCAAAAGTGGCGCCAAGGGTGGTGTAGGACGCGGCGTAGTAGGAGTTGGCGTAGTCCACCGCCACTCGCGACGAATGCTCGGTATTGAGGCTGGTGTAGAAGCCGGTCGGGTGGCTGTAGCGCAATTGCGCCTGGTAGTAGTGCTTGGGGATACCCGGCAAGGTGTTGTCGCCGAAACGGTCGTCGTCGCGGTAGTGGAAATCGCTGAAGGTATAGGCCTGACGCAGGGCGAGCTCGCCGTGGCGGCCACCGTCCCATAACGGGCTGAGCAGGCTCAACTCCACGCCTTGATGCACGGTGGGGCTGGCGTTGGATTCGGCAACGATGGCATTGCTGGTCGAGGTTTGCGCCTGGGTTTCCACGGTGAGCAATTCGTGGCGCACCTCGGAGCGGTACAGCGCCAGGTCCCACTGGCCGAGCCAGGCTTCACCGCGGCCGCCGATTTCCAGGGTGGTGGCGGTCTGGTTTTTCAGGCTCACGCCTTCTCGCTGCAAGCCAGTGGCCGGGCCACTGCCTGGTCCAAAATACTTGTTGGAACCCCAGATCATCGACCACGCGTGCGGCGGCTCGACCGAGCGGCTCAGGTTGCCGTACACCTGCAATTGCGGGTTGAAGTCGTAGCGCAAGCCAATGCGCGGCGCGTAGTCCCAATCATGCTGGCTGAGCGGCGCCTGCCCTTCGGGGTAGGTGACCTGGGTTTCGCGGCGCGTGTAGATCGCGGCCAGGCCGGTGGTCAGCCACAGGTCGGGAACCAGTTCCAGGTCGTTGCCGATATGCAGCACGGTGTCCGAGCCCAGGTAGCTGTAGTCGCGGGTCTTGGTGCCGGGGGTATAGCCTGCGGTGTTGCCGGCGGGCGTGCGCACGTATTCCGACGCGCCATTGTTCGGCATCGCCTGGGTAGTGCGCAGGCCGATGGTGGTTTTGCTGTCGTGGCCGAACAGCGTGTCCTCACGAAGGTAGTTCAGGGTGCTGCTGATATCGGTGTAGGCGACCTTGAGGCGGTTGGTGCCTTCGCGCAGGTCCATCGGGTAATCGTGGTAGGCCAGCCCGACTTCGACGCGCGAGCTGTCGTCCAACTGCAAGGTGGTTTTGTTGGCGATCCAGGTCGAGCCCGGTTGCAGGCGCTTCGAATCACGCGCGGCGTTGAGGCTGTTGGCGGCACGCGGGTCGTGGCTGATTTGCTCTCGGGTGAGTTTGCCAGGGGTGTCGTTAGTGGTTTCGCGGTAGCGGAAATAGAAGCGGGTTTCCAGGTCCGGGTTGAAGCGGTAGCCGAAGTTGGCCGCCACGCCTTTGCCCGTGCCGGCACTCTGGTGTTGGTAGCCGTCGGATTCGGAGTCGGTGAGGCTGATGTAGTAGTCGGCATCGCCCAGCACCTGGCCCGAACTGATTTCGCGCTGGGCGTAGCCACGGCTGCCGGCCTCATAACGCACCTGCAACTTCGGCGCGTCGTAGCCCGTGCGGGTCACGTAGTTGACCGAACCGCCCAAGGCCAGCGCGCCCTGATCGAAACCGTTGGCGCCGCGCAACACTTCGACGCGGCTCTGCCACAACGGGTCCTTGAGTTCGTAGGGGGTGCCGCCGGGGCCGGTCAGCGGTAAGCCGTCGAACATTTCATACAGGCCGGAGGCATGCGCGCCGGGGCTGCGGTTCAGACCCGAACCACGGATGGACAGCTTCACCCCTTCATTGTTCGCGGCCTTGGCGTACACCCCGGCCTGGTACTTGAACACGTCTTCGTTGGTGCTGACCCGCCCCTGCTGCACGCTGTTCATGTCGATGTAATTGGTCGCGCCGGGCACGCTTCTGAGCTGCTCCTGAGCGACTTCGCCGGCCGTGGCCTCGCTACTGGTGACTTCGACCGGCGCCAGTTGCAGGTCTTCGGCCTGCACCAGTGAACTTAAGGTCAGGGCAGCAAACAGCAGTGGGGGTTGGCGCAGCAGCATGGGGGCGATCCTTGAAATTCGGGGGCGTGCAAGGCCGGGCCAGGCACGCGAATAGTGATGGGAAGGCAGGGATGTCCGCCAGGTCACTCCTTTGTTAACGGATCAGACCCTTCCCACAACAGCTTCGGAGCGGGTTTATTGGCTAAGTTCGAAATCGAATTAACACATGCAAACTCAGTATTTAAGGAAATAACCAGCACGCATTACTGTGGAGCCACTGAGTTATTCACGCCGCAAGAGAGCGCTCCCATGCAAACAGCCGCCACCGTCATCGACTTCACGCTCTACCGCAAACGCCGCCAGGCACGTGCAGCGGCCGAGCTGATGTGGGCGATGTATGCCGCGCGTGCAGGGCTGGCGGTGTTTACCGCACAGGCCTCCCCGTCCAGCGATACGCGCCGGGCGTAAGGCCGATGAGTTTTCTGCAGGTGCTGCCCGAACCGCCCGAACCCCTGCCCAAACCGACCCTCGACGACGATGTGATCAGCCTGTGCGTCGCACACAACCTGCAACGCCTGCGCAGCAAGCGCCACCTGTCACTCGATGGCCTGGCGCGCGCCTGCGGCGTGAGCCGGGCGATGCTGGCGCAAATCGAATCCGGGCGCAGCGTGCCGTCGATCAAGGTGCTGTGCAAGATTGCCAAGGGTTTGAAGGTGTCAGTCGCGGCGTTTCTGGAGGATCGCGCGTTTGAAGGGGTGGAGGTGCTGCCGGCGCAACAGAGCAAGCGCCTGGTGAGTGCCGACGGTGCATTTACCAGCCGCGCGTTGTTCCCCTACGATACGGCGCGCCAGTCCGAGTTCTACGAGATTCGCTTGCGTGCACTCGGCGAAGAAGTGTCCGAAGGCCACGGCCCCGGTATCCAGGAAAACCTGGTGGTAGCCCAAGGTGTGCTGGAGGTCAGCGTCAACGATGAGCGTTACCTGCTCTCCACCGGCGATTCGATCCTGTTCTACGCCGACCAGCCCCACCGCTACCGCAACCCGGCAGACAGCGAGGCGGTGGCCTTCCTGGTGATCACCTACCCGGAACGCCTGGACTGAAATGCAAAACGCCCCGAATACTCGGGGCGTTTTTTTTGCGCGGGACCTGTCAGCAGGTGCAGCACATCATCGGCATGCCATTGCAGCTCATCATCATCGGCATGGCGCAGTCGTTCATCAACTTGTTCATCAGCATGCAGCAGTTTTCCATCATGGCCATGCTCATGCCCGGCATCGGCATCATTTTGCACTGCATGCTGTCGCCCATCAGGGTGCATTCCATCATGCACTTCATCATTGGCATCGACATGCCCATGGCCATCATCGGCATGTTCATGTCAGTCATCATCTTCATGGCGTCAGCCGACATGCACATCATCGACAGGTTGGCGCACTGCATCATCATCGGCATGCCGCAGTTCATCATCATCGCCATCATTTCGGCGTTGGTCTTGAACTGAGCCATGTCCATGCCGGCTGCAGGCTTCATGGTGCACATCATGGCGTCGCCGGCCATTTCGCAGTTCATGGTTGCCATCATCATCGGCATGCCCATCATCGGCATCATTGGCATGGAAGTGTTCATCGGCATCTGCATTGCATTCATCATGTTCGAAACTCCGTAATCGACAGGAAATGGCTAAGTTCTGGCGCCGATTCTAGAGATACCAGGCAACTGCGCAAGACGGCGGCAGAGCAGCAGGAATGGACGTTCTGGAGACGGCTTAGACAATCAAAACAGCTGTGACGGACGTGATGATGACGATAACGGTGTTACTGCGTTAACTCCGCCTGCTGTATAGCGTCAATCGACGCTGGGGATATTCGATCCTGGAATGGGCTCCAACCGTAAGGAAATAAACGGTCTAACGGATGTTGCTATTGGTTGGATGCCTCCAACGCCCACATCAATTCTTCCGCCTCCGAACCCGGCGGAAACCTGAACCCGTGCATTTCATCGGTGGCAAGAATCTCAGCCAGGGCATCCAGCAACTGCGCCTGGGTCGGTGAGTCACGCAGCAGTTTGTGCGCTGGCAGTAACACCTCAGCAGGAACGCCCTGGCCACTCGCCGCGTCGATCACGGCGAAGAGGATAAAGCGCAGGCGTATTTCCCGTTCTGTCGGCCAAACCGTTTTTCGCTTACCCAAGGTATGGCCTCATTTTTTCGGAAAAATCCGAGGCTATTGCGCGCGACGGGGTGTTTCAAGCGCCGGGATGCAAGATAGGCCCTTTCCTACACAGGAAAGGGAAATAACACGCCGAATGGCGTTGATCAGCTCATGACCTGTTGCGTTGCAGCTCCAACGCGGTACCGATGAGCGGAGTGAAGAGGGTCAGGATTTCGAGTATTTGCGCGTTCTCAAAGCTTCTTGGGCAACACATCAAGTGCGCGCAAGGTGCCAAAAACGCTGCCAGCGGAGAACGTGACGAAGTGCATCACTGCACCGGCAGGAAATTCATCAGCAGCAAGCTTTGTGCATAATTCAGCCCAATCCGCCGGTAGCGCTCATCGAGCATCTGGGTCAACAGGTCCAGGCGCGCGACGATCTTACCGAACTCCACGGCAAAACTGAGGTTGCTGCCCTCCTCCGAGATCTCGTTGGAAAATAACAGCAGCACGCCATTCGTATCCTGGCGCTTGCTGAGCAACCAGGTGGCCTTCTCGATATTGCGCGCGGCATTGCTGACGAACTGCGGGTTGATCGAGTCGGTCATGTAGAACTCGGTGCGCCCCCCGTGGGCGGTCACCAGCATGCTGCCGATGGCATAAATAAACGCGCCGACGCGATCGCCTTTGAACTCCGGGCTCAAAGAGTAACTAAGGGCCGCCAGGTCACGCCGGTCCCCAAGGGCTGGTAGCGATTGGCGCTGCTCAATGGCCCGACGGATCTCCCGCGCAGCCGTCACCGCATCCGGGTAACCGGACTGGCGCCATTGGTTGGGGTTGCGCAAATAGAGCTTGTTCATCAGCAAATACAAGCTTTGCAGGTTATCGCGCATGCCCAGGGTCGCCATGCGGTCAACGCTGGTCTGGAAGAACTCGTCGGGTTTGCCATTGGTGAATTGCCTGGCGATATCCTGACTTTGCTGCTGGGTGCAACCACCTGCACAGAGCATTAACAGCGCAGCCAGCCACAGAGGCCGGCGCATCCATCGAATCTTGAATAAAAGTAACGTGCGATCCATCGGCACCCGATCTGGTTCTCTTGCCCACCCGGGGTCGGCGGGGCTGCGACAAAGATAGATTGGAGAAATGAAAAAAAGTGCAATGTGGGCGGCCAGATAGTTGTAACGCGCGCCGGGCGGGCGAGTGAGTCAGACCAATCGTGAAAAATTCATTTCAAGACCTATACTCAATCAACAGTTGCGAGAGTTGTTGACGATTCAACGTGGCTTCATGACGTCCGATCGGCATGGCGCGGTTGTCTGAATCGCTCACGGCACTACCACCAGCAGCTGTAGATGAGGGTCACGGCAATGAAACATCCTATTCGAGCACAAGTGTTTGCACAGTTTATTTGCCTGCTTTCGGTGGCTCAGCTTTTTTGCTGATCGGTAATTCCCTGCCTTCCCATCAGCTACAAGAGTGGCGTGGGCCATTATTGCCCTGAACAAAGCCAAACCACCTCGTCGAGGAGCGGGTAACACCGCACATCTATCGCGCTCGTAGAAAATTTGAATTTGCCGGTTGTCTGCCTGGTCAAGAATTATGAACGCAGTAAATCTGACGAGGTAACAGCAATGACTATCCAGGCAGAGACACTCGTACAACTGACCGAAGCGCTGCAACTGCGCGGGATGAATCTGGTTTCAGATGTGCACTTTACCCGCGCACCGTATCGGCGGAATCATCTTTGGGTCTGCACCGTTGAGTAGGTGTTGACGGCCGGAACCAATGGCGCTTCCGAAAAACCCCGCGATCGCGGGGTTTTCGTTTATTTGACTAGCACGTTATCTGCGATGCGCAGCACCGGCCGCGAGCGTTCAGCACGTACCAGGCGGAATGCCGTCTTTGTTGAAGTCTTTCAGGCGCTCCCGTTCTTGCTCAGTAGAGTGCGCCGGGGTTTCTTGCTCGGGTTCTTTCTTCTTTTCTTCAGTCATTGCTATGTCCTCTGGGTGGTAGCTGTTTCGGCACCTGGTGGAATCAGCAGTTCAAACCAATCAACTAAGGCCTTCAACACGGTGTCCGGTGGGAAAATCAGCCGGTGACCGCAATTTGCACCGCGTTACGCAAACCGCTTGAGATGATGCGGAAACGATAAGAAGACAAGACGTTTTTTGTACCAAACCCCAGAAACGCAAAAGCCCCGCTTTCGCGAGGCTTTTGTGTAAATCTTGGCGGGAAACCAGGGATTCGAACCCTGGAGACGCTATTAACGTCCGCCGGTTTTCAAGACTGTAGACTTAATGATATTAATCAACAGCTTAGACCCCCCATCGTTTCCGCACCAGAGCATTTTTGGATGACCTACAAGCCGCGCAGATCAAGGGGCGTGCATCAGGTTGCGGAAACGATTTCTTCCCTCCCCCGGCGTTCTGCCAACCGAACACAACTTCCCAAATAAAACCGGCTGCTACGCTATTCGCTCTACCAGAGGAACGCCGATGCCCAACTCAGATCTGCTCCCTTCCCTACTCTCCAAGCTCTACGAAAACCAGCTTGCCCTTCAAGCGTGCATCATGGAGCTATCGAACTGGGTGGAGCAGCGTGGCTCAGCAGATGTCGCCGAGAACATCCGGGCCGCGCTGCACACCAACGACGATAACGAAGAGTTCATAAAACCCCCGCTGGCCGCGCTTATGTCACCGGAGTAACCCTACAGCTCGTCGCCTTGAATCGCGTAACTATAGATCCTCGATTACTGTATGCGCATACAGCCTCCGGATCGACCCACGATGAACATCGATGAAGACACCTGCGGGTGGCTCGGCCTCCCACGCCCCTCGAAATGTACCGCCAGCACTGCCGCCTCTTGGAGAACGAGATCCAAGAACTAAACCGCCTGCTATGCAAGGCGCACGAGGATGTATTCGGCATTAGCCAAATGCTGCTGGAGACCCAAGCCAGGAACTCCGAGTATGCGGGCTACCTGCGCGAGCGTGGTGCGGAAGCGGCCGCGATGCGCAAACAAATAGACGACCTCACGACATCTGACAATGTGAGTACCCGTGAAGCGGGTGAACTACGCCGAATCGTCAACGAAATGAGGCCTCGACCTTTTACGATTGTCTAAGCTTCCGAGGATTGAGAGGGCCTGACCATGTGTGGAAGATTGACGCAGTACCGAGGAATCCACGACTTTGTTGCCGCTTTGAGCACGCCCAATGCCTTGGCGAATTCCGTGGGTGACCAGCCGATCGGACGTTCAACGTTGCACTGTAGACCCAGGTTGCCCTAATCCACCTACAAGGTGACTTGCTGCACGCCGATTCGGTGCGCTGGGGATGGTGCCCTCACTGGGCCAAGGACCGCGCCGCACCAATCAATGCCCGCGTGGAGAAGGTGGCTCACGGGCCGTTCTTCCGTGCGATATGGCCGCACCGGGCGATCACACCCATCGATAACTGGTTTGAGTGGGTAGACGAAGGCGGTCCCAAGAAGCAGCCCTACCTAATCCGCCGTCGGGATGGCGCGCCGATATTCTGCGCCGCGATGGGCCAACTACCGGACGCAGATGAAGGGCCACGCGAGCATGACGGGTTTGTGATCATCACCGCCGACAGCGCCGGCGGCACGGTAGGCATCCACGACCGGCGCCCCGTGGTGCTGACGCCGGATCTGGCCCGGAAATGGCTGGACCCAGCCACGTCCAAGGAGCGCGCCGAACAGATGGTGCTGCACCAGGGCGAACCTGCCGAGGTCTTTGAATGGTTTAAGGTCGATACGGCCGTGGGTGATGTGCGGAACAAGGGGCCACAGTTGATCCAGCCTAATATCTGAAACTGTTATAGGATTTAGTGGATCAGTTCCTTCGCTTTTTCAAGGCATTCCTTCGCACTATCGAGAGCCTCAACAGCTTTTGCAGAATCTGCGTTGCCGTTTTGACTTCGCTCACCGGTGATGACAAACAATATGTCTATGCCGGCTTTCGCGACAGCAGCTAAATAATCTGCCCGAGGAAGACGAATGCCGCTTTCGTAGCGGCACTGCGCATTTACCTCAATTTCGCCGATGCTACCAACAGCAGGTTGTGAAAACCCTGGCCTCAATCGCTCTGACTTCAATCTCGCACCAATACTCATAATACCGATCCAAATGAGTGGATGTAGTATTTCAGAGGTACTCTGTATTCATTAAGTTCAGTCATCAGGCGAGAGGGGTTAAATGCCAAAAAAGGACATCACCCCAATCACTACAACCACCCATCCCAGGGTAAGCAGAAATGAAAACCTGGAAGCCGCATATCCATAGCGCCGGGTCCTTGTCCAAATGATCTCGATACGACAGCGTGTTTGTAAAGTCCTGCTATGTGCGCTGCTTGTAACTGCTCGCCTATAGCATGGTGCGCCCACGTCCTAACGTAGCCAAAACCTGTGAAACGTACGCGCGAGCGCACTCGCAGTTACTTAGCGCGCAATTATTTAGGACATCTATCATTCCGATACATTTTTTTGCATACCTCGTTTCATGCATATGCCCGCAAGCTGCAGATAGAAATCACTGTACGAGGTGAAAATGCTGCCTTTGTTTGTGATCCTTTGAAATGACGTGGAAATCCAACGCCACTAAATTCGGCCCTCGGAGGCCTACATGAAATTGAGATCCTTAAGCATCGCGCGACGAGCTTTCGTCTGTTTTGGCCTGATCACATTCCTACTGATCAGCTTGGCAGGCTTCTCTTATCTGCAAATTGATCGGCTGCGCGCTGCAGAACAGAACATTGAGCAAAACTCCCTTCCGAGTATCCAGGTCATTGACGATATTCAGATCGCCCTTCTTCACGCCCGCCTTGAGAGTATCCGCATGCTCTCAAGTAGCACGACAGAGGTGCATGATTACTCGCTGTCAAAGGTCGAAGAAGCCATACAGACACTTCAGGTTAAAACTGATTTCTATCGTGCACATTTGATGTCTGGAGAGCAGGACGAAATCCAGTTTGCAAAGGCCAACCAGGCTATGACTGCGTACATCGACGGTCTCAAAAAAGTAATCGCTCTGGATTCATCTGATCATGATCAGGCTGTAATTTTTGCCAACACGGAGCAGGCACAAAGAGCGATCGCCTATCAAGAGCAACTAACACTGTTGCGAGAGCAAAATGCACGCCAGGCGGTGGTATCTGGAATAGATGCGACCGACGTATACAACCACAGCGTCAAAGTCTTGGTGACGGTGCTGATCGTGGCATTTTTCTTAACCATAGCGCTGGCTATTTTGTTCACTAAAAGCATCGTAAGTCCAATCAGCTCATCACTTAAATTGGCGGAGAATATCGCTGCTGGCGACCTTACTCACGATCTAGAAGTTACAGGTTCAGATGAAGCTTCGCGCTTGATGCATGCACTGAACCTCATGCAGAAAAATTTGCGACACACAATCTTAGAAATCTCGGGGGCTTCGTCCCAACTGAGTACCGCTGCCGTTGAAATGACCTCGATCACTGAAAGCGCTGATCGCACACTTCAGCAGCAGAATAGTGAAATAGAGCAAGCTGCCACAGCAGTAACTGAAATGAGTGCGGCGGTTGAAGAGGTTGCACGGAACGCCAACTCCACATCTGAGGCGGCAATGCAGTCGAGCATAGCTGCAGATCTCGGCAATCAAAAAGTAACTGAGACCTTAACGGCGATGCGCAGCTTGACAGATTTGGTTGAAGTGTCATCAGATCAGGTGAAAGAGCTCGCAGGCCAAGCTCAAGACATTAGCAAAGTTCTCAGTGTGATTAGGGCGATTGCTGAGCAAACCAACCTGCTCGCTTTGAATGCCGCAATTGAAGCAGCTCGTGCAGGAGAGCAGGGCCGCGGCTTCGCAGTGGTCGCAGATGAAGTTCGTGCGCTGGCACACCGAACACAAACATCGACACAAGAAATTGAACAGATGATATCCACGATTCAAGCAGGCTCTTCTGCAGCAGTCGAATCAATGCAAAAGAGCACATCAGAGGTCTACAGCACGCGAGATACGGCAGAACAAGCAGGCCAGTCGCTGCAGCAGATCATTGATTCCGTGCTCGAAATTAACGATCGGAATATCCAAATTGCGACCGCATCTGAAGAACAGGCTCACGTGGCGCGGGATGTTGATCGTAGTCTAATAAGCATCCGTGACCTCGCAGTGCAGAGCAGTGAAGGCACCCGCCAAACACTTACCGCGAGCAACGAGCTTTCTCGCTTGGCCGTTAACCTAAACGATTTGGTTCTTCGATTCAGAACGTAGCAGATGGGGCAAATAAATTTTTTTGGGTTGTGGCACAATCTGGCATAGCCCAATACGGCCCGCTCAGCTAATCACAGGATAGGTGAATATGGTTAGGCCCGAAGTCACCTTACACTCTGTGCTTAATTTAGATGAGCGGTCCGCTTTGGCTGAGGTTGAGGCGACTAGTAGCATATTGAAGCTCGTAACACGCCTTACGGGAATGCGATTTGCCGGGATTGCGAAATTCACCGAAACAGACTGGGTCGTCTGCTCAGCTTACGACCCGTTTCATATGGGGATAGAGGCAGGGGACACACTGGAGTTGGAAATTACGCTTTGCAGCGAACTCCGTAGAAACCCTAAGGCACTTTTCATCCCTAAAATCAGCGAAGACGGCAGATACTCAACTCGTGCTGTGGTTAAACGCTATGCGATAGAAAGCTACGCAGGTGTTCCTATCTTCCTTCCCGATGGGCGGCTATATGGTGCTCTGTGCGCCTTAGATTCGCGCTCGATATTATTTGATGACCCGGAGCTGGAGGAGACCTTAGTTTTGTTTGCAACGTTGATCGGGTGCGTTTTTTTCACCACCCCGCTGCTGAATGAACTCGAGTAATACGCTTTATCTGACATGCCAATTATTAAGTTTCAATGCGAGTGGTTTATAGCTCGGACGTAATCTTGGCATGCTCGTAAAGCTATCAGGCCGTTATCACCGCCATCGGTTATGGCGATAATTCGTTGCGCATGCGCTGGGTCAAGTTGGGCTCTACGGGCTGCATGAACCACGCCGGCGGCTCCGGGGGTGGCAGGCATGTAGCAGCTACCGGCTGAATACTTGGCGTCGAGAAGGACTGACAGCCGCACATCAGCAGTGGCAAGGCGATCACGTAGAGCAGCCTGATTACGTTGGGCATTGGATAGCTCCAGGGAGTATTGTTGATCTTGACCCACCAGTCGTTGCTCCAGGGCCAAACGCCTATCGGTAGCGTCTTTTTCCTGCTTGGCAGCTGCCGCGCTGATCAGATTCAAATCTTCTTGGAACAGACCGGCCTGCTTGGCCACGATTCCGTCATAGCGCCAGTCCTGCACCTTCCATGTCGAAAAACTAGCAATCGCCATCGCCACAAACACGCAAGCCAGATTCTGCACTGGCGTCATGCCAGCACCTTCAGCGCCTTGTCGTACAAAGCCTGCCGGTCGTCCTGCCCGGTGAGTCCACCATTGATGCGCCGAGTGATCTTCACGAACTGCCCCTGATCCGCCAAAGTGTTCAACCCACGGGTTGACCAGAACCACGCCGCCGACATCGTGGCGTGCTGTGGCAATTCCAATAGCTCGGGCTGTGCGATCAGGTCGAGGCCCAGTGCTTCGCCGCATGCGGTGTAGTTCGCCCGGCCAGTGACTTGGATCAGGCCGCGCCCACGGTACTTGGAGCCATCCCCCTTCTCGGTATTGCCCAGGTCGGACCGGCCCTCATAGCAGGCTTGCTGCGTCGTTGGACCCCAAATTTCACGAACATGGCGCAACTGGGCCGACTCATGCCCAACCTGAGCGATGAATGCGGCGACACGTAGTTGGCCGACGATGCCGTAGCGGCTCATGGCCGTGTTCAACACAGGAACAAAAACGCCCGCGACTTGGCGGGCGTTGGGAAGAATTTGCAGCAACTGCTGCTGAGTAATTGGCATACAAGCTCCTAACGTGAATAACCCGCACGCGGCGGTTGGATGGGGCAAAGAGTCGCTACGCCAGGCTGACAACCTTGACGGGCTTCGCGGCTTTCTTCGGCTTCTTGCCCTTTGCTTTTGCTTTGCCCTTTTTGCCGCCGTTGCACTCGACGGTGGTGGACCAGCCGGCTTGGGTGAATGTCTGCTCCACGGAATCCACCAGATACTCGCCATCGAGCCCCACCTTGAAGCCCTGGGCGTTGATAGAGCGCTCCGCGAACAAGTCCGTGCGCCCTGGCATCTCCAGACGCACGCCCGCCGTCGACCGGTTGAACGCAGCCAAGCGCGCCTTAGCCGCTGATTCGGCGGCGGTCTTGTTCGGATGAATATGGCGGTCGGTGTGCACTGCCGGCAGGCCGTCCGGCACGTCCTCGTTGTCCAGTGAAACCACCGATAACGTGCCCGTCTTTTTGTCTTGATGCTTGGCCGCCACCGCCTTATGTGCATTACGGTCGCCCAAACGAAACTGCCAGCGGCTTACGTCGCTGCGCGTGAGGGTGATCGCGGCAATCACCTTGCCGCTGGCACTTAGCCCCGCTTGGCGCTGCATCACCATCAGTTTGCCGTCGCCGACCTTGGCGGTGCAGTCGTACTGCTTGGCCAAGCGCGTGACAAAACTGAAGTCGGATTCATGAAGCTGATCAGCCCGGGCGACCTTCGTGGCGATGGTACATGCCGGCGTCCAGCCGTTACGCGCTGCGATATCGGAAACGATTTTCGACAACGACACATCTTCCCAGCTACCGCTACGAATGGATTTACCGGTGCCGCGCATGTCGCTGGCCTTACCCCGGATAACGATAGTGTCAGGCGGGCCGGTCACCTCGATCTCATCAACCACGTAACGCCCCAGGCGCACCAGGGACGTTTCGGCATAGCCCATATAGACCTCGATCCCGGCACCGCGCTTGGGCAACGTCACCAGGCCGTCGCGGTCATCAATGCGCAACTCAAATTCGTCCGACTCCATGCTGGGCTTGTCCGTGGTGCGCAACAGCAAAAGCCGATCGTTAATCAGCGACGTAATATCGGAACCGTTCGCGACGATTCTAAATTTGGGGGTCATAGGGCATTGGCCAATAAAAAAACCCGCACAAGGCGGGCTTTAAGGATGGGAGGCGTTACGCGTAACGGAACAAGGGCGCAGCCGATAGAACTGAATCAATCCCACAAGGCTACTTGCTCATCCACGGGGCCCGGCAGATCCGGCAGGACAATCACCACGCCGGCGCGATAGGGCTGATCCTCGTCCGCCAAACCCTGATTGGCGGCAAGTACCGCCTCGACACTGCCCGCCAGGTGGCCATAGAAGTTATGGCAAATGGTGTCCAGCAGATCCCCGTCAGATGTTCTGCATGTCGTCGCCATAGCGCACAAACTCCAAGGTAAAGGCCTGTTTGCGGGGGATACCACCCTGCATCAGCGCGCTTTGGTCTTCATCAATGGTCTTGAGGCACCAGGTGCCAAGCACAGTGCCATAGCCCGTAGTCAGGGTCACCGGCTTGAGCTGGGAACCTATTGAACGCAACGTGTTGAGCTGGCCCAGGCCGCCACGGTAGCCCGGAAAGATATCGCCCTTGAGCGTGATTTTCTCGTCACCCATGCCCACGGCCTGCTGGGCCGACCGGCGTGTTAGGCGCTCCTGGGAGGCCCAGCGGTATTCAGTCGAGCGACGCAGCGAATCGAAGGCCGCCGTATCGAGGTTGAAGTAATACGGCTGCGCCTTTGGGTCCAGCGGTTGAATGATCAGCAAGTGTGGGAACGGCTTCACCGCCTCTTTCGCCGGCGTTGAATCCGTGGCAAAGGCGCCGGTTGGCAGGATGTTCGCCAGTGACGGGTCAATCATGCCGGCGATCTTGTTGATCGCGGTAGCCGCCCGCCCGGCCTGCTCTTTCAACGTGCCCATGCGCTCGTCAATCTGCGACAAGGCCCGCGTAGCGCGGTTGTAGGTGGCGACGACCTGGCCAACCTTGGCCTGGGCAGTCGCAATCCCCCGCATGACCCGCTGAAGCTTTGCCCCCACGGCCGGGCCAATAAACGGAAGATCCTCCAGCTCATTGGCGGCGCCGCTGATTTCGCTGATGGCACCGTTAACCGGCCCCATCATGCCGTCGATACTGCGTCGGCCCGCTTCGCCGGCCGTGGCCAAATACTTCAGGCCGGACTGTAGCTGTGCCAGTGACTCCATATTCCCCTCCTAGATATGCGGCGCGTCGTACAACTTGCGGTTTTCGAGCTGCTGGGCGATTTCCCGCTGCTGCTGCTCCATCAGCGGCCGCAGCTGGGCCAGCAGCTCGTTAGGGTCTTTCACATCGCCTTGCACCGTGAGCGTAATAGGCGCGTGAATGTCCACCTTGGCCTCGACTTTTGCCGGCTGGACCTTCGCCACCACGGCCGCAGCAAGTGGCGCCGCTACCGCGTCGGCGCCGGCCTGGGGCATCATCATGGACCGCGCAGCATCACCCGGACTGACCGCGTCAGGCGTTGCAGGCAAAGCACCCTGGCCGGGATTGGCCAACATCAGCGGGCCCGTACGCGACGGGGCAAACGACTTGGCGATATCTCCCAACACTGGCGGGATATCCTTGCCCGCATCCTTCATCATCAGCGGCCCAGCCACGGGCATGGCGTTCTTGCTCTCGTCAGAGCCAAACATCGACTTGCCGATGGCACCGCCCAAGGCGTCGCCGCCCAAGCTTCCCAGGTAGCCCCCAATTAGGCCGCCCAGGATGGTGCCGATTACTGGTACCGCCGAACCGATGGCCGCCCCGGCCGCCGCACCGGCGAGCGTGCCGGCAAGTCCGCCAGCCGCCGCGCCATAGCCTTCGGCTTTTTCGTCCTGAGTTTCGGCGTTGTCGTAGGTGTCTTTGACCTTAAAGCCAGCCTCAACCAGCGCCAGTACCGCCGGCCCTTTCATGCCCGCCCCAATGCCGCGCCCTCGGCCTCGGCCGCCACGGCCGCCGCCCTTGCCCTTGCCTTTCCCGTCCTTCACGCCGGTGTCATCGAGGTCGCCCATTCCCATGCCACCAGATCCGCCCACTGGCATGTTGGTAACAATGACTTTTTGCGGGATATTGGGATTACCCATCAACGTGCCGCGCCCAAGGTTGAGCAACCCCTTGGCGATCTTGAATCCGCTCATAGCGGTCTGAAACGCGATCACAGCAGCAACAGCGGCGCCGATGCCGGTCACAACCCGGGGTGATTCATCCGACAGCTTGGCAAGGCCCTGGGTAACGTAGGCCAAGCCATCCGCCACTTTGTCGGTGACAGGCCGAAACGCATCACCAATGGCGCGCATGGCCTCGTCCATGCCCTGGGCCATTTCCGCCCATTTCTGCGCTGACGCCTGCCGGCGTTCCTCAAGGTTCTTATCAAGAATCCCAGTGGCGTCTGCTGAGTCTTTTTTGAGCTGGTCATACAGCTCTTTGTTCTGCATGTAGGCCGTCAGTGCGCCCTTGACCTGCATGTCTGCGAACAGATCCCCGGTACGCAAAGCCTGCTCCAGGGACGCAATCATGGCCTTGGCTTTTTCGGGGTCCGTTTCCTTACTGATCTTCGCTGTAGCGGCCGCCATCGCTGCCGCCTTCTTCGGATCAGTTGCCGCAATGTACTTCTGAGCCAGCTCAAAGCTGGACTCCAAGGTTGATTTACCGTTCTGCAGGCCGGTATTCATCGACCCTTGGTAGTCAATCCCGGCATCCTTGTAAGCCTTGACCGTATCGCCAGAACCGATTTTCTCCATCCAGTTCTTGAGGTTGTTGGCCGCTTCGTCGGCGCCGCCGGCGGTCTTCATTTGCACCTGAAGCATTGAGCCCAGTTGCGTCACAGCATCCATGCCGGTAATGCCGATATTGCCCATTTTTGCCAACAGGTCAGGAAACCACCGAGCCATGTCAGCCGCTTCAAAACTGCCCGCTTGGCCCTGATAAGCGATAGCCTCCAGCGCCTGCTGCATCACGGCCGGGTCGGAGATTTTGGCGTTCTGCCCCAGGGCATTGATCATGCGGGCAGTCTCGCCGCCGTCCGAACCTTGGCCAACCGCAAACTTGGCCGCCACCGGTGCGTATGACAAGGCCTTGTCCAGCTCCATGCCGGCCCCTACCAGAGCGTTGACCACCTCGGCCACCTGATTACGGGCCATGCCGGTGTCGCGCGACGTACCAATAATCGTCTTGGCCATCTGCGCTTCTTCGGGCTTGTTGGCAATGTTCGCCTTGATCGCAATGTCACGAATGATCGCGCCAAAGTCCGCGCTAACCTTCGTAGGAACGGCCATCGCGGCCGTGGCCGCCGCCGCCTGGCCTATGCTGCTTTTCAACTGCTGTTTACCAGCATCGAGCTGCATATGGCCCTTGGCTTTAAGCTCCGCCTTGGTCGCCGCCTGCCCCATAGCCGCGTAAGCCTTGGTCAGGTTGCGCACCTCAACGCCCTGCTTGCGCAGGCCGTCCAGATTATTCTCCAGCTTCCGCCGCAGCGCATCAGCGCCCTTTTCGCCGGCCATGTGCGCTTTGAGCCATTCCTCACGCAAACGCATGGTTTCGCCGATGGTCTTTTGCAGCACCCGCGCCCGGGAACCTTGTTCCTCCAGCTTCTTTATTTTGTTGCTGACGTCCTTGAACGCCGCCCCTACCGTCGAGCTGACGGCCCCGCCAATCACCAGGCCGAGAGCAAGTTTGTTCGCCATGTGCGCGCCCTATACGTCGTGTAGATCAACAGCGGCTCAATCCGTGAGCCACCACACCATCACGTTAAAGGGCATGGCCAGGATCTCGACAGAAGAGAAACCCGTCTCTTTTGCCAAGCGCTTGGCCAGCGCCTTAAGCGTGCCCTCGCTACACGTCGTCCTCTTCAACCAGGCGAAAATAGCCCGCCTGGAGGCGCATGTAGTCCTTGTATTTGAGGGCTGTGAGTTCGGCCTCAGTAGCCATGAGCAGGCTGGAAAACAAGTTCAGCTCCAACTTTTCATGGTCACCATTGCCGGCGATCTTGGCGGCCATAACATCCTTTACGCTGGGCGCGCGCATCACCAGCTTGTCGGTCACAACCCCATTGAGATTGGCCTTGTGCTTGAGCGTTACGGTAACGCCTTCGTCACTCAGGACCAGCCAGGACGGCAGCGGTGCGGTAAGAGAATCGGTCATTTCATCAATCCTTAGAGGCCCAGGGCCGAGCGTTCAGCGGCCAGCTGATCAACACCGTTGATCACCTGCACCATGTTGGCAAAGTCGATTTCGTACATCACGCGACCGTCAATTTGGAGCTTGTAGTAGGTGACAGCCATGGCATGCTTGGTTTCGGCCTTGTCGCCTGGCTTCCAATCGCCCATATCCAACTCTTTGAGAGAGCCGCGCAGCGTTACAGTTACCGCCTTGACGGTGCCTTTCTGGCCCTTGAACGAGCCACGAAAAACAACGTTGCACGCCGTCTGATCCGCCAGACCGAAGAACTTCAGCGACTCTTTACGCACGCCATTGGTGGTCCATGCCGCTTCCAGCTTTTCCAGGCCAGTGGGCAAGTCAACGGGACCGCTCATACCACCGCCCCGGTATTCCTCGGATTTGGTGGAGAGCTTGGGCAGCGTCATAGACGGCACATCGCCGGAAAAACTCACGCCATCAAGGAACATGACGCAGTTGGTCAACATTTCAGGAATCATTATTCGGCCCCCTTAGGCTGCTTCAATTACTTCGGTCAGCCACTCGTTGGTGACCTCGATCAGGAAATTCGGGTTTTCGGCCGGCGGCACGTCGGTGAAACGAATGCGCCAGTAGATTTTGCCCTGCTCGATTTGGCTGGCCGTGTTGCGCTCGGTGTCTGCGTAGACTTCAAAGTTGATTACCGCGCCGGCGTTCTTCTGATCACGCATGAAGGCTTGAAGCCCCTCAGTGACGTCAGACACATAGGTTTTCGTGATCGAGCGGTCTACAGCCCACTTGTGGCCCGCCTGGATCGCATCCATGAGGATGTCGCAGGTACGCACGCGGCTAACAAACGACCATTTGGCATCAGCCGAGCAAGTGCGGTTACCCCACAGGCGGTAGCCGCCATCGCGAATGATGGTGGTGATGTTCGCGTTGTTGAGCAGGTTGGCCCGGCACGTCTCGTCCCCGTCCAGATACTCCACCGGACGGGTAGTACCGGTGATGCCAACAAACTCTTTGTTCGATGGCGAAGCCCAGTAGCCGTACTCGGCATCGGTCCAGGCAAACAGACCGGCCACCCAGGCCGAGGCTGGAGCATCCACGGTCGCGCTTTCGACGGTGCTCCAGAACTGCACCCCCGGGTCGACCAAATAGATGCGCTTGCTGCCAAAGTTCAGCGCGTAGGCCATGGCGGCCTCATCGGTAGTGTTCGGGCCATCAACGATGGCAATTGCACGCAGCTTGCCGGCCAGAGCATCCATGGCGGTGGCCACCGCCTGGGTAGCCGAGTGCCCCGGGGCAATCAGCAGCTTAGGTTGGGCGTTATGTCGGCTCTTGCCGTCCAGCAGCGCCTGAAGGCCTGTACGCTGCCCACCCTCCAGAACGCCACCAATGATGGCGGACGTTTGCAGGGCGGCGTCATCGAGCTTAGGGACGCCAATGGCGACGATTACAGCCTTGGCTCGCACATAGATCGCCTGGCAAGCCCGGGTGATCGCCGAGTCAGCGCCGAAGGCGGCAATGGCTTCACGCTCGGACGTGATCAGCTTCAGCTCGCCCGCCTTGGCGCTACCGCCGCCGAGCAAGCCCGGGGTAAAGGTGTCGCACAGGCCGATGATCGAGGACGACGGGAGCGAGATGGTGCGCGCGCCATTGTCGATCAGCGAAGTAGTGATGCCGTGAAAGAAACTCATAGGGCTCAATCTCCAGAAACGAAAAAGCCCCGCATGAGCGAGGCTGTAGGTTGTTCGTGTTACGCGTAACGGAAAAGAAAACGCCTCGTCAGTGCGGGGCGTTATTCGGTTTGGTCGGCGACCCACGCCGGGGCGACCGGGCGATGCTCGCTATCCGGGAAGTCCGGCGACTGGGGCCAGTCGCGCAGGGCCTGCATGTACACCAGCAGAGCCTCGAACTGCTCGGCGCTAAGCGTGGTTTGGGCCGAAATTTCGATCTGGTCACGGTGCCGCTCACGCAACCACATTACCGAAGCCAACTCGGCGTCGCGCCAGGCGCGCTCAAGTGCATCCGGGTCGGGCGCTACAGGCTGAACCATTGCCGCCAAAGTGGCCGGCACTTTCACGGGGTCAGGCGCCACAGGGCGCATCGCCTCAATTTGCTCCTCGATCTCCGCAACCGAAAGGCTATCAGCCCCGGCTAACTCGACAGGGATAAAATGATTCAGGGTTGCCGAACCCCAGTTAATGACCATCGTCCCCATTTCCGGGGAGATTGAAACAATTGAAAACTTACTCAAGATACAACCCCCTTAACACGGTCAGCAGAATTACCCGCCACGAAAGTTAAGGCATTACCCCCCGTAACAATCGCGGCACCTGACGCACCGCCGGCCCACGGCCCGGCAGTGCCATAGTTACTGTTTGACCACCCAACATTGCCCGCCAAACCAGCAACGCCGGCAGCGCCGCCGGTGCCGCCGTAACCGCCTGCACCGTCATCCGATATCGCTTGCCCTGGCGCCCCAGGCTTCGCAGCGCTAATGCCCTCGCCAGCGCCACCAGCGCCGCCGTAACCCGTTTTTCTAGACCCATCCGATTTGAAGGTACGGTGCTGTCCCAAGCCCCCGCCACCGCCGCCGCCCTGTATATATCCGGCTGAGTTATCCAAGGTCGTGGGGAATTCAAGCAAGAGACCGTGATTGCCTGGCTGACCCTCTGCCGCTGTACCGCCGGCGCCGCCGGCGCCCTTGATATACCCCTGGTTAATCACCAACAGTGTCGAGCCAGCAGGAAACACACCAGTGCGCAGCGCAGCAGCAGACACCCCCCGCAGCACCGCTTTATTGATAAATACGTACTCGCGAGCCTTTGTCGGCGACCCCATGAGGGCAAAAATACTGGTGTCTGCCAGGTCCACAAGATTCGTGTAGACGATGCGGCGGCGCCAGGCCGTTTTCCAGCCCGCGGCGGTCTTGACCCATAGAATTTCACCCTCGCGCCAGCCATCGACCAGCTTTGCGCGGGGCATGATTCCAGCCTTAAACCCTGAATCGGTCTTTACGTGAAAATTCATGTTTCCACCTGAAGCCAGATAGTGCCCACCGCCCCTTCGTCAGCCTTTGGGGCAAGCGTTGATACAACGATGCGATCAGCAGGAACAGCGTCGGTAATACCGTAACCGGCCAGCGTCGTGGCCTTGTCCGCCTTTTTAGAGGGGTCGAAGTTTCCGCCGTGCCACAGCGCGCGAGTTTTACCCCACTTCCCCGACTCCTTGGTCGAACGAACGAGAATCTCAGGCTCGTCGCTGCCGTACTTGAACCCCAACTGCGCGCCATAATCGTCAGTGGTGTACGGAAACTTTAAGAGAGATACGTAGTTCCCGAAGCCCGTCTCACCTGCGGTAAAAGAATAAAACCCACCCTCCAAGGTGATCTTCTCGATATCGCCTATTGCTGCCGTTTTCCCTCCAAGGCCGACATAGCCTTTTTGCAGACCATCTGTGATTCCATAACCGGCCAACGTCGTCGGGTTAGTGCCGGCGATCACCCTGCCGTTTTTGTCGACGGTTACATTGGCATAAGAGCCCGCGCTGACGCCGGTTCGGCCCACGGCCATTTCAAAGGCCAGGGCGGTAGTGCCCAGGACAATCGGCGCATCCGTCACCAGCTGCCAAACGCTGTCGCCGTTGGCTGTGCCTTTTTCGACACTGACGAACAACCCCGGCGTCACCTCGACGCTAGTGTCCGCGTCCTGGGCGCGCCTCCACACGCCCGTTGAAGAAACCACGTACAGGCCGTTTTCCTTGGCTGCCGTCTGATTCTTCACCAGCACGCGCGCATCCGCAGGCAACAGCACGCCGTCGATGGTCTGCAAACCGCTCAAGGCTATGTTGGCCGTGGTGGCCACCAATACCGAATGTTTGAAGTCCATTTTTGCTATGGCTTCAACAATCTGGGTGTCAACGTAGTCACGGGTCGCCAGGACAATCGCCGGGTCAATCTTCAGAACCACGCTCGCGGTATTCGCGACGATGAAATTCATCCGAATGATTTGAGTCTTGCCGGTGCCCTGCATCAGCAAAGGCTTGAAGCTCGGGGCACAGTTGGCCACAGCCACCATGTCGCCGTCCGCGTCGTACAGAGCGATTTCCCGAATCCACTTTCCGCCCACGTCGGCCGGGATCACCTGCTCGGTGATGATGATGTTCGGGTTTGCCGGATCGGTACGCACCTGATTCACGGGAGCGCGGCGCCATTCGTTGATCAGGCGCGTTTGGGTGCGGTTTGGAATGGGGTCTGTGCCGTTGGCATCCCCAACGGCCATTTGGGCGAACGTCCAGGGCTGGCCCAGGGCGGTAGCGTTTGCCTGTTTCGCCTCGCCTACTGCCGTGAGGATGGCGAAAAACTGACTGTTCTGATCAATCATGGATACACGTCCAGGGTGTCAACTTCATCAATACACATGACCAGGCCATAAGTGCCGGTCACCTCGATATCGCGGGGGGTTGGTGGGTAAACGTCGATCACTTCACCCTCGCTTACACAGGCGCCGATGCCGATGTAACCGGTGGTTTCCAGGCTGATCGCCAGGCCGGTCATGTGCCGACTGACGGGCTTGGCGTCATCAATGAGCCGGGTAAGCTCTTGGTACATTTCTTCGGTAATGCCGGTGTCCAGAACACCGACCTTCAGCGCGAACGTTCCCGGCACTCCCTCGGGCGCGGTCTGCCACCACTCCACGACCTCGATCAGGTAACCCAGCGGCTCGACCACGCGGCGCAGTGCGCCAATCGTGCCTTTGTGCTTGTGGATGTAATACGAGGCCCTGATGGCGGCCCGCTTGGTCGCCTCGCTCCACCGATAGTCCCAACGATCAACAGACCAGGCCCACGCCAGATGCAGCAGCAAATGAGCCGGACACGTATCGGCGTTGTAGAGCGTGCGCAAAGGAACAATGGTTTTCTCGTAGAACGCTGCCTCCATGGCCCGCTCTAGCTGTGTGCTATTGCTGGGCAGTAGGCTTTTCATCCGCCAACCTCACGTCGTAACCGGTGCAGTAAGCGGCCTGGGCGCTTGTGGGTGACAGATCGACCCACCCGGGCAGCTCAACACGAGAAACGCCGGCAACATGCACCTGGGCGTCCACAGCAGAGCGCGCCACCTCAACGCCGAGGCGTTTGCGCGGGTTAATCCATTTCGAAAGGCGGCTTCGGGCTTCGGCCAGGGCCGCGTCACCTTCTGGCCCGGCGCTGTTCATGTGTAGAACCGCGTCAATGCGGTAATTGAGAATCTCGGCGCCCTGGACCGTCACCCGGTCGCCCAGCGGCCGCACGTCGTCGTCATTGAGGGCTTTGGCCACCGTGGCCAACAGCGCCGGCGTGGCCGTCCCATCCCCTTCGGTACTCAGCACTGTTACGGTAACGCTCGCCGGCATCGGGCTTTCCGCCGTGGCATCCCGCACTAAGCCCGACGCGTTACGCGCGTGCAGGATATAGCTGTTACGCGGCCCCGCAGTGGTCAGCCCTTCATAGGCCAACTGGATACGCTCACGAAAGGAATCATCATCCTCAAGTACTTCAGCCACCGGCGGGACCGCCAGCAGATCCTCGGGCTGAATCACCAGGCGTTTCAGGTTGACGTTCGCGCCCAACTGATCGAGGTCACCCTTGATAGCGTGAGCCAACAGCAGCGCCTTGCATGCATCGTTAACCCGGGCCCGGTTACCAACCTTGATATAAGCCCCCACCTCCAGAACTTTGGTAACAGGATCGCTTTCAAGCGCGGCATCCCAGTTGTCACCCATATAGGTGCGGAATGCTGACAGCCCTTCGTCGTAGACCTCTTCAAAGTCCAGCGGCTCAAGCACCTCCGGCGCCGGCAAGGCCGACAAGTCCACGATGCTCATACGCTTACCTCCAAGACAAAGCTGTCGCCCAGGTACTCGCCGGCAACGCTCATGTTTATTTTCCCGTCCAGCAGCGACAGCGCCGTCACACGCTCAAGTTTCAAGCGGGGCTCACTCCGCCCAAGTGCACGGGCAGCCTCGGCCTGTACCGCACTTTTCCAACCAGCATTGATTGGCAAGTCAACGAACAGGCGTAGCTTGCTGCCGTACTCCGGCCGTTGCCGGCGACTGCCTAAAGGGGTACTCAGGATGTCGGCAATGGACTGTCGCAGATGCTCGATGCCGGATATGGGTTGCCCGGTGTGGCGATCCATTCCGATCATCTGGCTTAGCCCTCCTGGGCGGCGTATTCGCTATGAGCCTTCAGGAAGGCCACAGCCTCCTTATCGAACTCCGGCACCACCACCAGGCCTTTGGCCACCGGGTAAGTACGATCAGTGCCGGGCACAACCAGCGTGCGCGACGTGTAGAGCAGATCGCGGAACGTCAAAGACGCCGGCGAAGTAGTGGATTGTTCTTCAGTTGCAGGCTTGTCGATGGTCTTGGCCATGATTTTCTCCGGGCATGAAAAAGCCCGCACGCGGCGGGCTGTAGGTGATTTGGGTTAATGCTGGTGGTGGTTGTCGCTGTTACCGGCCGCCAGGATATCGGCGGCGCCGGTGATGTTCTGCGTTACGTGTAACGGGCCATCAATCTCAACCGCGCCGATCAACGATATTTGAGGCGATTTAACCGCCGCCCAACCAGGCGCTAGGTCGAACTCTGTGCCGCCAACCGTGGCGTTCACTGCGTTATCCGTAACGGTCACTACCGTGCTACCCACCTTGATAGTGACCGTGCCGATAGGCAGGGTGATTGTGTAGGTCTTAGCCTCCCAGTCATAAACCAGAGAGCCACCATCGTCAAAGCGCCAAACCTCCACGTGGTCGCGGTTATCCGGCGGCCCGCCGGCATTGCCATACAGCCCCGGGATGAACGTGCCCATGCCCGCCTGGCCGCTGGGATTGAACAACACCCCTTGTTCGCCAAGGCTGGGCGCCCGCCAGTGCCGAGCCTTACCGGCCGCCAGGCTGTGCCAGCGCACCCAGGCGCTTGTCCATTCGCCATTGCTGACACGCACCGCCGGTGCCGCCAGATCCACACCGACCACCACGCAGGGCATCAACATCGCGGCAATCATGCGGTCATGTTCGGCACTGGCGTAGCTCATACCGGTTCCTCGGGGTAAACGGGACCGGTATCACTGGTGAACTCTCCTGCAGGGGCCATGGGGCCGCCTGGGGACTCATCAGGCCATGGCCACGTGAACTCACCCAATTCAAACGGCTGAACCCACTGCACGGACCACATAACGAATTGTTCAAGTTCAGGCGTCGGGGCCTCAGGCTGGGCGTGGACCTGCGCCGGCGGGCCGGTAACAAAATCCAAATCCCACCACTGATCTTTTAGCACCGTCATCAGTTGGCCAGCCAAGATAGCGGCCTGGAGCGATGCCTTGGGCCGGTCTGCCTCCACCAGAATGCAGGACTGGAAACGACCAATGATCGCCGTTTTCCCCTCTCCCCGATCCTGACCCGGGGCCATATCAGTGATCCCGTACAACAGCGCCGGCGTCATAACCTCGGCACCCAATTCGGGAAACTGTTCAACATGCACAACCCGGGGCATCTGTTCGCTAATAATGCGAGTGATCGCATCATGTAATGTCGTCAGTTCGCTCATTGGATACGCTCAACACCAAGTCGACCATGCCGGAACCATCGGGCTTCAGACGGACAACCTTGTAACGGCCGCCGCCCAACAGGGACGGCAGCTCAATGGTTAAATGGTCGCCCTTCTTGACGCCCTGCACGTCGACCACACGCGCGGTCAGGGTGGGCTCTAACACCTCGTCGGCATTGATTGCCCCGCCCAAGCGTGCAGCACCGGTTTTCCCGCCGCCGATTTCGGCGCCGACAAAGGGGGAGGCAAACGCGCCGAAGACACCACGACCGTCAGCAAGCGTCGCCGGATCGCCCAGGCGTTCAACCGCCAAGGCGTCCATGCGATCAGCCAGGGCCCGAAAGCCACCGGCCATTACTGGATCAACAGGGCTTCAGCGAAGCCGCCAGACGCGTCAGTCAGCAACTTACCGAACGGAACAGCGTCTGCTGTGCCATCTGCGACCAACCCACCAGCCAACAAACTGACCTTGGCGCCCAGCTTCAGGGCACCGGTAACCGGCAGCAGCCACGAACCACCCACGGCACCCACGCACGGCTCGCCCTTCTTGGTGGTATCCATCGGAACCACCACGAGGGAGTTAATAGCCAGCGGAACGCCGGAAGTCGTCCCAGCAGTTGGCGAAGTAAAGGTGACCGTCTGCCCGGCGCCTTGATAATTCTTAGACATCGTTCAATTCTCCAGAACGCAAAAACAACAAACCCCGCACTTGGCGGGGTTCTCAGGGAACGCGGTTATTACTTACCGGCAGCGCCGTACAGGCCACGGTAGTCCGATGGCGCAACGCCGGCGTCAATACGTACCTTGCTGGCTACGCCGTCGACGCTGAAACCGTTTTGCTGCTCCACGTACGGGGTGTCAATACCGTTGAGGTAAGCCACTTCAATGGTGTCGCTGCCTTGCTTGGCAGCCATATACCAGGCCGTTGCCGACGCATCATCAAGACGCGGCTCACCGATCACTTTGGCAAAGCCGCGAATCGGGTTGATGATGCCAGAGTTAGCATCAGCGCCCGGCACAGAGGCCGAGTTGATGATTTGGTTGGCCTTGTCTTCCAGGGCAACCGGGGTCAGCACGTAGGCTGGGCGAATGTTCAAGGTGCGAGGTTTGCCACCGTCAACCTGGGTTTTTTGCGATGCCATCGCAGTCTTACCAGCGATCAAGCTGGCAATGGACAGCTCAGACGCCGGACCGGCTGCGTTGTTTTTGCGTGAAGCATCAAACAACGACTTACCGTCGCGCATCTTCGGCGGGCTGGTCAGTACCGCATAGACCAAATCGCCGATGGTCGCACGCGCTGCCTGGCCCATCTTGTAAGGCACATCACTCAACAACGACAGGTCGTCGTTGATGATCGCCTGACGGGTGATCGAAAACAGCTCGCCATAGGTGGCCAGCGTGATCGGCTCGCCGCGATCACTCAAGGTGATGTGCTTGTACTCGGCGCCCGGGCGCACTTCGCGCAAGCTCGGAAACTCGCCCAGGCCCACACGCGAAGAGGTTTTGAAGTCGCTCAACTGGCCTTTTTTGGTCCAGAGCTGGAACGTCTCCGGTGCTTCCTCCCAGCCCTGCAACACCGACTTGCCGGAGATATCCAGCAGAATCTGCCCAAAGTCGCTGGAGCTGTGAGTGAAGGCAAGGCCAACCATCTGCATCGGGTTGAGCGTGGCCACCAGAATGCCGCGCTCAGTCAGGGATGCCCGGGCCAGCTCGCGCATACTCATGTGGTTCAGACCGTTGCTGGCCTCGATTGCGGTGATACCGATACGCGCTTCCAGGGACGCACGCACAGAATCGCCAACCAGATTACCGTTGGAGATATGACCGTGCAGGCCTGGGATATTCGACGGCGTGGACTGCTCGCCCAACTTAGCCAACAGCTGCGCTCGGGCACTTTCAACAGTGCAGGCCATGTCAGCTACGCAAGCTTGCAACAGCTCAGCATGAGCCGTCGCAAAACCGCCGAAAGCGGCAGTGATGCCGGTACGGCGCACGCCTTCCTCGGCAATGACCTGGGCGCGAATCTGATCAGCCGACAAAGAATTTGCCGGAGCAGGTGCTGGAGCTGGAGCTGGAGCCGGGGCAGGTACTTGGTTACGCGGGTTCATCAGATTGTTAAAAGCGTCTGGCGGCATGTGTTCAAACTCCTGCATGCGTTTCGATTTGAGTTGTGCGGCAGCTACCAGCGGATCAATCAACTGATCAGCGAAGCCGGCTGCCACCGCCTCGCTGCCATCCATCCATGTTTCATCCTTCAACAGCGCGTGGATTTCTTCCGCGCTCTTGCCGGTCTTGCTGACGTAGGCCTGTACCAACGTCCCTTCAACCTTGTCGAGTAGGTCGGCATAGCGGCGCATGTCATCCGCATCGCCGCCCTGCGCACCCCAGGGCTTGTGGATCATCATCATTGCGTTGGTCGGCATGTACACCTTGTCGCCCGCCATCGCGATCACGCTGGCCATCGAAGCCGCCAGACCGTCGATGTACACATCTACGCGGGCCGGGTGGGCCTTGAGCGTGTTGTAAATCGCCATACCGGCGAAGACATCGCCACCGGGCGAGTGAATGCGCAGATTGATTTGTGACACGTCACCACAGGCGGCCAGATCCTGGGCAAACTGCTTGGCGGTGATACCCCATCCGCCGATCTCGTCATACAGCAGGATCTCGACACTACCGCGCGCCATGGCGCGCATTGAGTACCAACTCTCCACTGGCTGGTTTGCCGCCGTAATCACGGACGAAACCGACGACTGAACCGACGCCCTGGGCATCGTCAGCGCCGGCGCTTCACGCTTTCTATTTTTCGCTTGATAGGTCTGCATTGACGGTCACTTTCCCGTAGAACTTGTGATAGGCGTCGGAGCTGAACACCAGCCCTTTTGCTCGGTTGCTTTCGATTTCCGCCTGACGCGAACGCTTAAGCTCTTGCGGGTTTCGCCCACGCGCTCGGATCACTTCGGCCTCATCGGCAAAACCACCCTGTACCAGCGCATCCCAGGCGGTCGCCTCATGCACCGGGTTAATCCAGGGCATCACCGGCCCCTGATAAGCCGCGCCGTACACCGAATCCATATTTACGTCGCCTGGCGGCACAAGTACGCCGCTGACCAACGCCATTTCGATAAAGGCCCGGTAAACCTTGCGCGACCAGTAGTCGATGAATTCGTGCTGCAGCAGGTCGTAACCCAGTTGTGACTCCACCAGTTCCTGACGCTGGGCCGAGTAAGTGCCCGTGTAACTGCGCGTCGCCGTGGAGTAGCCAATGCGCGTACCCGCCGCAACCGCGCGCAACTGACCGTTGCGAAAACTCTCCACAAACTGGCTGGGCCGGTTGCTTTCGATCATCCCCACGTCTTCGCCGGGCAGAAGCCCGTCAAACACCATTCCCGGGGCAATCGGAATACTTCGGGCACCGGTGGCCTGGCCGTCCTTGCCGGCAGTCGTAGGCGCGACCACGTAGTCGTCGGTAGAGCCCTTCTTGATGAACATCGCCAGGGCCGCGCTGATACGGGCAGCAACGCGCTCGCTTTCTTCGTAGTCCTTGATGTCCGCCAAGCGCGTCAACACGGCGTGCAACAGAGGCTGGCCCCTGTTCTGCCCAATTCGCTTGCGGTACGCGATGTGCAACATCCGATCAGCCGGCACGAACTTGGTATCCACCGACATGCTGAAACCCAAGGCACTGCCGGGGTGACGTTTAAGCAGGTTGTATCCAACGACACGGCGCCAGGCGTCGCGTGTGATGCCCTGGCAAATCCCTTTCGATTCGTCGTTGTAGCTCCAGGGCAGGTAATCAGGCTCCAGCAACTCCAGGGTAAAAGGCACTTTGTGCAAGTGCTTGAAGTTGGGCACCTTGCCCAATAGCTGCTGAGCCAACGATTCGCCGTCGCGTAGCCAGGTGCGGCAAACCAGGCGTTCCATTTGTGCCCGGGTCAACTCCCCTGACGTTTCCGGCCGCAAGGACCACTCGGCCCACAGGTCTTTGATTTGCGCCGCGAACGCCAGGTTAATATTGCCGGCGTGATCCAGTGGCAACGGTTCCACCGCAATCCCGGCACCACCCACCACCCGCTCTTCCAACCGGTCGAAAATACCCGTCACCAGGTCATGGTCTTCGTCCAACTTTCGAGCCTGGCCGCGCAACGATTCAGCGTCGCGTTGCAACGAGCTGTCAGCGCTTCGCGTTTGTCGCTTCGCCTTGTGTGTACGCGTGACCTCGGCAGCCTCAAAGGCTTGAATGCCGCTACGTGCCGCCAGGCGCCGGAGCCCAGCGCCAGGGCTAACCGCCGCAATGCAGCGGTCGAGGAAATTCAACGGAACTCAGCCAGGGCATAACCCGGACTGCCTTGCGCGGCGTCGCGCTGGGCGTTAACCCGGCGCTCCCATTCGCGTCGACCTGCTTGGATTTGCGGCAGCTCGGCCATGGTGTGGGTGCGACCATTAAAAATGGTCGTTTTACCCAGCAGAATGGCGGCCTCTGCCTCCAGATACTTGTCTAGCATCTCCTGCGCGTTTATAGCCATCCGTTACTTTCCACGTTATGCCAGTCGCCAGGGGCGTCGGCTTGAGTTGATGGGGGCTCAGGCCGCGCCGACTCAATCGGCGGCTCTGATTCTTTTGGCTCATTCACGTCGGGCAATTCCGGCACCTCCCACGCGCCCGTGGCCGGAACGAACTGAGCTTCTAAGGCCAGCTGCTCCAGATCCAGGCCGAAGCGCTCCTGACTGATCCGCAGGGCGGCCAGCGCATACACAAAGCAGTCGAGGGCTTCATTGCGGCGGCGGCCGCTGGTCCAGCGCTGAACACGGCGGCCTTTGGAGACCACCCATTCTTTACGCTCGCTGGTCAGCTGCTTCATTTCGTCTTCGTCACACACCAGCTCGTTAAGGGGCAGGTGGATGCACTCAGGCACCGGGCGGTCGCCGTCCGGCTCGATTTTCAAGCGGCTGTAGATCAGCTCCTTGGCGTTGTCCGTGCCTACCTCAGTGAGGTAAACCCGGTCGCCCTTGGTCTTTTTCTTCGGGAAGGTGGCAATCTTCTTGCCGTAGGTCGCAGCGCCGAACACCGGGATAACCCAGGTGACGCCGTGCTTTTTACTTTCCTTCCGCACTTCGTCCGAGTAGTGGCCGCCGGAGTCCCAGCACCATCGCTCTACACGCATTAGCGTGCCGTCTACGCGGGTGAACTGGCGTCGTATTTCCTGGCCCACTTTCTTGCGCAGCTCAACGCTTGCAGGGTCACCGGTTAGCACCCAACGGTGAACCAGCCACGCTTCCTCACCGGCGCCGAAGGCCCAAACACGGCCCTCATAACGGTCATCCTGCGTGTCAATCCCGCCGAACAGCGCGACGCCCCGGGCGGGTACCTTCAGATAGTTGCTACGCCGTTTGGCCAGCACTTCCCATTCCAGTTTTTCGCCTTGGTCCTCTTCCCAGGCCTCGCCCAGGGTGGTGTTGATAAAGGTCTTGAGCTTCCCCCGGTCCTTGCCGACCTTCAGCCATTCGCTGACCACCGAAGCCCAAGTAACGAACTCGGAATACACGGTCCAGATGTGGAACGTGACAGATCGCGGCGTGGTGATCGGCTGATCATCAGCGGAAAACCACTCCATCCCGTCGCGGGTCCAAATACCTTGGCGCTCGCAGATGTAGCGACCAGCAACTGACGCCTGGATCATTTCGTGGTATTCGAACGTGCAACCGTTGCCGGACTCGCACAAGTACCAGGCTTTCTCTACCTGGCCGTATCCATCGAGACGCCAGCGCATGCCGTAAGGCTTGTCGAAGGCTCCCCATTTCAAATGCTGCTCTGTGCCGCAGCACGGACATTTGATGTTGAACCGCAGGAAGTGCGGTGATTCATCAGCCGCCCGACTGATTTGGCAGCCCTCCCCCACTGACTCGTCGTCCTCACCGCCGGCAACGATCACCCCAGGCGTTGACCCGCGAATCGACTTAGGGAACGTCGCACCTTCAAGGCGCTTATCCCCCAGCATCGTCGGGGAGCCCTCACCCTCGATATCAGCGTCGAACTTTGACAGTTCGTCGTAGATCACTTCATCAGGGCTTTTCTCCCGGTAGTTTCGCGCCGCCTTACCGCCCAGACACCAAAGCATTTTCGAGTTATCAAAACGCTTTTCGTCCAGGGTGTTATCCCGGTGCTTCACCCCATACCAGGACGCCAAAGCGCGCACTAGAGGAACGTCGCGGATCATCGTTTCGATGTGGCGCTTCATCATGGTGTCGGCGTCCGGATCGGTCGGGCACCAGGACAACACGTTGCGTTTCTTGTGCTGGATCTTGTAGCCCTTATTGGCTACCAGCATCTTGGTATAGCCAACCCGTGCGGACTTCAGCACGTTGACTACAGCGATCAGGTCATTGCCCATCGCATTAAGAATGGCAACCTGAAACGGCGCCGTGGTCCAGCGCCCCTCCTGATAGGACGACTCGGAGGACAGGTAAAAGTGCTTATCGGCCCACTCAACCGCCGTCAGTGGCGGTTCCTTGTAGAGACCGGTTAGGCCCTTACGGACGCTATCAATCAGCGCCCTCATCCAGGGCTTCGACGAACTCATCTAGAAGCTCCGGCAAGGTGTCGGCCAGGTTGACCGCTTCGTTCCGCGTAACGGCTATTTCACGTTGGATAGCCTCGATGTGACGCACCTCGATATCCGGGTGCTTGCGTTTCACTTTGATGTGAATGGTGTCCAGGGTTGAGCCGAGCATCGCGCTCAACTTGCCCAGGGCGAACAGGCAGAAATCCACCGGCACCAGCTTTTTGGCTTTCACCCGATTACGCATTTCTTGGGCGTCGGCTTGCTCAGTGGTCAACCGCAGTTTCTGCTGCGCTTGTTTGTACTCAATCAGCGGATCGATGGGTTGGCCGTCGTCATCGAGCGGTTGTTGTTTCTCGCCCTTGTGAACCAGCCGGTTATCCAGCACAGAACGCACGTCGTAAAACGACTCTCGGCCGATCTTGGCGATGGGCGTCACCCCCCATTTATCGAAGGCTTGCGTGGTAATCCCGAGGCTGTCCGCCATGCGCGACTTGTTCAGCCACTCGGGTTTACGGGTGATCGATTGATTAGCCATAACTACACAACAACCAACCTTTGAAAATGGGTCATATATAGCGAAGACGCGGGGCCCGAATTACCCCCATGAGGGGTGGGGGTCCGGGAGTACCTTTAGTTTTTCGTCCCGGCCTACCTGTCAAGCAAAAAAGTCGATGAAATCGAAGAAAAGGCCACTTTTTTCACCTTTTCTCTGACTTCCCGTCGACTATAGCCATCAACGAGCCGTAGCCATCGCTTCAGCCCAGGCGGTGGCTGCTTCAGCCTGATAGTTCGCGTTGACGATGTTCTGCCCGATCTTGAAGAACGGGAAAACGGTTCGATACCTGGGCGCTGACTCGCTGAAGATGAACACCGGCCGCACCGCATCGCCCATGCCCATCGACTTGCGCTCCCAAACACCCTGCGTGCCGTCAACATCACCCGAGAAAAAACGATGGGCGTTGCCCTTGCGCCGACTTCGGGCACTGCCACTGGCGTTTGCCTGATAGCCCCGCGTCGACTCAGCAGCACCTAGGCCCGAAAGGATCTTCAGCATCGTGCCGCGTGACACGTTGCCGTACTGATTCATAAAAGCCGTGGTGGGCACGGCGTATTGGCCACTGCGCATGATGCCGCGTGCAATCAACGATTTCTCAAAACGCTTGTGAGGCCGCAGTCCACCACTCACCGCCTGCTGAAGGTAAGTGTCGGCAGGAATGCCCGACGCCCATGAGTCTTTGAAGTAGACCTCAGCGGCTCGCGCTTTGGTGGCCATTTTTACGAACAGGCTGTTCAGCGTGGTCGGGGTGGGCCGGTCCAGGCGTTTCTGCATTACCGTGATGGTGCCCTTCTTGACCCGCTGGGCCAGTAAGGTCGCGGTGCGAGCCATCACAAATGGAATGTGCTTTTTCTCTAGCTCCCGCATACCCGCAGAAACAGGGAACGCGTCCAGCGACATGTCGACCTTGAACATCGTCTCCCCTTGTTCTATCTATCTACTGACCGTTAACGGCATGACCTAAAGCCGCGTCCATAGCGCCGGCATCAGGAGCCAAAAATCACCTACGTTATCTATCCGGCCTCGCGCAGCGCTGGAAGCTTGGACGCGCGGTTTGCAGCCGCCTTCGTGGCGAGGGTGAGAGCCCATAAGATTGCGGCAGAAGGCATCGCTCAAGGCGGCATACAGCCTTACCTGGATAGGCCGCAACTTGGCGGTCGTACAGCTATTGAAAAATTCTATAGGTTTGTTACAACCGTTCGTCGTACAAACTCGTTTCACTTAAGCACCCGCCGACATAATGAATAATCCGGGGCAAAGGTTGGTACACACCATGAACGTAGAAAAAATCAAGAGCGATTTAGACAAGGTCGCTACCAACTATCGACTGCTTGCTGAAGCAGTGATGCAAATAAGGGACACGCCGCTTGTACACGACCCAGACTTCATCAAAATTCTTGAAGAACTCAGGGATGCTATGGCGATCTATAGAGAACAAATTCGTTTACTAAGCGAGTGCACCGCTAGGCGCGAAAATATTGCTGGACGATCAAGGCCGGTATTGCATTTGGTGAAACGCTAAAGCGCTCTGACACGAGTTGTTTTCCGGAACTATTGACCGCCATTTATGCCACCTGAAGTTGAGCCGCTAACGCCCGCCTTGCGTGCCAAAAATTGCGTGTATAGGCCTCCGGCAACGTCTGCCCCTATCACGGCGATCACGATGCCCAAGCCGGCTGCGAGGTAAAGGTTGTTCCAAAGGGCCATTGCGAGCAGCAGCGTAGCCATACCCAGCAGGCCCGAAGCGAGAAAGCGCAGTGCTACTCGCTGAAGGATCTGGCGAAGCCCCAAGTCACTACCTGATGCGCGAAGCATTTCTCCAGACAAACCGGCGAGGCTCAGCAGAACCAACAACCATAGAGGTACATCGGTCAATGCCTGATGCTCGGAGTTCATCTTGAGTCCTCAAATAGGTCGGCCTCCACGTCGCCGGCATCCGCTTTAGGCAAGGAGACAGTCGTGGGGCCGAAAACAAAAAATCCCCACTGAATCGCAGGGCTTGAAAATAGGAACAAAAAAACCCGGCTCAGTGGCCGGGTTTTTGAGGCGTCTCGCTGCGTTCACAGCAACACACGCTGCTATAAAAACAAATCTATTCCGTGCGGAAAAGGTAATTTTTAATATTCGCTTATTCAATAGGGGTAAGGGATATTATCTAACCAATTCCGAAGCTGCTTTTTGCCAAAATGTCCTTTGACAGGAGAGTAGTGAGCGGCAGATGCGGCAGGTAAAGGACCGCTACCAAAGCCAGTTTTAGGATTGTAGCCCGCCGAAGAATCTGTATCGATCGTAAAACGAGTCAACACAACGGAAGAGTGATTAGTGAGGAAGGCACGAAATAACATCATTGCCGGAACAACATGATTGAGCCAGTCCTCAACGGGCTGATCGTCTGTTCCTAGTCGTGGATACCGATAAGCCGTCCCGCCTAAATTCTCCCAACCGAAGCGTTCAAACATCGACTTCAAGCGCGAGTGGTCGTTACGTTTATAATTTTTAAGATCGAAGGTGATTACGACTGCCATTTTACGTCCCTGCAAAAATATTTATTGTTGGGAAAAATCGATCACAGCATTTGGCGTGAGAGGGGCATTCCACTTCCCACCGGGTAAAGCTACCTGTGAAGGTAGCTTTACACCGACGATACGCAAGCTCGACCTTAGTATAGGATTCCACAGAATTGAATCAGCTATGCGGCATCTCGCTTGTGACTGAGCGCGCAATCGACCCAAGCAGCGCCTGCCCGGGCCAACTCACGCGCTTTTCCTTCACTGAGTCCGAAATGCTTCCCCACCCGCAACATTGGCCATTTTTCGCCGTAGTACAACCAAAGTACATCGCCCATCTGCTGATCCCGGTGAGTGAGCTTCGCCACAGCATTATCGATAGCTACGGCCCAATCGTCCGTTATGCAGTAATTTCTACTAGCTGATACCTGTGCTACCGCCTGCCTCATCAGCGCCAAAGTTGGAGACGTATAACCAGGCACCCCCATTCCGTCCATTCTCCACCATCCCCACTGTTCAAGCAGGTATTCGGTATCCCCCAATGGCCGGCCAGCCGGCTTACGAATCATCATGCTCTCAATCCCCTGTGTAATTTGTTCCGCCTGCTCCCAGACGGTTTGGTTGCTCGTAATGGCTCTGCGGCCCTGTCGGTGTTGGAGGCGCCTTTAATGCCAAAACTTCACCCTGTGCCCGCTGCAATTTGAAACTCAATTGGGTTACCAGCTCGTCTACTGAAAGCACCAACTTCGTCCCTTGAACAACCCAACCTGAACCATTGCAATCCGTGCAAACCAACTCATAAAACACCCCGGCTACTACCGCTTTACCCTTGCAGATCGAGCAGGGTTCAAGCTCGATCCGTTGCCGCTTAAAGCCAGGCCCCTTTCGTTTCTGCACGCTTTAAAACCTCGCCCTTAACAAATTGTGGTTCTGGCTCGCAGGCCCCGCCGTTCAAGGCGCCTACGAGGTTTTGCGAATCTTCATATCTAACGCCTGTCTGCTCGTGAATCGCCTTGAAGCCACGTTCATCTAACCAGTCATGCCACTTCACCAATGCCAGGCGGCGCTGCTCTTTGGCCTGGGTGTTGATGTAGGTGGAGGCGATTTTGCCCAGCGAGTGGTTGAGCAGCATCTCGCCGATATGTCCGTCGACGCCGAGGTCAGTCCAGGCGGTGCGGGCCACCTTGCGCAAGTCGTGACTGGTCCAGGCGCCCTGCCCTAACCGGGTGAACACGGCACTGGCTTGGTTATCACTCAGCGGCTTGCCACGGCGCGACGGGAACAGGAAAGCCCCCTCATATCCCTGGGCGGCCTGGCGGTCACGGTAACGACGCAGCAGCCCGCACACCTGATCGGTCAGCGGCACGCGCAGCTCAGTCTTCGTCTTGGTGTGCTCGGCCGGCAGGAACCACTCGCGCTCTGTCAGCGCAATGTCGGCCCAACGGGCCTGACGGGTCTCGCCGATCCGGGTGCCGTGGCACAGCATCATCAAGGCCAGCACGGCGTCACCCGGTGCACTGTCGAAGCGCTCAGCCAGCAGTGCCACCAACTCAGGCAACTGAACATCACGCAGGCGTGCGGCCTTAGGCTGGATGCGCGCCGTGGTGAAGTTGCTGAACTTGAGCTCGGCCATCGGATTTAAGGGGATCAGGTCCAGTTTGCGCGCCTGGCGGAAGGCCATGACGACGAGACGAAACAGCTGCTGCACATACGACAGCGACAGTTCGGCCTGGGCCGGCCACATCAACAGCTTGTCCAAGGTCTGGGCGTTGACGTCGTTGAGCAGCAGATCATTCAGTCGCGGCTTGAGCTGGCAACTGATCGCAGACTTGATAGCAGCACGGCGCTTCTCGGACAGTGCCCGCGACTTGGCCATGCGCTCACCGAACCAGTCGAGCAGCTCACCCACGGTCAGCCAGCCCGAGACACTGGCCGCGCCGTCAGCCGCCACACGCAGGCGCACCGCCGGCAGCGCCGCGACCACCTGCTTGCTGCTCAGGTCGGGGAAGTGCCCGATAAGGTGCCATTGGCGCTTGTGGAGCAAGTACCAAGAGCCACGCGTGCGGTTCTTCGCAAATCGAAAATGCAGCGCCGGGTGACTGGCGTCCCGAAGGTCGCGCACATGTTCAAGCTTGGCATTGCGCGCGATCTCGGCATCCGACAGCTTCACCGTGAGGGTTTGGATTTGCGTATTCAAAACGTGCCCTCCTCTGGATCAAGAAGGTCGACAACCTCATACGTAGACGGCCACATCGAACCACCGTATCGAATGGCCATGGCCTTATCGAAAAACAGCGCCAGTGCATGGTCTGGCGTGCTCCCCAGTTCTATCTTGGAGGAGCAGCAAAACACCGCGTAGCGGTATAACTTAGGAGCGGGAACGGCAAGGCGTGATTCAGCCATCAGAATTTTTCCTTGTTGTAGCGATCAGCCATGCTGGTGACTTTTGTTGGTTTGAAAGGCTCAACCCAGCCAGCCGCGAGCTGTTCGAATCGGCTGTACTGACCCAGGAAGGCGGCGCGGACCGTGCCACCGGCGATATCTCGGCCTTTGCCAATGATGATTTCGGCAATGCCCTTCGCTTCGGAGTGTTCGTGGTAGACCTCGTCGCGATACACGAACAGGATGATGTCGGCGTCTTGCTCAATGGCGCCGGATTCGCGCAGGTCAGAACAAAGCGGGCGTTTGTTCGGACGCTCTTCGCATTTGCGGGAGAGCTGGCTGAGCAGAATCACCGGGACACCCAGCTCGCGAGCCATAAGCTTCGCGGTGCGCGTCATGTGGCTGACTTCCTGCTCACGGCTGGACGTGCGCGAGTCGGACTCCACCAATTGCAGGTAGTCGATGACAATGAGGTCCAAGCCATACCGACGCTTATGGCGGCGAGCGGCCGAGCGCAGTCGATTCATCGACATCGACGCGCGATCCGACAGGAACAGGTTCGACTTTTTGAGCTTGCCGGCGGCACTCATCAGCTCGGCGCCGTGGGTGTTTGGGGCCTTGCCATTTTTGATCAACTGCAAAGGCACACGCCCTTCGGACGCCATGAAGCGATCCATCAGGCCCGTGTTATCCATTTCCAGGCTGAACGCCATCACGCTTTTGCCATCACGGATAGCCGCGTGAGACGCGATATTCATGGCGAGCGTGGTTTTGCCCATGGCCGGGCGGCCAGCAATGATGATCAGTTGGCCAGGCTTGAGGCCTTGCAGCTTCTCGTCCAAATCAGGAATACCCGTGGACAAGCCGTCAATTTCATCGCCTCGATCCGCCCGAGCTTGTAGCACCTCGATGTAGTCGTTGAGGAAGTCCTCAGCCTTGACCACCTCGGATGTTGCCGACTGGCTGTCGATGGCGTGGGACTCAGCCTGTACCGCTGCGACCTTGTCAGCCGCTGGCTGGTCCCCGTAGGCGATGTCATTGATCCGCACGCTCAGTTCGATGATCGACCTATCCAGGCTTCGCTCACGAACAGTTGCGGCGTAGGAAGCGGCGTTTGCAACACTGGGCGTATTGCGGGCAATTTCTGCGGCGTAGGCAAACGAACTCGCACCACCAGGCAGATCACCCACATAAACCCCGACCGTCACGATGTCGACGGGATGACCATCACCGTGCAAGGCCAAAATCCCGCGATACAGCTCAGCGTTGTCCTCGTAGTAAAAGTCCTCGGGCACCAGGTCGGCGGCCAGTACGTCAATCAGCTCAGGGCGTAGGAACATCGCCCCCAGCACACCGTGTTCGGCTTCCAGGCTGTAGGGATCACGCATTGTAATTGCCCTCAACGACCTTCACGAAGTTGCTCGGGGCAATCAGCCAATCGAAGTTGCAGCGGAAAGGGTTACCGCCAGAAGCCGAGACCTTGCCCATCAGAAACTCGCTGGAGCGCACCAGGGCGAAGTACTCGGCCCAGAAACTGAGATCCTGATGAACATCGCTTTCGTTCCAACGTGCGCTGACCTTTGCAATCCGATCCTTGGTCAACAACATGACCCGGGGAAACTCCGGGATCGTTGCGTTGAACAAATCGACGATTGCCTGGGTTGGGCATTTCGGCTTCGAAATTTTCGTTGTTTGCTCGGCGCCAACAAGAGGTGATGGTTCACTTGATGGTTCTATTACGGTTCTGGGTGCGGCTGCTGCGGGGGTTTGTGCCGTGAGCTGCGGGGGTGGTGGTGCATCTGCTGCGGGGTGCGCCGCCTGCGGGGGTGCATAAGATGCGGGGGTTAGGGTGTAAATCGTCGAACGGCCCATCCGTTCCCGGACAGACAAAATGCCCACTTGACCGAGCCACTTTATGGCGGCCTGAACAGTCCTTTCTGCGAGGCATGTCCGCTCAGAGATGCGAGCGACCGAAGGCCAGCAGACACCCTCGTCGTTTGCATTATCAGCCAGCGAAATCAGTACAGCCTTTTGCGGGCCGCTCATGCCTTGCAACGGCCAGCACAGGCTCATGATGATGGTACTCATGCAGGAACATCCTGGGCAGGAGCCAGGGACGCCTTCAAGTAATCGAGGCACTCCCGGCGGAATTGAGACTTGTAAGCACGCGAATACTGGCCGCTGATCATCAGGGCAGCATTCATCGCTGCGGATTGATTGGTGACTGCGTGTCGAGACGCCTTTTCGGACTCGCCGGGAAGTGTCGCGACATCGCCAGTACTATTGACTGGGGGGGTGTTTCTGATCATTATTGACCTCGCTAAAACGCTGTACTAAACCGCCCTGCCAGGCGGTTTTTTTATGCCTGCAACTCAGGCGATATGGGGGCGACGCATCCGTGGTAGCTTTTTGCTTCCGAACGAAAAGGCCTGGGAGGCCGGACATGACAAATGAAAGAATTCCAACGATCAGTCGCGAGAGGCTCCTGAAAGAGCTAAGTGAACTGCCTGAGGGCGCTGAAATTAGCTTTTCAGGGCTACGTTTTGTTCAGTTCCGGCAATCCCTTCAGAACCCTCCAAGATTTCAGATCGTGTTCGATCCACAGGTGTACCGAACGGCGGCAGGCGAAGTGGTGGTTGATAACCCTGAATGAAGTGATACGCGATCTGGCATGCCTCCTCGGCAGAGCGAGCGGGCCCTGTCGAAACAACTTTGCCGCCAACTCGAACAAGCACACCAAGCCCATCAAGATCTGACGAGATCAAAACGGTAATACGGCGCTGTCCACGCAAGGCCTCGGCCTTGGCATACAGCGCCTTTGCTTGAGTTTCCAAACGTTCAGCCTCATAGATGGCCATCACGTAACCGCCTGCCTGAACGTCATTAGCACCTACTACTGTCACGCCCTCGCTTTGCTTGCCCATCTCTATTCCCTTCCTATGTACTGTATGAATTAACAGCTGATACGTACTCGCTTCCGGACATGAGCAAATCACCAGATAATTGCGTCAATCGACGACTGCAAGCCTCGCGGCCTGAGAAGGAAACGGACGCAATTCTGTAGCCCTGCATGTTCCGTCAGGATTCTCAATGACTCGGATATCCCTTCCAGCCGATATGGCTTTGTGAATAGCCGGCGGTGACACTCGGAGCTGCCGCGCGGCTTCTGACTGCCCTTTTCTGGCCACAAACTCATCGAGCGAGCTTTCTTTCATGGTCGTGCCTCGAATTTCCTATGGGGCGATATTAACCATCTGTTAATTTTTATTCAATACCGATGGTTTCTTCCAGCTGTTAACCAATGGTTATAGATTGAGCGCATGACGAAGAAGCGAATCCTCCCGCCCGATAGGCTTGCCGAGTGCATTGCCGCTCACGAACTTTTCTTGGCAAAGAAAAACGAACTGAAACTTAGTCAGCGAAAAATCGCGGATGCGGCGGGAATGACACCTTCCGCTGTGAACCTGTATTTCAAAGGTATCAATCCACTAAACGCTCAGTTTGCAGCCGTACTATCTGAGCAACTGCAAGTGCCGGTTGAGCGATTTAGCCCAAGGCTTGCGGAGGAAATTGATAAGCTCACCAGGGCTTCACCAGAGCGCCCCGCCGTGGAGAGCAACGCGGTTTTGCTAGGTCCAATGGATGTTTGGGACGACGACACGCCACTGGATGATGATGAGGTCTACGTGCCATTCCTTAAGGAAGTGGAGCTGTCCGCAGGAACTGGAAGGACCGCAATCGAGCGATCCCCAAAACAGAAACTGCGATTCGGAAAGAAGACACTGCGGCGCCAGGGCGTGCAGCCTTCAGAAGCCGTTTGCGTAACGGTAGCGGGCAATAGCATGGAGCCAGTGCTGCCTGATGGAAGCACCGTAGGCGTAGATCGAGGGACAACATCCATCATTGACGGGAAGATGTACGCGCTAGATCACGGTGGACAGCTACGAGTCAAAACCCTCTATCGCCTCCCTGGCGGCGGGATAAGAATGCGAAGCTTCAACCGCGATGAGCACCCGGACGAGGAATATACGCAGACAGACATGCTTAATAACGAAATCGCGGTACTTGGAAGAGTCTTCTGGTCGTCTGCCCTTTGGTGATAATTCCCGGACACTAAAAATCCCGCCCTCGAGCGGGATTTTTTTTGCTCAAAACAAATTAATTAACCATCGGTATTGACCAAATTAATAAACCGATGGTTAACTGTTCGTCGTCGCCGGATAACAACCGGCCAGATGGAAGGCAGCGATGGACCGGCCTCAACGGTTCAGAGGGTTGGCAACTGACCCGGGCGCGCAGCGTAAAGCGCCAAGACGAGTTATCCAGCGGGAGAACAAGCCGAAAGGCCCGCGGCTGGACAAACAACTTGATGGGGCCGGTGACCAACGCCAGTAGCGGGAAGCCGGCAAGCGACACCAGAAGATTTCACTTCTGCACCTGGTGACGGATGCAGCGGGAAAACAACCGGGAGTCACAGCGATGAGCGAAATCATCAACGGCGCATGGAAGGGTCACCTCGGTAGAGGCCTTGCGCCCAAAGAGCTTCAGTACCTATTGGCCGCCGCCCAGGGCATGACGGCCAAAGAGATTGCCCGCCAGTTCGACGTGGCAGCCTGCACTGTAGCGAAGCGCCTTTCCTGCGCCATGTTCAAGCTCGGCGTTACCCGCCAGACCGCCATGATTGCCGAGGCTATGCGCCGCCAGATCATCTCGCCCATGTGCTTCGTGTTGGCGGCGCTGATCGCCATGCACGCAATGACCGGTGACGAGTCAATGCGTCGTGACCGCCGGGTGCCAGAACGCCGTACGGCAGAAGTCAGGATGGTACGCCGCGCCGAACAACCGATGCTGCTCGCTTAACTCAAACACCGAGGAAAAAGATATGCCCCAATCAATTCAAGAGCGTGCCGAAGGGCTCGCGGCTCTCCGTGTCCGCGCAACCATTGCCACCAGCGCGATGTACGCCATGATCGGTAAAGAGCAGCCCGTGCAAGAGGTTCGCTTCCAGGTAATCAATAAGGGCAGCGGCGCTTATCACGTTGTCGAGCGCTCCACCGGCAAAGTCATGGGAATGTGCTTCACCTGGAAGGCGGCGGTCAACCGCGCCCAGCTGCTTGAGGCTCGCGCCGACGGCAAGAAGATCAACATTGAAGGATGGCCCCAGTGATCAACGCAACGCCGTGAAGCGCATCAGCAAGATAGACGCTGCTCGGCGCAGGCCAACATGGCTGGCAATTCAGGCAAGTGGAATCGAAGAGGTAGGCCATGGCTGCCGAACAGAAGGAACGCACAGCCAGGCTTGCCGAGAAGCGGTAGGAACTGGGCGAGCAGGAATTGCGTCACACGGTCCCCTACGGCGCTCGGCAGATGCTCGATGAGCTGATGCGCTGGCATGAGATAGAGGAAGTTAGTGAAGCGGTGCAACTGCTGGTGATGAATGGTCGTGCAGAGGATCTTCCGCCGGCGCCCCCGAATATCAAGGGACCATCCGGCATGATCCGCCACTACTTCCGACAAGGGATGCGTGACCGGCTCGAAGCGCTCACCGCCGAATTGGGTGACACGAAGAACCGGGCGACCATCTAGCGCCTGATCGCACACGCTCACTCGCTGGGCGCTGATAAGTCCAGCACGCTATTCAAAATTAAGCGCCACGGTTTCGAGATATCTGAAAACGTGGCGCGCAAATTACGGCAAGTAGGCTTTGCCGAATCGCTCCAAAGGAACACCGAAGACGACGGCAACGAATAACAATGATGCTCACTATCTCTGATAGTTCGTGGGCAAAGCAGAGACTTAGTCATCCTTATCGTAGTGCCGTTGATATCTCAGAGCTTTGGCGACTGACTTTTTCAAGTACATTAAATCATCAAATCCACTAGGCAGGTCTAAAAACCTATTCGCGTCCGCTAGTGTTGGATATATATTATAATTACTAATATAGAAAAGCACTGCTTCTTTAAAGAACATCTGAAGCTGAAAACAATGGTAATCTAAATTCTCCACCTCATGGCCAGTATGTACATTTCGATTACGATACTCCCTAAGATGCTCTAAGATTTGCGCGTGATATGGCCGATCCGAAAACATAAAAGAGCAGCGCCTAACTATGGCCTCCGCATTATTTTCAGAAGGGCTAACCATGGACTCAAGCGCGGCCCAAAGCTTGAGTATAACTATGTTTTTGTCATGCTCATCAAATGCACGGACGTAACGCACAATTGCAGACTTAATTATTGAGGCATTTCCGTGAGCTCCAACCTTTTTAAATATAGCTCGTGAAACTTTCGCCATAGCTTCTCGCGACTTGGCAATCGTCGGCTTTATTACCGTATAATTTCTCTCATACCAGAACAAATTTTCATCAACTAACGTTCCATTTTCTTGATGGAGCGAATGTAAGCCTCCAAGCACTATACGATTTAAAGAGCCGATTTTAGGTTTGCCGAAATTAAATTCGGATACCGGATTGGTCAAAAGGGAGAAAACGCCCCTCACATAATCTAATTCGTAGATTGCCGAATGAAACGCATCCATCTTATCCTTTGATTTTAAAGTTACAGTTATTGAGCTATACCCTTTAGGCAATGGCTCAAGATCGCTAGTCCACTTGAGCTTGTCGCGAGTATTAAATTTTTTTGGCAGGCCTGTAGGATAGCACTTTATAACTGCTTTGTTCGTCAGTATAGCCTTAATAGGAAATCCATCCCGAAGAGAGATAGACGTAGCCATTACATAGGTGTCCTCTCTTTTCCTTCCGCGCCTTATTACAGCAGCGTTCAATTCCTGAAGAAATGAATCCTTCGTGAATACACTACCTTTTGCAAAAGAAGCTTGGGCTTCCATAAAAATAGATCTGGTGGTTGAGTAACTAAAATCACCATCAAAATCCAGCATGGTTAACATAACACTGTCTATTTCATGCTTTTCAAAAGCAGAGTAACTAACCTGACCTTCATTACTAACCGTGGTAATTTCTCTAAGCTTGTCAATAAGTACTTGCGGCTTCAATCTATCATTTTTCTTCCATTTGACTTTCATATTCACTCCTTAATCCGGCTCCATGCCGGTCACCCGTAATACCCCATATCAACGAATCACGCCAGCCGACTAATGTCCACCATAATCACTTGCGGATTTTACCCACCAATTCTGCAAGCTTATCCAAACCATCAAACGTGGAGGGAATCGCGCTTTCATCATTAACGATGCCACTAAACACAACCTGCTCAAAACGCTCCAGCAACCCTTTGCTTCCATCAGGGGCACCTTTTGAGTATTCGGCATAGCTTTGTACAAATTGGCAGAGCGTCATTCGAAGGTCTATTTGAAGAAGCTGGGCTTTGATAGATCGAAAGTTTTGAAGTGCTACTCTAAAAAAATAAAGCAGCAGCAACTCCAATCCTGCCAGTGCTGCGAGCCCAATTAAATCCGGCTCTGCTTTTACTGAACCATTTAAGACACTAGAAAATTTTATAATTACGGGAAAGAGCAGCATTGCACCAAGAACAAGAAGAAAGAAAAAATTCCACCTTCTCTCTGACACTTTTGAAGTTTTAAGGCTTTTAAAGCCTGCGTAAAGGCCGACAAAATTGAAAGCTGTCTCGTATGTCTCAAGCTTTTCCGCTAAAGCATTTACTCTGGTCTCCCTATCGGTAATTGATTTTTCTGCACTTTCCCGTTGCGCTTCAGAGCGCTGAATTACCTCCGGCAAATTTTTCAGGGAAACCAGGCTCGGGTGATACAAGTAATGCTGTACAACATTAATCAACATTTGATGGCCAGCGTATCTGATTTGACTGGCGACGGAACTATATTCAAAATCCGAAACGCGTGTTAGGACTTCAAGTAAGTCGGAAGCAATTGAATTAGGGCTGCTTATCTGATACTCGATCAAAAATCTGTAGCAATATACAAAAAGAAATTCAGCACTTTCTTCAGTCAGATCAAAACCTTTAATTTCATCGACGAAACGCCTACCTAATGCAGCTATATTCATAATGCATCTTTCGTCAAAACTGCTTGGATTGCTTTGCATATGAAAAAGCGTAACCCCAATAAACTCTAGCAGAAACTTATGCTTATCGTTTCCGCTATCTCTAATAGAATCCAACCCACCACGCACTTTATGCATCATGTTAGATAAAACTTTCTGATTAGATTCAGTTGCAAAAAATCTATCCGCTGCGCTGCTCATGTTTTTCCCCTCCCCAAAAAAACCAAATATACATCTGAGGTATTCCTATGCCCACTGAAAACAAAGCGGCAGAGACTCTGAATGTGGAGCGAACAACAGTCACGAAGCTGGTCACCGGCATGACGGTTGTGAATGCACATGATCTGGCACTCAAGGAACATGCTTAATCACATATCAAGCTTAATACTTTCAAGTGACACTACCCGACTCATAAGCAGCTTTAAGTCGGCACTCGGATAGTGATCCAGATCAGTTTGAATAAAGTTTATAATGTCTGGAATGTCAGCATCTTGCCGAACAAATATATAGCGTATGTCTGCGGGCGCTACCTTTATCATGCAATGCTCCCGCGTTACGTTATTCAGTTCGTCTCGTTTTTCCAGTATGTCAAAATTTTCACGCAAGGTATGCGAGCGGATCTGCGGCCCCTTTGCTACATACCTCCATTCCGATTCTTGATAAAAAAGCTTTTCGACAGGTGCATCCTCTACAATCATTTTTCCTGTAGTAGGTTTAGTAAAAGCCAAGAATTCTCGCATTACATCTTTTAACTTATCTGAGAGTTCAACATTATCTTTGATTGATGCTAGCTCGTTAAACGACCTGAATGCGCTTGTAATGTTGTTCCCGCCGGAAACGTAGAATACAGGGTTGAGGCCATTCCTTTCAGCCCATTGACGGGTCAAGCCTATACCGAAATCCCCATAAAAATTTACGTGATCTGATATCCGGGAAAGCGGGATATCACAAAAGCAAACCATAGGGTAAGCAACGTAGGTAAATTTCTCATACCCCAGCCACCCGACGTCCTCTAGACAGTAACGAGGCCAAAAGCCCCCCCTCAAAATGTGCTTTAGCGTTTCGACGCTTTTCGTAAAGTGGAAAAGCGCGTTCGATTTCGGACTCATACATACCTTTCTGATGGCAGACATACAGACAAAGTGTATGTCGTACCGTGGAAACTAAGCCAGTGGTAACCCCTCCCCCTTCAAAGTCAGCCGCTTTAGCGGCAAGGACGAAGTCATGCCTGAAGAAAAGATTACGTTCGTCAACAGCGAGCCTGCCAAGTGCGGCTGCAAGATGGAATTCAGCTCTGGCGGCGGTCACTACTCCGACGTGGTTTACATCACTCCCTGCGTGGCGCACAGCGGCATCAAGCCATTCGGACCGGTCGAAGTGAAGCGCGATGCGGACGGCTGGTGGTATCACCCGAACATTCCCAGCTTTGGCGATGGCGAAGACCCGGCGCCGTACGTTGCATGGGTCAAGGAACAGGGACTGGAGTTGAAAGGCTGGCACTCGGGCGACGAGCTCGAGGAGCTACCTGAAGAGGATGCTGCGTGCACCGCCTGGAATCCCGAATCGCCAGGACCTGAGTGGTTCCTGATGGGGATCTTCGATACGGATGACGGCCCCTATGTTCAGTGCGCGCGCAGGGTGACGCCATGATCGCCACCCTCTGGTTCGCCTACGTGTTCATCTACAAGGGGCCAAGGCCATGAATGCGCAAGTCCTCGACCCTTGTAGCGCCAGCCGAATGATGTGGTTCGACAAAGGCGACCAGCGAGCCCTGCTTGGTGACATCCGCGACGAAGAGCACGTGCTGTGTGATGGCCGGGTGCTGAAGGTTGAGCCTGACGTGATCATGGACTTTCGACATCTGCCCTTCCCTGACGCCAGTTTCAACATAGTGGTATTCGATCCGCCGCACCTGGTGCGCGCCGGCCGTGAAAGCTGGTTGCGATTGAAGTACGGAATCCTCACCGACGACTGGCGCGACGATCTGCGCCAAGGCTTCGCCGAGTGCTTCCGTGTTCTGCGGCCCGGCCAGTTCCTGATCTTCAAGTGGAACGAAACCCAGATCCGGGTCAGCGAGATCTTGCCCTCACCGAACAACTACCGCTGTTTGGCCACAAGTCCGGAAAGCGCGAGAAAACGCACTGGATAACCTTCATGAAGCAACCCTAACCCACCTTCTGCCGCCCAGCGCGGCAAGGACACCACTATGGAAATTCAAAGCGAAACCCTTGCCGAAGAAGAGATCGCGGCAATTACCGGCTACATGATTCCTTCTGGCCAGATCGCTTGGCTGGATCGGAACGGCTGGAAATATGTACTCACTCGGGCCCGGCGTCCGGTGGTTGGGCGCGTGTACGCCCGAATGAAGCTGGCCGGCGTGAAGCCATCAGCAGAAAACGTAGCGGCCGAAGCCTGGTCGTTGGACTTGTCACGGGTAGGATGACGAAATGCGAGCGAAAAAGGCGGCAAACAGGGACCTGCCGCCGCGAATGATTCGGCGTGTGCGCACGCTGAAAGGCGGTAAAGAGTGGGTTGGGTACTATTACGACGGGAGGAATGAAGACGGGAAGCGGGTAGAAATCCCGCTCGGGGGTGACTTGGATATCGCCAAGGCTGAATGGGCAAAGCTTGATTGCAAGCCGGTGCCTACGAAGAACGCTCTGCTGGGCCAGGTGTTTGACCGGTACGAACGGGAGATCATCCCGGGCAAGGCGCCCAAAACGCAAAGCGATAACCGGCTGAGCCTGAAACAGCTGCGTAATGTGTTCAGTGACGCGCCTATCGTTGCGGTAACGCCGCAGATTATTGCGCAGTACCGCGACAGCCGCACCGCCAAGGTTCGAGCCAACCGGGAGATCTCCTTGCTGTCACACATCTACAACCTCGCACGCGAGTGGGGATTGACTGAGGCCAACCCCGCCGCCGGCGTTCGCAAGAACAAAGAGGCGCCGCGCGACTTCTACGCCAGCGAGGAAATCTGGAGCGCCGTATACGCGGTGGCAGCCTCAGAGCTGCGCGATGCAATGGATCTGGCATACCTGACTGCCCAGCGCCCGGCTGACACGCTCTCAATGCGGGAGGCCGACGCGGTTAATGAATTTCTGCAGGTGTCTCAGGGCAAGACGTCCAAGAAGCTGCGAATCCGCCTGACGGCCGCCGGCGCGATGAATGATTTAGGCGCACTGGTTGAGCGCTTGATCGCACAGAGACGCACCCGTGGAGTTCGAAACCCTTATCTGATCGTCACTGAGGATGGGAGGCAAGTGACCAAGCACATGCTAAGGCTACGCTTTGACGATGCGCGGGATAAGGCAATTGTTATCGCCAGAGAGGCGGGTGACGGGGTTCTGGCAGCAAGCATTCGTCAGTTCCAGTTCCGTGACATCCGCCCGAAAGCGGCCAGCGAGATCCTCGACCTAGGGGATGCCAGCCGCCTGCTGGGGCATACGGACAAGCGCATCACTGAGACTGTTTACAGGCGTGTCGGGGAGATAGTAAAACCAACCCGCTGACATCGAGTTGCGGAAACCGCCTGAAATGATGCGGAAACTATAAGTAAATGAGCGGCTTGATCTCTCGCACCACAGAAACGCAAAAGCCCCGCTAGTGCGGGGCTTTTGTTTGAATCTTGGCGGGAAACCAGGGATTCGAACCCTGGAGACGCTATTAACGTCCGCCGGTTTTCAAGACCGGTGCATTCAACCACTCTGCCAATTTCCCTTGTGCATCACAGGATTATAGTAGCCTATCCCGTCTCAGCGGGCGCCATAATACCCGAATGAAACACACTGTCAAACTCTCGCCATCGCTTGTTACAGAGCGTCTGTTATGATCCTTGCGACTGAATGTTTCAAAACCGAAGGAGTGTCGCCATGCGCGAACAGAATTACGCAGTGAATGGCAACGCGCAGGCTGAGCAGCTTGAAGTCAGCCGCGTGTTGCGCAACACCTATGGCTTGCTCGCCCTTACCCTCGCATTCAGCGGCGTAATGGCGTTCGTGGCTCAACAGATGCGCGTCGGTTACCCGAATATCTTCGTCGTGCTGATCGGTTTCTATGGCCTGTTCTTCCTGACCAACAAGCTGCGTGACTCGGCCTGGGGCCTGGTGTCGGCGTTTGCACTGACCGGTTTCATGGGCTTCATCCTCGGCCCGATCCTCAACCGTTACCTCGGCATGGCCGGCGGCGCGGAAGTGGTCAGCTCGGCATTTGCCATGACGGCCCTGGTGTTTGGCGGCCTGTCGGCCTACGTGCTGATCACCCGCAAGGACATGAGCTTCCTGGGCGGCTTCATCACCGCAGGTTTCTTCGTGCTGCTGGGTGCAGTGGTCGCCAGCATGTTCTTCCAGATCAGCGGCCTGCAACTGGCGATCAGCGCAGGTTTCGTGCTGTTCTCCTCGGTGTGCATCCTGTTCCAGACCAGCGCGATCATCCACGGTGGTGAGCGCAACTACATCATGGCGACCATCAGCCTGTATGTATCGATCTACAACCTGTTTATCAGCCTGTTGCAGATCTTCGGCATCATGAGCCGCGATGACTGATCACCTGCCGCAATAAAAATGCCCCGTATCGAAAGATACGGGGCATTTTTGTTTTCACGCTATCAAGGTCTGGATTCAGTACTGATTAGGTTCCATTTCCAGGTCGACCTTGAAGCGCTCGGCGATATCTTGCTGGATACGACGAGCCAGGTTCGCAATGTCATGCCCCGAGGCAGTGCCATAGTTGACCAGCACCAGCGCCTGTAGCGCGTGTACGCCTGCATCGCCTTCACGAAAGCCCTTCCAGCCAGCCTTGTCGATCAGCCAGCCGGCGGCGAGTTTCATCTGCCCGTCGGCCTGAGGGTAGGCCACCAGGTCCGGGTACAGGCTCTGCAACTCTGCGGCCAACGCCTGGGACACCAGCGGGTTCTTGAAGAAGCTGCCGGCATTGCCAAGCTCTGCCGGGTCCGGCAGTTTTTCGCGGCGAATGCTGCAGATCGCCCGGCTCACATCACTCGGTGTCGCCTCGGTGATGCCCTGCCCCGCCAGGCGCTGCTGCACCGGGCCGTAGTCGAGTTTGAGGTGGCGGGTGCGGCTCAGGGCAAAACGCACGCGCAGGATCAGCCAACGGCCGGTTTCGTGCTTGAACAGGCTGTCACGGTAGGCGAAGTTGCACGCCTCCAGGCTGAAGTCGCGCAATTCGCCGGTGTGGCGATCCAACGCGGTCAGCCCGGCGAATACGTCTTTGATTTCTACGCCGTAGGCGCCAATGTTCTGCATCGGCGCGGCACCGACTGTGCCGGGGATCAGGCTGAGGTTTTCCAGGCCGCAGAAGCCCTGCGCCAGGGTCCACAGCACGAACGGGTGCCAGGCTTCGCCGGCCTCGGCTTCGACCACCACCTGCACGCCGTCATCGCTCAATACGCGGATACCCTGGGTGGCCATGCGCAAGACCAGCGCCGGGATATCCTGGGTCAGCAACAGATTGCTGCCACCACCGATCACCAGCAGCGGCAAGCCATGGGCGGCTGCGTAAGCCAGGGCCTCACGCACGTCGTCATCGTTGTGGGCTTCGGCGAACAGCTGGGCTCGCACATCAATGCCAAAGCTGTTGAAAGGCTTGAGCGAGACCTGCGCAAGCACCTGCAAGGTCATAACCGCCCCTTCAATTCGATCACCAATAAATCACAAGCTTGCTCGATCAGGTCCAGGACCCGCTCGAAGCCTAGTTCGCCTTCGTAGTAAGGGTCAGGCACTTCGTCCACTTCAGCTTCAAAGCGGCGCAGGAACAGGTCCAGCTCGGCCTTGCCCTGCCCCGGCTGCATCGCCTTGAGGTTGCGCAGGTTGCTGTGGTCCATGGCCAGGATCAGGTCGTAACGCGCAAAGTCGGCGCGGCTGACCTGCTGGGCACGCTGCGCCGACAGGTCGTAGCCGCGAACCAATGCCGCACGCTGGCTGCGCTGGTCCGGCGGATTGCCGACATGCCAGTCCCCGGTGCCGGCAGACGCCACGTCTACCTGCCCCGCCAGCCCCGCTTCGCGCAACTTATGACGCAGCACACCTTCAGCGGTGGGCGAACGGCAGATATTGCCCAGGCAGACAAACAGAACCTCCATCAAGCCCCCAGCAGGCGACGGACGCGCTCAAGGTCTTCCTGGGTGTCGACGCCAGCCGGCGGTGCTTCCAGCGCATCGTCGACGTGGATACGCACGCCATGCCACAGGGCACGCAGCTGTTCCAGGGATTCGGTGTTTTCCAGCCAGCACGGGCCCCAACTGACGAAGTCGTGCAGGAACCCGGCGCGGTAGGCGTAGATACCAATATGACGGCGGTACGGCACGCCTTCCGGCAATACATCAGGACGTTTGGCGAAGGCATCCCGTGCCCATGGCAAGGTCGAGCGGCTAAATGTCAGCGCCAGGCCATTAATGTCGCTGACCACCTTGACCACGTTCGGGTTGAACAGGGTCTCGATGTCTTCGATCGGCTCGGCCAGGGTTGCCATGCGTGCTTCGCCATGAGCTGCCAGGTTGGCGGCGACCTGGTCGATCACACTCGGCGGGATCAATGGCTCGTCACCTTGCACGTTGACCACAATGGCGTCTGGCGCCAGGCCCAGTTGCGTGGCCACTTCGGCCAGGCGGTCGGTGCCGGAGTTGTGGTCTTCGCGCGTGAGCACCGCTTCGGCACCAAAGCCCTTGCAGGCTTCGATGATGCGCGGGTCATCAGTGGCCACCACCACGCGTTCGGCGCTGCTCTTGCAGGCCTGTTCCCACACCAACTGAATCATCGGCTTGCTGCCGATCAGCTGCAGCGGTTTGCCCGGCAGGCGGGTCGAGGCGTAGCGCGAGGGAATGACAACGGTAAAGGCTGTGGTCATTTATCCAGGCGCTCATCGGTGGTCAGGGTACGGGCTTCGCTTTCAAGCATCACCGGGATGCCATCGCGGATCGGGTACGCCAGGCCGGCGCCTTTGCTGATCAGCTCGGTTTTGTCGGCGCTGAGCTTGAGCGGGCCTTTGCAGATCGGGCAAGCAAGGATGTCGAGCAATTTGGTGTCCATGAATGTTTCCTGGATAGCAGCGTTTAAGGCAATAAGCGGGCCGGCAGCAGGCGCATCAGCTGCGTGTCGAACCAGGCGACGAACGCTGGCGACGGCACGGCATCCACTGCAAGGTACCACCAGTCGGGCCGGGCAAAGGCGCGGCACTTCACCGCGTCCTTCTCGGTCATGACCAGCGGCAATGACGGCGTAAAATTCAAGACCTCGGCGCTGTAGGGCGCGTGGTCGGCAAAAGCATGGGGTATTGGCTGCCAGTGTAGCGTTTCAAGGGTATTGAAGAAACGCTGCGGGTTGCCGATACCGGCGACCGCATGCACCTGCTGGCCGGCCGGGAAATAATCGACTGGCTGACGCTCGCCGGTTTGCAGATTGACCAACGCGCTGGGTTGCAGGTGAAAGGCAAAACCATCCTCGCGATCCGCCTTGGCGCCGTTGTAGAGCAGCGTATCGACACTCCGCAGGCGCTCCACCGGCTCGCGCAATGGTCCGGCCGGCAGGCAACGGCGATTGCCCAAGCCACGCGCGGCATCAATCAGCACAAGCTCAAGGTCACGGGCCAGGCGGTAATGTTGCAGGCCATCGTCAGACAGGATCAGGTCCAGGGTTTCACTCGCCAGCAGCGCCTTGACCGCGCGGCTGCGGTCAGGGTCGATCACCAGGGGCACGCCACACCGCTGCACGATCAATAACGGCTCATCACCGGCCACCTCGGCGCTGTGGCTGGCTTCGACCCGCCATGGCAATTGCGGCGGCTTGGCCCCATACCCACGACTGACCACACCGACACGCACACCGCTGCGGTGGCAGTGCTCGATCAACCACAGGATCAGCGGCGTCTTGCCGGTGCCCCCCACGGTGATATTGCCGACCACCACCACCGGCACCGGCGATTGATAGATCTCGCCCTCGCCCGCCAGGAAGCGCGCGCGTTTGCGTAGCACCACCCGGCGATACAACAACTCCAACGGCCGCAGCAGCGCGAGTGCCGGATGGCCCTCGTACCAGGCCTTGAGCAAACGATCGGACATGGCCATCAGGGTGGGCTCGCCGCCTCGACGGTGGTCATGCGTAGATGGCTGAAACCGAGCTTGCCGGCGGCGTCCATCGCGGTGATCACAGCCTGGTGCTGGGTCTTGCCATCGGCACTGATGGACAGCGGCATTGTGGTGTCGCCCCCGGACTCTTTCTGCAGGGCATCCATCAGGCTATTGAGGTCATTTTTCTCGAGCAACTGGTTGTTCACCGAAAACACCCCGTCGGCGCTGATGGCAATATCCAGTTGTTTGACCTCCTGATCTTCGGCCGGCGAACCGCTGACGGCTTCCGGCAAGTCGACGCGCAGTTCGGTTTGCCGGGTAAAGGTCGTGGTGACCACGAAAAACAGCAGCAGGATAAACACCACGTCGATCAATGACGCGAGGTTGATATCGACATTTTCCCGTTGCTTGCGGCGAAATTTCACGCTCTGCCCTCGACCAGGTCCACATCGCGGTCGCCCTGCAGCACTTCCACCAGTTTGATGGCTTCCTGTTCCATGCCGACCACCAGTTCATCGATACGGCGTTGCAGGAAACGGTGGAAGAACACCGAGGGAATCCCCACCATCAGGCCCGCAGCCGTGGTGATCAGCGCCTTGGAAATACCACCGGCCAGCACCGCGGCGTTGGTGGTCATGCCCGAGCCCATGAACGAGCTGAAAATATCGATCATGCCCAGCACCGTACCCAGCAGGCCGAGCAACGGCGCCATCGCGGCGATGGTGCCGAGGGCATTGATATAGCGCTCCAGTTCATGGATGACCCGGGCAGCAGCCTCTTCGATGCACTCTTTCATGATCTCGCGACCATGCTTGGAGTTGGCCAGGCCCGCGGCGAGGATCTCACCCAGCGGCGAGTTGGCCCGCAGTTCCTTGAGCTTTTGCTTGTCCAACTGCTTGTTCTTGATCCAGCCCCAGACCTGCCCCAGCAGGTGCTCGGGGGTGACGCGGCTGGCGCGCAGGGTCCACAGGCGTTCGGCGACGATGCCGAGTGCGGCGATGGAACTCATGATGATCGGCAACATCATCCAGCCGCCGGATTTGACCAATTCCCACACAGTGAATGTCCCCTCGAAAAAGTGCGCCACTTTACCATATAGGTTCGCCAGCGGGGCTCACCCGCCATACCTGGGGCTAGGGTAAGCGTTCACGCCAGAACCTGAGTTGACCGCGCGCAACAACCGGTGGCGCAAACGCCCCCAGTTGCAGGCGCACAGCGCCTTGCTCGGCGCTGTCGTAGACCTGGCTGCCCAACGCCTGGTAGCGCGCCATCACTTGCGGATGCGGATGCCCATACGCATTGCCACGCCCCCGCGATATCAGCACCGACCTGGGGGCCAAGCGCTGTAGAAATCGCTGGGAAGACGAACTGCGACTGCCATGGTGCGGGGCTTGCAGCCAGTGCGTCGACATCGCCAGCGGTGAGGCGAGGAAGGCCTGTTCGGCTGCGTGATCGATATCCCCGGTCAGCAGCAGGCGCTCGCCATTGGCCTGCACGCGCAATACGCAGGACGTTGGATTACCGCTAGTAGCACCAGGCCATTGCCACAGTTCGAACACCACGCCGTCCCATGTCCACTGCTCACCGCTGACGCAGGCTTGCGCGTTGAGCACGACGGGCAGCCCAGCGGTTTCCCCACCCACTACACGCTTGATCGGCAACCCCTTGGCCACCGCCGCCGCGCCGCCCGCATGATCGGCGTCGGCGTGGCTGAGCAGCAGCATGTCCAAGCCTTCAACCCCGAGCTTTCGCAGCGACGGCAGCACCACCCGCGCGCCCAGGTCGAACGCCCCTGAGCGCGGGCCGGCATCGTAGAGCAATGTGTGATGGCGCGTGCGCAGAATCACCGCTTGCCCCTGGCCGACATCCAGTTGCACCACGTCCACTTGCCCGTCGGGCACCAGCGTGCGCGGCGGAAACACTGCCAGCAACAGCATCGGCCAGCCCAGCAGGCGCAACGGCACGCCGTTGGGCAGTAACAGCAGCACCGCCCCCATCAGGCTCACCGACCAATAGCCCAACGGCACCTCGGCCGGAACCCAGGCGGGGGCTTGCGCGGCCAGCCACGCCAAGCCTGTGAACAGACCATCCAGCGCGCCACCCGCCAGCCACAACAACCCCTCACCCACAAATGGCAACGGCAGCGATGCCGTGCCCAATAACGCCAGCGGTAACACCACCAGGCTGATCCAGGGCACTGCAAGCAGATTGGCCAGCGGTGCACTCAGGCTGATCGGCAACCCCAGCACGAGCAATATCGGAAACAGCCCGATGGCGATCAGCCACTGGGGCCGGGTCCACGCCTGCCAGACGCTCCAAGGCCCCAACCGCCCGGCAAACGCCAGGATCAGCACCGCCACGGCGGCAAAGGACAACCAGAATCCCGGCTGCAAACTGGCCAGCGGCTCCAGGATCAGCACCGCATTCAGCGCCAGCAGCAACGGCCACCAAATCCCTAAATGACGAAAGCGCAAACGCCACAACAACACCAGCCCGACCATCACACAGGCGCGCTGTACCGGTACGCCGAACCCCGCCAGCAGGCCGTAACTCAGGGCGGCGACAAACGCCAGGGCGCACGCCCATGGCAACCATGGCCAGGTGCACGGCCAACAACCAAAGCGCGCCAGGCCTGCGACCAGCGCGTAAATCAGCCCCGCCAGCAAGCCGATGTGCTGGCCGGAAATCACCAGCAGGTGAACGGTGCCGGTGTCTTGTAAGACCTGCCAATCCTCAGCGGCCAACCCCGAACCATCGCCCAATACAAGGGCCGCGAGGCCCGCTTCGCGACCTTGGCCATCCACCGCCAGCAGGCGTTGGCGGACACTGTCACGCCAGGCATCGCGCGCCGGGGCCAGGCGCTGACCATCCTTGACCGACCCCGTGGCGCCGATTCGCCGGGCCAACAGCCAGGCCTCCTGGTCAAACCCATGAAAATTCAACAGCCCAGTCGGCCGCTTGAGCGTGATTGCCAATCGCCAGCGCTCGCCGCTGCGAACCTCTGGACCTCCCCGCCACGACACGCGAATACGCTTGGGCAGCCGGGCCGTGCGTGACCGGCTGTCGGTCAACTCAAAACGGATCCCTTCGCCGGTGCGTTGCGGCAGCCCGGTTACCCACCCCTCCACCCAGCGTGTCTGGCCCTCCAGCGCTGGCGTCAGGCGATCATCCAGCGCCGACTGTGCGCTGATGCACGCCCAGCCCAGCCCCAGCAGGAAAAACGCCAGCGGATAGGTGCGAAAAGGCAACAGCATCAAGGCCATGACCAGCATTGCCAGCAACCACCCACCCGAGGGTAATGCAGGGAGAAATCGCAGTGACAGCAAGCCAACTCCGAGCGCGAACATCCCTGTCTTCATGAACCATTCCTTTCCGATGATCCACTCAGTCTTAGCCGGATGCCCAGCACGGCCTATGATGTTTTGTCACAAAGTCTGAATTTTCTGTTTATAGAATGCGGGCATACTTGTCCCTCGAACTGACCTGGACCCCTTATGCCCCGGCGCCTATTCAAACGGTACATGCCCGATCCCACGAGTATCAGGGAACACAAGTCATTACAGTTTCTCGGCACGTTGCTGCATGACCCCAACCTCTGGCACCTGAACCGACACTCGGTGGCGCGGGCCATGGCGGTGGGTTTGTTCGCGGCATTTATCCCTATTCCGTTGCAGATGTTATTGGCAGCCGTGCTGGCGATTACCGTGCGCGGCAATATGCCCATCGCCGTCAGCCTGGTGTGGCTGACCAACCCGATCACCATGCCGGTGGTATTTGTCTGCACTTACATGACGGGCGCCTGGCTGATGAATGTGCCAGCCCGCAGCTTGCCCGATGATTTGACCTGGGAGTGGATCAGCGGTCAGTTGAGTACCCTGTGGCAGCCGTTCCTGCTGGGTTCGGTGGTATTGGGGCTGGTATTGGGCGTGCTGGCTTATTGCCTGACCATGCTCTATTGGCGCTGGTGGGTTGCGCACCAATGGAAGAAGCGCAAACAGCGCCGCCGTTGAAGGTCAGCAAGCCCGCAAACGCAAATGTACGCGCAGGCCCACACCCGTGTTTTCCGCCCACAAGCTGCCTTGCTGGCGCTGCACCGCGTTGCGCGCAATACTCAAGCCCAGGCCGAAGCCGCCATCCCCAGGCCGTGATCCGTCCAGGCGGGTAAAGGGCGCGAAGATCCGCTCCAGATCCTGCTCGGCAATGCCCTCGCCCTGATCCTCCAGCCACAGGTGCCAATACTCGCCATCGCGCCGACCGTCCAGGCGCACAATGCCCTCTGCAGGAGAATGCCGAATCGCATTGCGCAGAATGTTTTCCAGGGCCTGGGCCAGGGTGTTCAGGTTGCCGCGCACCCAACAATCGGCGCCCAACAGGCACGGCAGGCGCGACGCAGGCCAATCGCTTTCAAAACACGCGTTTTCCCGCAGCATGTCCCACAGGGCTTGAAGCTGGATGTCTTCCTGGGGCAGCGGCGCACGCTCGGTGTCCAGCCAGGCCAGTTGCAGGCTGTCTTCCACCAGGCGCTGCATGGCGTCGATCTCGCGCCCGAGCCGATCACGCAGTTGCGCCAGGTCCTGCTCACTGTCGCAGGCCACCCGCAAACGGCTCAACGGCGTGCGCAGTTCATGGGACATGTCGCGCAGCAATTGCTGCTGCAATACCACCGTGCCCTGCAAACGCTCGGACATATGATCGAACGCGCGCCCCAGTTCGCCCAACTCGTCCTGGCGGCTGGTGGCAGCGTGGGACAACCGTGTATTCAGCTGGTCGGCACGCCAGGCATTGGCCTGCCCGCGCAGTTGATTCAGCGGCACGATCAGCAACCGGTACAGGCCAATGCACAGCAACAGGGTGAACAGGCCGGGGATCACGCCATTGGTGACTACCCGCCACAGCAACTGATAACGCCCCGGCATAAAACGCTGCGGCAGCTCGATCACCAACGAACCGGCGTTGGGGTCCACGGGAAACGGAATTTTCATCCACGGCAAGCCTTTCACATGCCGGCTCACCGGCCAGTCTAGGCCACGCAGGAAGGTCAGGCGCTGGCTTTCCTGGACGGTCAGCGGCGTACTGCTGAGTGATTGCAGGTCGCTACCGATCACGCCGATCCAGGTGGACTCGCGCTTGGCCATCACTTGCAACCAGGCGTCCACGCCGGCACGCCTCTGGGTGGTCCAGGCCAGCTCGGCGCCCGCCGCGTAGCCCTTGAGCACCTCGCGGGACTCCTCGGCCAGGTAAGCGTTCTGCTCTTCCATGTAGCGGCCCCACGACCAACTGAGCCAGATCATCAGCAAGCAGAAGGCTATCAACAGACACGCGAGTTTCCAGAATAAGGAATGCTTGCCCGGCAACTGCTTAAAGGCCGTCATCGTGACCGCTCAGCACATACCCCTTGCCCCACACGGTGCGCACTTCGCGCTCGCTGTAGCCGATGGCCTTGAGCTTGCGGCGGATCTGGCTGATATGCATGTCGAGGCTGCGGTCGTGCGGGGCGTAACCACGTTGCAGCACGTGCTGGTAAAGGAACGCCTTGCTGAGGACTTCTTCGCTGTTGCGGTGCAGGGTTTCCAGCAGGCGGTATTCGCTGCGGGTCAGGCCGGCCCAGTGGTCGTGATGGAAGACGTCGCACAGTTCATCGTCGAAACGCAGGGTGCGGGCGTCCTCGCGCACCGGCGCCAGGCTCGGCAATGGCCGCCGATCCAGGGCCACGCGGCGCAGGATGGCTTCTATGCGCACCCGCAGCTCGATCATGCTGAACGGCTTGGGCAGGTAGTCATCGGCGCCCAGGCGAAAGCCACTGACGCGATCGGCCTCGGCGCCCAGGGCCGACATCAGGATCACCGGGATCGAATGGCTGCGGCGCAAGTGGGTAAGAATCGACAAGCCATCCAACCCCGGCAACAGGATATCCATCAGCACCACGTCAAACGCCTGCTCGCGTGCCATCTGCAAACCTTGCTGGCCGTTCTGGCACCAGGTCACCTGGAAGCCGCAACGCCCCAGGTGCTCGTGGACATAGGCGCCCAGCACGGGGTCATCTTCGATGGTCAGGATACTGGGTGGGCTGATTGCTGCGGGATTCATTAGCGTCTGCAAGTGATTCTCAATGACTGATTATTCAAGATTACCCCGCCCCAGGCAATCGCCACCCGACGCCAAAATCGACTGAAGATTGCCACATGTCATTAATTTGCGAGATTCCAGGCCGCGCAAATGGCTACACTGCGCAGGCGGTTTGGGCCGGATGCCTGCGCCGATTATCGATAACAGTGTGGTAGCAGGAGAGTGGCGTGCTTACAAGAATGGGGATAAAAGGCCGCGTACTGTTGCTGAGCTTATTACCGACCAGCCTGATGGCGACGTTGTTGGGCGGCTACTTCACCTGGATGCAGCTGTCGGAGCTGCAGACGCAGTTGCTGCAACGCGGCGAAATGATCTCCGAGCAGCTGGCACCGTTGGTGGCGCCTGCGCTGAGCGCGCGCAATACCGAGCTGCTGGAGCGCATCGCCACGCAATCTTTGGAGCAACAGGACGTACGCGCCGTGTCGTTCCTCAGCCCGGACCGCACGCCCCTGGCGCATGCCGGCCCGACCATGCTCAACCTGCCGCCGATCGGCAACAGCTCCCACTTGCTGCAGCGCACCGGCAGTGATGCCACGCGCTACCTGCTGCCGGTGTTTGGCCGCCATCGCAACCTGGCCGGCGACCTGATCCCCGATGAAGCCGACCGCCTGCTGGGCTGGGTCGAAGTGGAGCTGTCGCACAACGGCATGTTGCTGCGCGGCTACCGCAGCCTGTTTGCCAGCCTTTTGCTGATTGCGATTGGCCTGATCATCACCGCCGCCCTCGCCCTGCGCATCAGCCGCACGATCAATTCGCCGATCGGCCAGATCAAGCAGGCGGTGGCCCAGCTCAAGGACGGCAACCTGGAAACCCGCCTGCCCGCCCTGGGTAGCCAGGAGCTGGACCAACTGGCCTCGGGCATCAACCGCATGGCCGAAACCCTGCAAAATGCCCAGGAAGAACTGCAACACAGCATCGAGCAGGCCACCGAAGACGTGCGCCAGAACCTGGAAACCATCGAGATCCAGAACATCGAGCTGGACCTGGCACGCAAGGAGGCCCTGGAGGCCAGCCGCATCAAGTCGGAGTTCCTGGCCAACATGAGCCATGAAATCCGCACGCCGCTCAACGGCATCCTTGGTTTCACCCACCTGCTGCAAAAAAGCGAATTGACCCCACGCCAGCTGGACTACCTGGGGACCATCGAAAAATCTGCCGACAACCTGCTGGGCATCATCAACGAGATTCTGGATTTCTCGAAGATCGAAGCCGGCAAGCTGGTCCTTGACAGCATCCCCTTCAACCTGCGCGACCTGCTGCAGGACACCCTGACCATCCTCGCCCCCGCCGCCCATGCCAAGCAGCTGGAACTGGTGAGCCTGGTGTACCGCGACACGCCGCTGGCGCTGGTAGGGGACCCGCTGCGCCTGAAACAGATCCTGACCAACCTGATCAGCAACGCGATCAAGTTCACCCGCGAAGGCACCATCGTGGCCCGGGCGATGATCGAGGAAGAGCAAGAAGACAGCGTGCAGTTGCGCATCAGCGTGCAGGACACCGGCATCGGCCTGTCCAGCCAGGACGTGCGCGCACTGTTCCAGGCATTCAGCCAGGCCGACAATTCGCTGTCGCGCCAACCGGGCGGCACAGGGCTGGGCCTGGTGATCTCCAAACGTCTGATCGAACAGATGGGCGGTGAAATCGGCGTCGACAGCACGCCGGGCGAAGGCTCGGAATTCTGGATCAGCCTGAACCTGCCCAAGACCCGTGATGACGTCGAGGACCTGCCCTGTGCGCCGTTGCTCGGCCATCGCGTGGCGGTGCTGGAAAACCACGAATTGGCGCGCCAGGCCCTGCAACATCAGTTGGAAGACTGCGGCCTGGAAGTCACGCCGTTCAATACCCTGGAAAGCCTGACCAATGGCATTACCAGCGCGCACCAGACCGACCTGGCCATCGACCTGGCCGTGCTGGGCGTAACCGCCAATGACATTCCGCCCGAACGCCTCAACCAACACCTGTGGGACCTCGAACACCTGGGCTGCAAGGTGCTGGTGCTGTGCCCCACCACCGAACAGATGCTGTTCAACCAGTCGGTGCCCAACCCTAACAGCCAGTTGCAGGCCAAGCCGGCCTGCACGCGCAAGCTGCGTCGGGCGCTGTCCGACCTGATCAGCCCGCGCCCGTCGCGCAGTGAACCGGGCGAGCCGCTGTCCAGCCGGGCACCACGCGTGCTGTGTGTGGACGACAACCCGGCGAACCTGCTGCTGGTGCAAACCCTGCTCGAAGACATGGGCGCCCGCGTGCGCGCAGTGGAAAGCGGTTACGCAGCGGTCGATGCAGTGAAACAGGACACCTTCGACCTGGTCCTGATGGACGTGCAAATGCCCGGCATGGACGGTCGCCAGAGCACCGAGGCGATCCGCCAGTGGGAAAGCGAGCGCCAGGGCACGCCGTTACCGGTGGTCGCCCTCACCGCTCACGCCATGGCCAATGAAAAACGCGCCTTGCTGCAAAGCGGCATGGACGACTACCTGACCAAACCCATCAGCGAACGGCAGCTGGCCCAGGTGGTGTTGAAGTGGACCGGCCTGGCCCTGCGCAACCA